>DATGJB010000204.1:0-35107 GCA_035295425.1 Chloroflexota bacterium | reverse complement strand
ACCTTCAACAACACGCTGATCACGATCACAGACATGACCGGCAACCCGATCGCATGGGGTAGCGCCGGGGCGGCCGGGTTCAAGGGATCGCGCAAGAGTACTCCATTCGCCGCGCAGATGAGCGCGGAAACCGCCGCTCGGCGTGCGATGGAGCATGGCATGCAGTCGATCGACGTCTATGTGAAAGGCCCCGGTCCCGGTCGAGAATCGGCAATCCGCGCGCTTCAGGCGACCGGGCTGACCGTGCTTTCCATAACGGATGTCACGCCTGTCCCGCACAACGGCACGCGACCGCGGAAACGCCGACGCGTGTAGTCAGAGAAACCACCCGAGTCGCAGCGGTGCCCAGACCGCGCCGCCCACGGCTCCAAGCCACTAACGGAGTTTGAATGGCACGATATACCGGCCCAGACTGCAAGCTTTGCCGCAGAGAGGGCATGAAACTGTTTCTGAAAGGTGAACGCTGTCTCACCAAGAAGTGCGCCATCGAGCGCCGGCCATATCCGCCCGGCCAGGCTGGGCAGGGCCGCCGCCGCAAGCCCTCGGAGTACGCGATGCAGCATCGCGAGAAGCAGAAGGTGCGCCGCATCTACGGAGTACTAGAGGACCAGTTCAGGCACATCTTTGAAGAGGCCGAGCGCCGGCCAGGAATGACCGGCGAGAACCTGCTCCAGCTTCTCGAGCTTCGGTTCGACAACGTTATCTATCGTATGGGCTTCGCCTCGTCGCGCGATCAGGCGCGCCAGCTCGTCACTCACGCACACTTCCGGGTGAACGGGAAGAAGGCGAATATCCCGTCGATGCGCCTCAAGCCGGGTGATGTCGTCACCCTCGACGAAGGCAGCGAAAAGACCGAATTCTTCCAGGCAGGCGCCGCGTTCGGCAGCGCCCGCGCCCAGGCGCCGCAATGGGTTCAGGTCGACCAGGGTTCAATGACCGGTCGTGTCCTGACGCCCCCGCAGCGTTCCGATGTGGACGCTCTTGTCAGCGAGCAGCTCATCGTCGAGCACTACTCGCGTTAACCAAATAGGGAGATCAACTCTTTGGATATCTCTTTGCCTCGAATCGAGTGCACGACCAGCGCCGACACCTACGGGCGGTTCGAGATCGAGCCGCTGGAGCGTGGATACGGCGTGACGCTGGGAAATGCGCTGCGAAGAGTCCTCCTCTCGTCTCTGCCTGGGGCGGCCATTACCGCCGTGCAGATCGACGGTATCCGCCACGAGTTCTCGGACATTGATGGCGTGAAGGAGGATGTCACCGAATTCATACTCAATCTCAAGAAGGTCCGGCTGCGCTCCTTCGGGGAGGAGGCCGTACACCTCACGCTCGAGGCCAGAGGTGAGACCGAAGTCACGGCGGCCGACATCCAGACCACCGACCTGGTCGAGATCGTCAATCCCGACCAGCACCTGGCGACTCTCGACGGAAACGGCTCGGAGCTCTCCGCGGAGATCGTCGTCGAGCGAGGCACCGGCTACCACGAAATCACTGACCTCCGCGAGGAAGGGCCGATCGGCACCATTCCGGTCGATGGCATCTTCTCGCCGGTCGAGCGCGTCAATCTCAACGTTGAGCACGTGCGCGTGGGCCAGATGACGAACTTCGAGCGGCTGATCCTCGAGATCTGGACCGACGGAACGATTCATCCAAACGACGCATTGACCCAGGCGGCGACCATTCTGACCCAGCACTTCCAGCATCTCTCGACCTTCGGTCAGGAGGTCGTGGTCGGTCAGGGCAAGCCCACGCTGACTCCGCGGCCGCTCCCGGCACAGGAAGCAGAGATGCCGGTCGAGGACCTCAACCTGTCGGCGCGAGCCGAGAACTCGTTGAAGCGGGCGGGTATCACCAAGGTGGGCCAGCTCGTCACCATGAATCCCGAAGACCTGCTTTCCATCCGAAACTTCGGTCAGAAGTCGTATCACGAGCTGATCGAGCGGCTGAAGCTGCGCAAGCTTGTGCCGGAGGATTTCGCCGATAACGTCAACGTCGGCAGCGACACCTAAACAAGCAGGCCGGCCCGCCGCCTGTGACGAGTGCGGCCGGTCCAGTGAAACGATAGACGAGGGGACAACGTGAGACATCGCAAAGCCGGGCGCCGACTCGGAATGCCCATGGACCGCAGGAAGGCCCTGCTGCGCGGCCTCGCATCGTCGATGCTGATTCATGAGGGCATCAACACGACCGAGCCGCGGGCTAAAGAGCTCCGCCGCTTCGTCGAGCGGCTGGTGACCATCAGCAAGCGAGGAGACCTGCCGGCGCGCCGGCTGGCGCTCAAGCGCCTGCCGGACAAGCTTCTCGTCGAGAAGCTGTTCGAGGTCTACGGACCCCGCTACAAGAACCGGCCGGGTGGCTACACAAGAATCATCAAGCTTGGTCACCGGCACGGCGACGCCGCTCCCATGGCGCGGATCGAATTCGTCGAGGAAATGGAAGAGGCGGCAGTCTAATCAAGCGGAGAATTCGCTGCCGCGTCGAGTACGTGGGCGCGGCGTATGCCGGATTCCAGGGGCAACCAGGTAAGGTAACGGTGCAGAGCACGCTCGAACAGGCGATATTCGCAGTAACGCAAGAGGATGTGCGGGTGGTCGGGTCCGGCAGGACTGACGCCGGAGCGCACGCCCTCGGACAGGTCGTTGCGTTTGACACAGCGCGAGACCTGCCATGCGATACGCTCCTGCATGCGCTCAATGCGCATCTTCCGGAAGATGTGAGGGTCGTCGTGTGCGAAGAGGCAACTCCGACATTCAACCCGCGACACGACGCGTTGAGCCGCACCTATCGGTACGTGATCTGGAACCGGCCAACCCATTCCCCCTTCCTCCTCGGCCGCGCCGCTCTGGTGCGGAAGCCGCTCGACGAAACGACTATGCATCTGGCCCTTCAGACTCTTGTGGGACCGTGCGACGTGAGTGCGTTTGTCCCTGTGAGCACCGAAGGCTCGCGCACCCGCACGATATTCGACGCGAGCTGCCGGCGGGACGGGCACCTGGTGATGGTGGAAGTCACGGCCAGCGGGTTTATGAAGCAAATGATGCGTGCGCTGGTGGGTACCCTGGTCACGGTCGGAACCGGCCGGCTCGCAATTTCAGAATTTCTGCACATTGTGCAATCCGGCGATAGATCGCTCGCCGGGACGACGGCCCCCGCCTGCGGGCTTTACCTGGTCGAGGTTTCGTATGATGAGCATTCGCAGACGGGCTCGGTCGCCGAGAACGGCACGTTCCCATGCGGCTCGTACGAAGTCGCCGGCCCCGTAGAGCAGCCGGTGGCACCTTTGTCTGGCCCGCAACGGGCAACGCAAGAGCTGAGTGAGAGGATCGCGGGACTGGTCAGCCTGCCCGCGGCCGACCGACACGAGGAGATGAGATGAAAACCTACGTCCCGAAACAGGGAGAGATCGAGCGCAGTTGGTACGTCGTTGATGCCTCCGGCAAGAATCTCGGCCGGCTGGCGTCGGATATCGCCCGCGTGCTGCGCGGAAAACACAAGCCGACGTTCACGCCGAACGCGGATGTCGGCGACTACGTCATCGTCGTCAACGCCGGCAAGGTGGCCTTCACCGGCAAGAAGCTCACCGACAAGATGTATTACCGGCACTCCGGCTATCCGGGAGGACTGACCGAGATGACACTCCAGGACATGCTCGCGAAACACCCTGAGCGCGTCCTGGAGAAGGCGGTGCGCGGCATGATTCCGCACAACCATCTCGGCGACGATGTGTACCGAAAGCTAAAGGTGTACGCGGGGCCGGATCACCCGCATGAGGCGCAGCAACCTCGCGATCTGGGCGAGGCATTTGGGGGCGGGCAGCCGACGGGCGCGCGCTACGCCACAGTTAGTGAGGCGAGCTAATGGCAATTCAGCAGTACTATGCCGGCGTCGGCCGGCGCAAGACATCAGTGGCCCGAGCGCGGCTCGTGCCCGGAGTTGGCCAGGTCGTGGTCAACGGAAAGCCCATCGACGAGTACTTCGGCGGTGACATCTGGACCGCGACCGTTCACGAGCCGTTTCAGTTTGTGAACCAGGCAGGGCGCTTCAACGTCGACGTCAAAGTCGTCGGCGGTGGACTCTCCGGGCAGGCCGGCGCGATCCGGCATGCCATCTCCCGGGCACTCGTCGCCTCGGACGAAGAGCTGCGTCCGCAGCTGCGTAAGGGTGGCTTTCTCACTCGCGACGCGCGGATGAAAGAGCGCAAGAAGTACGGCCTGAAGCGCGCGCGCAAGGCGCCGCAGTACACGAAGCGCTGACCCTTACCGACGGATTCCCACGTCCGGCGCGTGCTGCGCGCTCTCCGCGTCGGGAAGAGGCGGAAGGTCGTCGAGCGAGGTGAGGCCGAAGTACTCAAGGAACCGGAAAGACGTACCATACTCCATCGGCCGGCCGAGTACCGGCCTCTGGCCCCGCTCCTCGATGAGGTCCCGCGAGAGCAGAGTCTGAATCGCGCGGTCGCTGTTCACGCCGCGCATCGCCTCCACCTCGGCGCGGGTGACTGGCTGGTGGTAGGCGACGATGGTCAGCACCTCCAGCGACGCCCTGGTGAGCGCGGGAGGATGGGCCGCGCCGAGAAATCGCTGAATCACATCGGCATTCTCCGGCGCCGTCGTAAGCTGGACCTCGTCGAGCTGCCGCTGAAGCCGTATGCCGGCGGTCAGTTCCAGCTCGAGGGCGTCGAGCAGCGTTGATACCTCTCGCCGCGAGCACTGCAGTGCCTCGGCGAGAGCGCCGATCTTGACGGGTCCTCCCGCCACCAGCAGGACGCTTGCCAGGGCCGAGAGCCTGCCGTCATCCGGCGCGGGAGGCGGCATCAGACCCGTCCTGCGCATACTCGAGCGTTATCTCGCCGAACGGTCCTGCCTGGTGGGCCCTTGCCTGCCGCCGGCGTACCAGCTCCAGCACCGCCAGGAAATGGACGACCGCGTCGCCGCGGGATGACCCACGGAGCAGACGGCCGAGCCGCACTCCGCCACCCGCCTTCAGCTGCCTGATCAACGAGCTCACCGCGGACTCGAGCCGGACGAAGGCGGGCACGGAAACGCGCACCGGCGCCATGGGCCGGCGCTGGTACATCTCGCTCCAGAGCCGGGCCAGAACCGAAGGGTTGCGCGGCTGGACGGGGCGCTCGACGAGATCCACGCGCGGAGGAGCGACGAAGACTTCGAGCCCCTCGCGCTCTCTGAAGCGGTCGGCAGCCTGTGCCAGGAGATCCCGGTCGATCGCAGCGGCAGGCGCAGCCAGATCCGCTTCGTCCTCTCGCCCAGGCGCCATGAGCAACGACGACGATACGTGCGAGAGCAAGTGTGCCGATAGGGCGAGCGCCGTCCCAGCAAGGTCCAGGTCGAGTGTGGCGGCGCCCGCCACATTCGCCGCGAGCTGGCTGGTGACCGCGGCGACGGAGAGATGGCTCGGGTCGATCTCTCGCCGCAGCACGCGTCGCACCAGCTCTTCCAGGTCGCCCGCGAAGAACGGCAATTCGACTCGGATCGCGGCGCCCTCACTCATCGAACGACTCGCCGGACGGCAGGCATCCGATATAGCGGAAAGCGTGCCGTGCTCACGAGGTTGCTACGCAGTTCGAACACAACAGATTCATTACGTGTAACATCGCCGGTTGCAGCACGCGGCTGATCACGCCGATCTGAGGATCGAGCACGAAAAGGAGGACCAGGACGAGCGGTCCCCACTGCCGGAGCGGCTCGAGTGAGTACATCTGCCTGGCGGTCAGAAACCCTCCCAGAACGGTGAATCCGTCGAGGGGCGGAAGCGGCAGAAGATTCAGCACGAAGAGAAGCACGTTGATCTGGAAGGCCAGAAAGACGAAGTTGAACTGCGCCTGGGTGAGCGAGAGGGTTCCATTGGCCCAGGCGGTGACGACGAAGCCCAGGATCGCCGCCAGGCCCAGATTGGACAGCGGGCCGGCGAGGGCCACGATAGCGTTACCGCGCTGCGGGCCGAACTTGAGGTTGGTCGGTGTCACGTGGGTTCGACCGTAGGTGAACGCCAGGGGACTGATCGAGGTCAGAAGCAGCAGCACGATACCGAACTGGTCCATGTGCACGAAGGGATTCAGCGACAGCTCGCCGAGCCGGCGGGGGGTCGGGTCGCCGAGACGATCGGCCACCACGGCGTGGGCCAGCTCGTGAATGTCGATGGCGATCAAGACGATGATTATCATCTCAATCGCCCGTTGAAGGTCGAATGGGCCAAGGACGGACACGGTAAGGCTCCGGCCAGATAGAAAATGGGCCGGCGTGGCGGCCCGCAAAACGCGCTGAATTATAGCGTCCTGGAATTGCCGCCGCGCCGCCGTGCGGCGTAGAATGGCCCTAGAGAGGCCCACCGGGCCTCTCCACGCGTCTTTGTGAGGATTGCCAGGTGCCGCTGTACGAATACCAATGCGTCCCCGAACATCACAGGTTTGAGGTTCGGCAGGGCATTAACGACGACCCGGTCCGGACCTGTCCAGAGTGCGGCGGCGAAGTGCGGCGAGTGATTCACCCGGTGGGAATCGTGTTCAAAGGAACCGGCTTTTACGCCACCGATTCCAAGAAGACACCGGCGTCTACCAAGCCGGCAGAGACCAAGCCAGAGAGCAAGCCGGCCGCCAAGGAGAGCAAGCCGGAGTCCACCAGCGGCGCTGCCGCCGGTAGCTGAGGCGGACCGCAACCGGGGTTATCCCTCGGTCCCGATCACTTCTTCTTGTAGTACTTCTTGAGCTTCGGTCGCGCCGTTGGCGCTTCGTACGCCGGCTCGGCTTCGGCGCGCTGCGCCGCCGCCTCTTCGAGGTCTCCCTCGAGCGCAATCAGGTCAAGCCGCACGTCCTCATCATTGAGGACCTCGGGGGTCTGCATGACTCGACGGAGCACCTGCAGCCGCGTGAAGTTCAGTCCGCTGTCTCGCTGCGGCTCTGCGCGGGCCGCAAGATTATCCACCACGCGAAGTGTTTTGGCCTTTGCGCCCTGGCGTTCGAGGTCTTGCTTGACCGCCTGCAGCTGCTCGTAAATGTTCATTCCTCGGCGCCTCCCGTGCGCGGCGAGCTGCCTGGGGCGGCCGCTCTCACCATATCGTCATGACTCGTCGTCAAAGTCCTCGTGCCCATCGATTACCAGTTCGTCCTGCAGGAGCTCGTCGCTGAACAGACCGACCTCACGACCAACATACACGCGACACAGAAAGTCCTCGCGCGGTACCTCAGCCGACAGGACAAGGTCCTCGTCAATCTGCTCGATCAGTTGGGTCGACTGCTCCTCGCTGAGCTCCCGATCGAGTACCAGGGTGCCGAACACCTCGTGAGCTCCGAAGTGCAGATCAAGATGTCCGAGCTGGGTGTCTCCGTCCATCAGCTGGTACTGCTCGGACGAGAAGGTGCGCGACTGCCGATTGTAGATGGGCTTGATCATGACGCCTTCCTCTTTCTCACCACCGAAAGACTCTCGATCGTGGACGCACCGACTGATGCGTCCGCCAGATGCTCGGTCACGTTCAAGCTAACAAGATAGCCGGGGGCCGTGGTACCGCGAAACGTCGTGATACTCGCATTCGATGCGGCCACACGGTGCAGATAGCGAAGCTCCAGATTCAGGCTCCATGCGGCGATGGTCTGGACCGCGACCGAATGCGTGACCAGCAGCACCGTATCACCGTCGTGCCTGTCATAGAGCTCGCGAAGCATGGAGCTCGTCCGCAGCATTACATCCTGCACGGACTCACCGTACTGAAAGCGAACGCGGTCCGGCCTCTCTCGCCAGGTGCGAAACAGCTCGGGGAAGCACTGCTCGATCTCTGTCCGGGTCAGACCTTCCCACGGTGTCTGGGCGATCTCGGTCAGCCGTTCATCGGTGCGTACCGGGACGCCGGTCGTCGCGCCGACAGTAACCGCCAGCTCCAGTGCCCGGCGCAGCGGACTGGCATAGATCGCGGCGATGCCCAACTCCGCCAGGTGCGCGGCGGTGAGCGCCGCCTGAGCACGTCCGCGCTCGCTGAGAGGCGACTCCAGACGGCCCTGGTAGCGCTCCTCCACGTTCCACGTGGTTTCGGGGTGGCGCGCCACCAGCAGGGTCGTCATGACCGAATTGTACCCGGTAACCGGCCGGTGCCCGCCGCGTGGACTCGCCACCCGCGGCAATCACCGAGGAGCGAATACTCTCAACGTCGACGCGATCGCCTCGCGGCTCGAACCGTAGGGTGGGGTGAGAATCGACAGCTGGACGCCCTCGCGCCGGAAAGCAGCGAGCTGGTCATGCAGGGGCTCCGGCCCCTCCAGGATTGCGCAGGCCCGAAGCATGTCCTCGGACACAGCCGAGGCTGCGGCATCTCGGTCTCCGGCCCGCCAGTATGTCGCGATCGCGTCAGCCTCTCGCGCAAAGCGCATGCGGTACGCGAAATCGTGATAAAACGTGCCCATGCCGCCGATGTAGTAGGCAATCTGTGCTCGCGCCAGCCGGGGGCCGGAGGAGCCGGCCAGACACGGAATGTAGGCGGCGACGTCTACCTCGTTCCTGGAGCGCCCGGCCTCGCTCAGGCTTGCATGGAAGCTCTGTAGCATGGCCTCCATGCCTCCGCGTGCGGCGAAGATGGGGAGCCAGCCATCGGCGATTTGGGCCGTGAGACGTATGTTCGCCGGTCCGAGAGCGGCCAGGAATATTGGCACAGGCCCGGTGGGCGCCGCCAGCTTGAACCCGGAGAGGGTGAAGTCGCGGCCGGAATAGTCGACTCGCCCCCCGCTCAGGGCAAGCCGCACAATCTCGACGCACTCCCGGGTGCGCCCGAGGGGGCGGCGAAACGGAACGCCATGCCAGCGCTCGACGACCTGCGGGCCGCTGGTGCCGAGACCCAGAATGAACCTTCCTGACGACATCGACTGCAGCGTGGCGGCGATCTGAGCGATCAGTGCCGGCGTCCGGCTGTAGACGTTGAAAATGCCGCTTGCCAGGCGAAGGCGCGATGTTCGGGCTGCGACCGCTCCCAGGATGGTTGTGGCGTCATAGCCCCAACTCTCGGGAATCCACAGCGACTCGTACCCGAGCTCGTCGGCCAGGCCGGCCAGCTCCAGCACATCCCGCACGCCCAGATCACCGCGGGGAGCGAGCGATACGCCGATTCGCGGGGTGGACCTCATGTCGGGAGATACGGGCCCGCTCGACTCCAGCCGCCATTCATCGGTCACGCCGACTGCCTGCTTCACCCTGGCCGCGCCGCGCAAGGCCGTACTCCCTGGCAAGCTGGGAGACGAACTGGGGAGAGCAGCCGTAGCGGCGAGCGACGGCGCCCTGGGTCAGTCGCTCGTCGATCAGGAGCCGCTTCAGGGTTGTCTCGTCGAGCTCAGACTTGATCCCGCGGCCGGCCCCCACGTTTCGGAAACGCACTTTTCGCGTCATCGACGTCCCTCCCGCGCTGTATCCGAGGCTGCGCCAGGTACTCCAAACATTAGAAAACTTTCAGACAGGTCACAGAAACTTCCCATCGGGGAGACGCACGATAGGGATGAAAGCCACCAAACGACGAGCTTGAAAGCGAACCGTCCCAAGCGAGAGGAGCAACTTCATGCGACGCATCGCCATTCCATTCCTGGCGGCAGCGCTCATTGTCACCGGCGCCGTTGCCGATCGGCTGATTGCGGGCAGTGCTTCACCCAATCCGCCGGCACTGGCGTCGACCGCCGTCCAGAATCCCGGCACCACTGCCACTGTCTCCACCGCGCCGTCCGCCAGCGCCGTGGATGCCGCCACGGAGCACGCATACGCGGTCGCCAGTCCCTCCATCGTGTACGTCGACAATGTCGGCACGGGAAGCGGGTCAGGGATCATATACGACAGCCGCGGAGACATAGTGACAAACTACCACGTCGTTTCCGGGGCCTCGAAGCTGCAGGTGACCCTGAACAACGGGAAGACCTATGGGGCCACGATCGTCGGCACCGATTCGGCCGATGACCTGGCGGTGATTCGGACCAATGCCCCAGGCCTGAAGGCCGCCACCTTTGCGGCCGCCGGAAGCTACCAGGTGGCGCAGACGGTGCTCGCCATCGGCAGCCCGCTCGGACTGCAGCAGAGCGTGTCTTCGGGACTGATCAGCGGCCTCGGACGGGTTGAGCAGGAGCCGAACGGCGCTTACCTGCCGAGCGCGATCCAGACCTCGGCGCCGATTAACCCGGGGAACTCCGGGGGAGCGCTGGTAACACTCGACGGCGTGGTGGTCGGAATGCCCACCCTCGAACAGACCAGCACATCGAACGGGAACGCTGCACAGGACATCGGGTTCGCCATTCCCAGTCAGCGCATCACGTACGTCGCCAACCAGATCATCGCCACCGGGAAAGTTCAACATACCGGCCGCGCCTACCTGGGCATCTCGCCGACCGACTCCACCGCTGGATCCGGGGGCGGCTTCGGCGGCGGGTTCTTCGGGGGCGGTAACGGCGGATCGCCGATCAGTGGGGCGCTTGTTCAGCAGATCGCGTCAAGCGGACCTGCGGCGCAAGCAGGTCTCCAGCAGGGCGACATAATCACCGGGGCGAATGGCCGAACGGTTTCCGACGCTCAGGATCTCCTGCAGATCCTGGCCGGGGAGAAACCGGGCGACACGATCACACTTTCCATAAATCGCAACGGCGCCACGTCCACCGTGCACGTTCACCTGGGGGAGCTTCCGGCCTCCTGAGGCGGTAGCGATTCGACGGCAACAAGCCCCGCGGGAGGAGCTTCCAACGCAGCATCTCCTTCCGCGGGGCTCTTCTTTTCGAATGCGATAGGACAGGGCGAAGTACCGTTTCCCGGACGAGGAGACGGCTTCCCGCTCAGCAGAGCACGGCGAGCTGGAACGGCGCGTCCATCGCGTTGACGCCGCCGGTATCCCGGATGCGCACCTGCACGGCCTGGCCGAAGGTAGGGTCGCGCGTTGTGGAGATGAAGCCGAAGGCCGTTCCGTTCACCGGCTGCCCCAGTGTTGCTTCGTACACGCAGCGAGTTACGTCGCGGTTGAATGCCACGGTGTACGCACCGATCCCGAGATGGGAGACGTACGACACGCCGTTGCCGTGATCGAGCGTCCCGAGCGAGGTGACCGCCGCGACGTTGTTGGAGCCAGACGTACCGGGTGGGCCCTGCGGACCGGTGGCGCCTACCGCCGCGAGGAGCGACCACACCGGACTGGGATTCGCCGGTGCGATGCCAACGCTGCTGGTGGTAGCGATCCAGCTCGACCCCTGGTAGCTGACCCCATCGCCCGCGGCATACGCGACCGTGCTGTTCCAGGCGGCACGCCAGTTGAGCCCGACTGGTCCTGGGTTGCCCTGCAGACCGCGCGGCCCCTGCGGACCGGTGGCTCCGGTGGCGCCAGTCGCCCCTGTAGCGCCGGTTGCGCCTTGCGGACCGGTAGCCCCCTGCGGCCCCGCCGGCCCCGCGGCACCCTGCGGGCCGGCCGGTCCTCGCGCGCCCCGCGGACCGCGCGGTCCGGTTGTACCCTGCTGTGCCCAGGCGAGCGCCTTCTCGGTTGACTTGCAGCTCGCATGGTACGCGTCGATGACTCGAAGCACGTGCGACTGCTTGTCGAAGCAGGCATGAATCATCCCGTTCGACGACGGGATGCTCGCGACCGCGACCGAGCCGGCGACCACGAGCGTGGCCACAGCCGCCGCGGTTAGCACGGAAAGGTACTTCCTCCCCGTGCCTCGCGATTTGAACCAGGTTCTGGTCATAAGATCCTCCTTCCGAACGCGCGTGCCGGCGCGCAGACCCGAAGTGCGAGCTGCGCCGGCGACACGCATCTACACGTGACGCCTCATCTCGTCATGCTGCCCCTTTCTGCCCGCCGCATGTCCCGCGGGCATCTCCTGGGCCCGGTAGAAGGATGGTGTCAACGGACGCGCACCCCGCTTGGTCCATGGCGGCACGGGCGAGCCGGGTCCGCTCTTCCGAAGATCGTCAGAAACAACCGCCGCCTATGGCCACAATACCACGATTTCTCAGGAAGTCAAGTGTTCACATATTGACATAAAACCGCGCGAACCGCGCCGGTCCACGGGTTGCCGTGGGGAGGGGCATCACGCGCGAGTGCCGCGCCGTCTTCATGAAGACGCCCGTCACCTCATCGGGAACTTTGGGAAACGCCGTCGGCATCGACCATACTTCGGTCGATGCTGTGCGAACGACGATTCCACACGGGCACGGTTGACGTCAACTACGCGGAGGGACCGGACAGCGGGCCGCCCTTTGTCGTGTTACACGCCGGCGCCGGGAGCTGGCGGATTGGGCAGCGCTTCGTCGAGGCTCTGGTCCCTGCCTGGCACGTTTACGCGCCTGACTTTCGGGGGCACGGGAAGTCGGGGCACGTGGAGGGCCGATACAGCTCGCAGGACTACGTTGGCGATACGGTGGCGTTCCTGGCCCAGCTAGTGGGAGAGCCGGCAATCCTGTACGGACACTCGCTCGGCGGCGGGGTGGCGATCATGCTGGCGGAACAGCATCCCGAGCTAGTACGTGCGGTCATCACTGGAGACGCACCGCTGTCTATTGAGAACCATCCCACCGAGGAGAGGCACCACCGCGCGCAGAACGAGCTCTGGCACTCGCTCGCCGGGCGGCCGGCCGCGGAGATCGCCGAGGCGCTCAAAGACACGCCAGTTGGACCACCGGGAGAAGAGACGGCTCGGCCGGCGCGCGACGTTTTCGGCGAGGACAGTCCCTGGTACGAGTTCCAGGGGGAGAACCTCCATGAGCCCAGGAAGTCGAGATTCAGACTGACCTGCCAGCGGTCTCCTCAGTGGGCATCGGGTGAAGGCGCGATGAGGAAGGCGGAGATGTCGCAGGCACAGATGTCGCAGGCTCTGGTCTACGTCGGTGGCTCTGGCGCTTCTGCATGCCTCCACACCCAATAGAGGGCGTCCCAGCCATGCTTGTCTGGGGGTTCCCTCCGCTCCCCTGGTCCGTGCGGGCACGAAGCTCTATCATCTCGCGCGTCAGCGCCATCTCACATTGACTGTCGGTCAAGACGTCCAAGCCAAGTTAGTCCTCCAACCCTTGGAGGGGAAGAAGCTCCTCTCGGTGACTCCGGTTGTCGCCCTTGACGGGGAGGGTGCTGCGCTACAGGCCAGAGTCCTTAAGGTCGGAGACCAGCTCCTCCGACGGATTGCGAGGAATCCTGGTGTAGAACCACTCCACAGCCAGATCGGGCCGATCTTGTGGAGAAGGCGGGTTGTCCGGGTTGACGACCCCCGTCCCCAGATGCCGGTCGATGGAAACGGTTGCGGCTATGAAGGCTTCGCCGAACGGCCGAAGCAGCGCTACGAGATCGTCACGACTGTCAGATGGGAGAGCCCGCAGGACCCGCTCCAGAATTTGCCGAACGGACAGATCGTTCAAGTACTCATGAATGCCGTCGTCGTACCCAGTCTCGACCTCGCGAACGAAGCTTCCCCAGTTCTCAAGCAAGTAACCAAGATCTTTGGTGGAGTCGGCAATTGGCATAGTTCAAAGAATGCCCGTAATCAGGAATCGATCCCGAGCATTCAGGCGCCGGCCAAGGTCTTAAGCATCGCGCCCCGCAGCCACGCCGCGTCTTACCCCAGGGCCGGGCTTATTCGGGCTCTGGAGTCAAGTGCAAATAAGATGCATTATGGTAAGTAGAGTGATTTCAGCGTCGTCACGCGAAATCAAGCTGCAGCTCAGCAGGCAGCTCCCCAGTGAGGGCCGCTCGCGACAGAAGGCGGCCAAGTAATGGGGCGAACTTGAAGAGATTCGTGCCAGACAGCGCGGTGACGCATCCGGACCGGCGGGCGTTGAAGCCGTCGCCATCGTCGGGCAGTCCTTCCACGCGGGCATACGTGCATCGGAGCTCGTCCAGGGGAACCGGGTCGAGTCCCGGGTACGCGAGCGGTAGATAGCGAGCCGCCACGCGGCGGTGCAGCTCACTCTCTTCGTCGGCCGCCAGGTCTTCGCCGCCGCACCAACCGACGCCCACGGCGTAAAGCCCGGTCGACCCCACTCGCTGGCCGTATGAGCTCAGATTCGGGCCGAAGGCGTTGCTCTGATCGAACCGGCACGAAAGCCGGTGTCCGCGGTATTCCGGCTGAATCCGGTAGCTGAACCTGGAGTCGTTGATGAGGGTGGCGTTCACATCGATGCCTGCCGTCGCCGCCAGTTCGGGCGTGCCGGCGCCGGCCGTCAGGATGGCCTGGTCGCAGTCCCACACGCCGTCGGAGAGTTCGACGCGCACGCCGCTGACGGTGTTTTCAACGCCCACGACTTCCGCGGATGATACGCAGCTTCGGCACGCGTCGAGCAGGCACTGGACCGTACGCCGGGCGCGCGTTGCGCCCGCTGCCGGATCGAACAGCGACGTCTCTCCGGGCGGCCGCGCCACCGGCACCAGCCGCTGCGCTCTCTCGACGTCGATGATCTCGTGCACGGCGCCCGCGTCCCGCATGGCGGCGCCCCATGACGCAACCGTTTCGTGACCGCTTATGACAAGTCCCTCGTCGCCGATCAACCGGCGTCGGAATCTGTCCTCCCAGTCTCGCCACGCCCGGCGCGACCGCTCAGCCAGCTCGACAAGACGGGGATCGCGGTGCGCCACCCGGAACACGCGAGTACGCCCCTGGGACTGGGCGCCGCCAGGCATTTCGGACTCGTACACCCGTACGTCGGCGCCCGCGTCGATAATCTCGAGCGTCGTGGCGAGACCGACCACGCCCGCACCCACGACCGCAACCCGCGGCATCCTAGTCAGACGTCACGATCGGCGCCGGAGCGGCTGGCCCGGTCGCTCGCCCACCCGAGAAATGAGCAAAAATCGCCCCAGCGTTATGTCGACTAGCGTGCCCTCAAGCCGGCCCCACGCCTCGCACTCCGGTCGAGTCGTCCTGCGGCGCTCAGAACGAGCCACCGCCCACCCAGCGCGCCACATCCTGGTACGAGATCACCAGAATGAGCAATAGCAGCATCGCCATACCCACCATGTGGATCAGCCCCTCGACCTCGGGGTCGAGATTACGGCGCCGGACCCAGGACAGCAGCACGAACACGATGCGGCCGCCGTCCAGCGCCGGAATAGGAAGCAGATTAAGGACACCCAGGTTCGCGCTCAGCAGCGCCACCCATTGCAGCACAGCTCCGATTCCGTAAGATGGCGTGCTTTGTACCACGCTCGTTGTGTCCTGTGCGATGCCGATCGGTCCCTGGACCTGCCCCCCACCATGCTGCCCCACACTCTGAATAATGGCGGGCAGGCTGGACACCATCACGCCGACCTCGCCCACCGCCCGCCGCAAAGCTGCGACCGGTCCGTACGCCACGGTTATCGTCTTCGAAACGCCCACCCCCATCGGTCCCTGATGCGGGGGTGGATTGATGCGCGGAACCAGGCTGGTCGTGAAGGTCCGGGCGCCGCGTTGCACCCGCAGCGTGATGCGCTGGCCGAGGTTGTTGTCAACGGCGGTTTGAAGCTCGTCGGAATACCTGACCGGCTGGCCATCCACGGCGATGATCCGATCGCCGGTCTTGAGGCCGGCCGCCGCCGCCGGACTGTGCGGCGCTACCGCCGTGAGCAGGGAGAGCCCGCGCGGCGAGCCCATCATGAATGTCGCCCAGAAGATCACTACCGCGAGGGCCAGGTTCATGCCCGGTCCCGCGCCGAGGATGAGCAGACGCTGCCATGGCGGCTTCGCTCCGAAGCTGTCCGGTTCGCCATCCTCGCCGTTCTCGCCCTGCATCTTTACAAACCCACCCAGTGGAATGGCGTTGAGCGAGTAGAGCGTCACCCCGCGTCGCCACGTCTTCAGGCGCGGAGGGAAGCCAAGCCCGAATTCATCCACCCTGACGCCGGAGAGCTTGGCGAACGTGAAGTGGCCGAGCTCGTGGACGAAGATCAGCACACCCAGAATGACGAAGAAGGCGATGATGCCGATGAAGATGGTCAAATGGCCCCTTTACGAGCGGGCAATCAACGCCTTCGCCGCCGAGCGCGCCCACGCGTCCGTCTCAATTGTATCGTCAAGCGACGGATCCGAACAATGGTCTAGACGTGCCATAACCGCCTCGACCACGGCCGGAATGCGGATGAATCCGAGGTTGCCGGCCAGGAATGCTTCCACCGCAATCTCGTCGGCGGCCGAGAGGGCCGCCGGCGCGTTCCCCCCGGCGCGACCCGCCGCCAGCGCAATTTCCAGAGCCGGGTAGCGCGCCAGATCCACCGGGCCGAAGTGCAGCTCACCAACCGAGGCGAGGTCGAGGCGCGGCAGCGAATTGCTCCAGCGCGCCGGGTGACTCATGGCGTATTGGATTGGGAGGCGCATGTTTGGCAGGCCCATCTGCGCCTTGGTCGAGCTATCGTCGAACGTGACGAGGGAGTGCACGATACTCTCGGCGTGCATGACCACCTCTATCCGGTCCATCGGCAGGTCGAACAGCCAGCACGCCTCGATAACCTCGAGGCCCTTGTTCATGAGATTCGCAGAGTCGACGGTGATCTTGCGCCCCATCGACCAGGTCGGGTGGTGCAGTGCCTGCTCGGGGGTGACCTGCGCCAGCCGGTCCGCCGGCAGATCGCGCAGAGCCCCGCCCGAAGCGGTTAGCGTGAGGCGTTCGATCGATCGGGATGTTTCACCCTGCAGGCACTGCCAGATGGCGCTGTGCTCGCTGTCGATCGGCACCAGCTCTCCCGAGCCGGAGCGAAGCGCTTCGGTCACCACGCTTCCCGCCATCACCAGCGACTCCTTGTTGGCGAGAGCGACGAGCTTGCCGGCGCGCAGCGCGGCGAGCGTCGGCAACAAGCCGGCCCGACCCGTCGTGGCGACGACCACAAGATCCACGTCGGGCGAAGCTGCAATCTCGGCCATGCCCTCCGGGCCGGATACAACGCGTGTTTCTGGGGGCAGCGAGCCGCTGACCGGCCGCGCCGCCCACACCGCCGACGGCTTGAATTCGACAACCTGCCGCTCGAGCAGCTCCACGTTCGTTCCCGCGGCCAACCCGACCACTCGCACGTGCTCCTGCATCTCGCGCGCCACATCAAGAGTCTGCGTGCCGATCGAGCCCGTGCTGCCGAGTATGGCGACGTTACGGCGCATAGCCGAGCAGGAGTGCCGCGCAATAGCCTAGCGTGCCGGTGAGGAGCAGACTGTCGATGCGGTCGAGAATGCCGCCGTGCCCCGGCATGACGCTTCCCGAGTCCTTGACGCCTGCCTGACGCTTCATCATTGACTCCACGAGGTCACCAAACTGCGCCGCGGCCCCGGTGAGGAGGCCAAGTATCGCTCCCTGCCAGAAGGTAATCCCGACACCCCGAGACCCGGCCAGGCCGGCCAGCCCGCTCAGGATCAGCCCTCCGGCCACGCCTTCCACCGTCTTCTTCGGACTCACGTGGCGCATGAACGGATGCCGACCAAAACGGCTGCCGGCGATCAGTGCGCCCGAGTCGTAAGCCCAGGTCATCACCAGCACCAGGAAAACCCACCACGGCCCATGACGCGCGCGGTGGAGCAGGAGCAGAAAGCCCAACAGGACGCCCACATACAGCACCGGAGTCAGGTTCAGCCACCATCCGCCGCGGCGTTCGGAGTAGATTCCAGGCGCGAGCTCGTAGGCAGCGACAAGAATGCTCGCTCCCACGAGCAGCGCCACCCAGGCAGCCTGCGGCCTCGCACTGAAGGCCGGGATGAGGGACGCCGTGACGGTGGCGGGAACGAACACCACGTACACTCGCCGGCCCGCCGGTAGAACCAGACGAGCGCTCTCCATCGCTGCCACCAGGGCGGTAAGACCCACCAGCGCGTCCAGCAGCGGTCCGCCAAGATAGTTTGCGACCAGCACGATCGGAATGCCGACGGCCGCGCTGAGTATCCGGAGGGCCACTACCGACTTCGCGCCGGAGCCTTCCCCATGGCTAACGGAGCTTCCCGAATTTGCGGCATCGCGAGTTATACGCCTCGATCGCGGCGAGAAGATCCTGTTTGCCGAAGTCCGGCCAGAGAGTCGGGGTTGCATAGTACTCGCTGTACGCCGCCTGCCAGAGAAGGAAATTGGACAGGCGCATCTCGCCTGCCGTGCGGATGACGAGGTCTGGATCGGGGCAATCCCCGGTAAAAAGGTACCTGCTGATCATGGCCTCGTCGATATCCTCGGGCTGGACGGCGTCCCGCACAATCCGCCGCACCGCATCCACAATTTCGGCACGCCCACCGTAATTGAACGCCACGTTCAATGTGATCCGCGTGTTGTTTCGCGTCAGGTCGACCGCACGCTCGATCTTGGCGCGCAGGTGGTCGGACACGCCTTCCATGGTCCCGACGTGGCGAACGCGCACCCCGTTGCGGTGCAGGTTGCGCGTCTCCCGATCGCTGGCATCGGCGAAGAGCGCCATGAGGCCGTTCACTTCATCCGGTGGACGGCCCCAATTCTCGGTCGAGAACGCATACACCGTGAGTTGTCTGACGCCGAGATCGGAGCAGGCCCGCACCACCCGGTGGATGTTCCTCTCGCCGGCGTGATGCCCGGCCAGCCTGGGGAGGTGGCGCTTTTCCGCCCAGCGTCCGTTCCCGTCCATGATGATGGCAATGTGCTGAGGAATGAGGGTCGGGCCGGATTCCGGCCTGGCAGGCGACTCCGCGACCATGCTAGACCTCCATCATCTCCGTCTCCTTGCTTCGGCCGATCCCATCTGCGTCGTGGATGTAGCGGTCGGTCAGCTTCTGCAGGTGGTCCTGAGCGCGCTTCTCCTCGTCCTCGGAGATTTCTTTCTCCCTGCGTAGCGACCGCAGCCGCTCGTTTGAGTCGCGGCGCACATTCCGGATCGCGACCTTCGCCTCTTCCACGCGCTTGTGCACCAGTTTGACGAGGTCGCGCCGTCGCTCTTCGGTGAGCTGCGGGATCAAGATGCGGATGACCGAGCCGTCGTTGGTCGGATTGAAGCCCAGGTCAGACTGGCGGATCGCCTTTTCAATAGATCCGAGCGCGCTGCGGTCCCAGGGCTGCACCACCAGCTGTCTCGGGTCGGGCGAAGTGATCGTCGCGAGCTGAAGCAATGGGGTAGGAGCCCCGTAGTACTCGATCGACACGTGCTCGATGATCGCCGGATTGGCTCGCCCGGTCCGAATCGTCGCGAGCTCGGTGCGCAGCACGTCCAGGCTTCGGCTCATGTGATGCTCGGTGTCGCGCATAAGATCCTGTTCCATCGTCCTACTCCACGCCGACCAGCACGGCACGCGCGTTCGGAGCAATCAGCGTGCCGATTTTGTCGCCCCGCACCACCCGCTCGATGTTGCCCGTCGCCAGATTGAACACGATGAGGGGAAGCCGGTTCTCCTTGAGAAGCGAAAGCGCGGTGGCATCCATGACTTCCACCTCCATGTTGAGTGCGTCCATGTAGTCGAGCGTCTCGAAACGCCTGGCCTCGGGATCGATCAGAGGATCGTGTTCGAAGACTCCCGGCACTTTCGTGGCCTTGAGCAGCACGTCCATGCGCAGTTCCACGGCACGCAGCGCAGCCGGCGTGTCCGTGGTGAAGTACGGGTTTCCCATGCCGGCCACGAGAATGACCACCCGCCCCTTTTCCAGGTGCCGCTCCGCGCGGCGTCGGATGAACGGCTCGGCCACCTTGTCCATCTCGATGCCTGTCAGGACGCGGGTTTGCACGCCGAGCTTCTCCACCGCGTCCTGCAATGCAAGTCCGTTCATGACAGTGGCCAGCATGCCCATGTAGTCGGCCGTCACGCGGTCCATGCCGCGGGCGGCATGCGCCGCGCCGCGGAAGATGTTGCCACCTCCCACGACGACGGCTATGGCCACTCCCCAGGAGTGAATCGTGACGATCTCGCGAGCGATTTCGGCAACGACGTCCGGATCGATGCCGTATTCCTGCCGTCCCTGCAGCGCCTCACCGCTGAGCTTGAGCAGGACCCGTCGGTACCTCGGCTCGGCTCGCTCGACGTCGTGCATCTATGCGCCGACCTGGAACCGCACGAAGCGGCGGACCAGGATGTTCTCGCGCGTCTTCGCCGCCAGGTCTTGCACCAGCTGCTTCACGGTCTTCGAGCTGTCGCGGATGTACTCCTGCTCCAGGAGCGCATGCTCCTTGGCGTACTTCTCGAACTGTCCTTCGGCGATCTTGTCGGCGAACTTCTCGCGGCCGGCCTTTACCGCCTCTTCGCGGTACACCGCCTTCATGCGCTCCGCCTCATCGGCCGGAATCTCGTCGAGCGACACGTACTTCGGGTTGGTTGCAGCGACCTGCATGGCCAGCTCGCGAGCAAGCTCGCGAAATTCCGGCATCCGCGCCACAAAGTCCGTCTCACTGTCGAGCTCCACCAGGACGCCGATCTGCCCCCCGGTGTGGATGTAGGGCTCGATTACACCCTGCGCGGCGACGCGGCCCGCTCGCTTGGCGGCGCCTGCGGCGCCGCGCTGCTCGAGCAGGACCTTCGCCTTGGCGAAGTCCCCACCGGCATCAACCAGGGCCTTGCGGGCCTCCATGATGCCGGCGCCTGTCTCCTCACGGAGTCGTCGAATGTCATCAATGTTCGTTGCGGTCGTGCTCATACGAGCTCCTTGCTTCAGTTACAGCGCGCGAATCAAATAAGTTTCAGTTTGCCGCGTCGGGATGGACCCCAATTCGGGATTCGTCTGCGGCCGGTGGAATCTCCCCGGCGAAGGCGTCGTTTCCGGTCTCGACGAGGTTCGAACCGGCCTCGCCGGTCGCCTCCCAGTCCGGCGCATCATGCCCACCCCCGGCTGCGATTCCCTCAGGCGTGTGATCAGTCTCCGGCTCCGCCGTCTCGCTGCCGCTGTCCGTCGGGACAAGAACCTCCGCAGTGACCGGCAGGATTTCCTCGTCGGCCTGGTCGGTAACGGCCACGCCGGCCGGGACGGGCTCGTTCTCCGCTTCGGTGTCGTCCCCGTAGTCGACAGCTGCGTCGATGGAGGAGTCGTAGCCTTCGGGGTCCGCGGTGTATCCACCCGCGTACACCTCGGGCGGCAAACCTTCCTCCGCTTCTTCCTTGGCAAGCGTGCTCGCCCGCTCCTGAGCGCCCTCGAACGCCGCGTCGGCGATCTTGCCGGAGAGCAGGCGCACCGCGCGGATGGCATCGTCATTCGCCGGGATTGCATAGTCGACTTCATCCGGATCGGAGTTTGTATCGAGCAGAGCGACGACCGGGATGTCGAGCCGGCGTGCCTCGTGAATCGCAATGTGTTCCTTGCGCGTGTCGACGACGAAGAGCGCGTCGGGGAGCCGGCGCATGCCGCGGATTCCGCCAAGCATGCGGGCGAGTTTTTCCATCTCGTCGGCGCGGCGCAGCTGTTCCTTTTTGGGCAGGCGGTCGAGCATCCCCGAGGTGCGCATCTGCTCCAGCTCTTCCAGCCGACGCAGCCGCTCCTGGATGGTCCTGAAATTCGTCAGCAAGCCGCCGAGCCATCGCTGGTTCACGTAAAACTGGCCGGCGCGCGTTGCCTCCTCGGCAACCGCCTCCTGGGCCTGCTTCTTGGTGCCGACGAACAGGACTCTTCCGCCCGCTGTGGTCACGTCGCGCACGTACGCGTACGCGCGATCCAGCAGCGTCACCGTCTTCTGCAGATCGATGATGTGGATGCCGTTACGTTCGGTGTAGATGTACGTCTTCATCTTCGGATTCCAGCGCCGCGTCTGGTGTCCGAAGTGCACTCCTGCTTCAAGGAGCTGCTTCATGCCAACAACTGCCATGGGTATACCTCCTCTGTTTGGTCCGCCGTGCCCCTCTACCTGGGCGCAAACCGCGGCAGTTGCGGCAACATCGCGCAGTCCGGGCACGTGAGTGTTCTTGGCGCAGAAAAGACCAGCGTCGCCGCTGGTCCGTGCGTCTTACCAGTATACCAGGACCGAGCCCCCCTCGGTCCTGGATGTTTCGGGACTACAGTCGCTTGCTGCGGCGGTCCGGCTCACAAGACGACGCATGTGCCCGTTGAGGGTGACAGGCGCGTCGAATCTCGGTATAGTAGACGTAACACGCTATGCACAACCGTCCTAGTCGGGCAAGGAGACGGATATGAGATTCGCGCGAGTCGCTCTCGTCGTCATGGCAGGGAGCCTTATGGGCGGCCTGGCGACACACTCGCAGGCACTCGCAGCCTCGGGTGCAAAGGCTACCGCGACGGCGGCCGGCACTCGTACCGCCGCCCACCAGGTGACCGCCGGCGATCCGGGGCGGGTCTGCCGGGGCAAGCTCAAAGCGCTCCAGTAGCTCGTAGGGCCGGCGACAGGTCAACCGGGAAGCGCGTTCTCCCCGCCTGTCTCCTGGTCGAGGATGGGCTCGAGCCGGTCCGGCGACAGGGCCACCGTGTCGGAGCTCCGTCCGGTCTCGTCGACCCACGGTTCCGAGAGCCGCACGGTCACCCGCCCGTCGTGGGCGCGATCCTCTACGACACCCGGTACCCGCGCATCGCCTATCCGCGCGAGTACTGCGTCTCCTATCTGAAATGCCGTTTCGTGTTTCAGCTCGCTTATCGGTACCTTCTCAGATCCATGGTTACGGCGGCCGCGATTGACAAGTCCGCACTCCTGCCCGGGCTACAGGATGTACTTGCTCATCTCGTCGGTGAAGGGCACGCCGGCCATGCGCTCCGCCACGTATGCCCTGTCGACCGTCACAGTCTGTCCTGAGAGCTCGGTCGCGCTGAAGCTAATGCTCTCGAGCACGCGTTCGAGCACGCCGTAGAGTCGCCTGGCGCCGAGATTCTCGCTGGCCGCGTTGAGGGCAGCGGCCAGGCGGGCGATCTCGCGAACGCCGTCGGCCGAAAACTCCAGTGTCACCCCTTCGGTAGCGAGGAGCGCTGAGTACTGCTTGAGCGGCGAATTGTCCGGCTCGACCAGGATCCGCACGAAGTCGTCGACCGAGAGATCGCTCACTTCTACTCGTATCGGGAAGCGGCCCTGTAACTCAGGGAGCAGATCCGAGGGCCGGGAGCGATTGAATGCACCTGCGCCGATGAACAGGATGTGGTCGGTGTTGACCATCCCATACCGGGTAGCCACGGTCGCCCCTTCCACGATCGGGAGCAGATCGCGTTGCACCCCTTCTCCCGAGACATCGGCTCCGAAATCGCCGCCACCGCGGTTGACGAGCTTGTCGATCTCGTCGAGAAAGACGATGCCGGATTCCTCTACCCGGCGGATGGCCGTCTCGACGACCTCCTCGAAGTCGATGAGCTTGTTCATCTCCTGCTCGACCAGCACTCGCCTCGCCTCACGCACCGGGAGCCGGCGAGAACGGCTTCGGGTGGCGTTCATGCTGTTCATCAGCTCCTGAAACTGCTCCTGCACTTCGTCGGAGCCGATTCCCGAGACGAACTCGAGCATCGTGCTCTGCCCCTCGTCGCTATCCACTTCGATCTCGATGAGGCGTTCCTCCAGCTCCTGGGCGGCCAGCTTTCGGGCTATGGCACGGCGCCGTCGCTTCATGTGCGAGCGTTCGGTCGCGGCCGCGGCACTGCCGGTCTCGGTTTCCGCCTGGTTCTCCACGAGGCAGCTCACGATCCTCTCGTCGGCCAGCCGCTCCGCCTCTTCCTTCACCACTGCCATACGCTCGCGGTGCACCATCGAAACGCTCGCATCGGCCAGGTCGCGAACGATGGACTCGACGTCGCGACCGACATACCCTACCTCGGTGAACTTCGTCGCCTCGGTACGCAGGAAAGGCGCGTCGACCATGCGAGCCAGCCGCCGGGCGAGCTCGGTCTTCCCGACACCCGTGGGACCGATGATGAGGATGTTTTTGGAGCCGATCTCGGCTCGTTCGGCGTCTCCCAGACGTTTGCGTCGCTCGCGCTCGCGCAGGGCCACCGCCAGCGAGCGTTTGGCAGCTTCCTGGCCGACGATGTACCGATCGAGTCCTTTCACAATTTCCTGCGGCGTGAGATCAGTCGTGTTCATTGCCTTCCATCGGCGCGTGATGTTCGTTTTCGATGCACTCGAGCGAGATGTGGTGGTTGGTATAGATGCAGATCGACGCGGCGACCTCGAGTGCCGCTCTGGCGATGGCGGCCGCGCCCAGATCGGTGAAGCGTGACAACGCCCGCGCCGCGGCCAGCGCATATGGCCCTCCGGAGCCTATGGCCAGCACGTCGCCGTCCGGTTCGACGATCTCGCCGTCCCCACTGACCAGGAGCAGCGTCGAGCTATCTGCCAGAACGAGCTGAGCCTCGAGACGGCGAAGGTACCGATCGGTGCGCCAGTCTTTCGCCAGCTCCACCGCCGCCTTGCGCAGGTTTCCCGCATTCCGCTCGAGCTCCAGCTCGAATCGGTCGAACAGGGCAAGGGCATCAGCTACCGCTCCGGCAAAGCCCGCCAGAACGCGACCTCCCGACAGGCGTCGAATCTTTACCGCCGTCTCCTTCATAACGGTGTCGCCCACCGTCACCTGCCCGTCACCGGCAACGGCGACCCCGTCTCCGGCGCGTACCGCCACGATCGTCGTCGCCGATATGCGCGGCACGGTCAGGCTCCTCGATGGGCGCGTGCGTACACCTCGCGCATATATGCGTCCGAAACGTGCGTGTACACCTGAGTGGTGCTGAGGTGGGAGTGACCCAGGAGCTCCTGTACCGAGCGCAGATCCGCTCCTCCCTCCAGCATGTGGGTGGCAAAGCTATGCCTCAGCGTATGCGGCGTCACCCGGCGGGTAATCTCGGCGGTACGCACGTACGATTGGAGCACTACATGGAAGCCCCGGACGCTAAGCGGCGCCCCGAGCCGGCTCAGGAAGAGCGCGTCACCGCTGGTCTTGCCATCCAGCGCCGGTCGACCCACGTGCACGTACGCGTCGAGCGCGTCCATTGCAAGATCCCCCACCAGAACGATGCGCTCCTTGCTCCCCTTTCCGATAACGCGGATGGTCCGCTGGGTCCAGTCGACATCGTCGAGTCGAAGCGAAAGCAGCTCGCTCACGCGCAACCCGGTTGCGTACAGCACCTCCAGCAGGCAGCGATCGCGCGAGCCGAGCGGTGTCCGGGGATCTGGCGCAGCCAGCAATCGTTCCACCTCGTCGACCGAGAGCACCGTGGGGAGCGTGCGGCCCGTCTTCGGCGCCGGAACGAGAAGGAGCGGGCTGCGCTCCAGACGCTCTTCCCGCACGAGGTACCGGAAGAAGGAGCGGACCGCCGACAGCTTTCGCGACATGCTGGTGGTTGCATATCCCTCGGAGTGCATCCACGCAACCCACCTGCGAATCGCCGACCGATCAAGCTCCTGCCATCCTGTTATGTCGTGTTCATTGAGCCACTCGATCAGATGTTCGAGGTCGGCACGGTACCCGGCGAGCGTGTGGGCAGAGGCGCCGCGTGCTTGCTCGAGGTCCGCAAGGAACTGCTCCACCTCGCATGTAAGTCCACCGGAATCCGATTGGCGCTCTGGCTCAGCGTGCAGGTACCAGCTCCCTTTCCTGCTGTTCGATCGGCGCCTCGTGTCCGCATTCGGTGCAGTACTTACGCGGCTTCCCCCGTTGGGCCAGCGCGACGAGCCCACCGCATTCCGGACACGGCTCCGGCACCGGCCGGTCCCAGAGCGCGTAGTTGCACTTCGGGAACGTTCCGCAACCGTAGAAGACTCGCCCCCGCCGGCTGCGTCGCTCGACCAGGTCGGCGCCGCAGCGTGGACAGGCGACACCGATCTTCGTCTGCAGCTGGCGCGAGTATTTGCACTCGGGATAGTTCGAGCACGAGATAAACTCGCCGAAGCGACCTTGCTTGATGACCAGCGGCCGGCCGCACTCCGGGCAATCCTCTCCGATTTCGACCACCGGACGCTCAACTCGCTCCATCTCGCCCTCGGCTTTGTCGAGGCTTTGTTTGAAGTCCCGATAGAAGTCGGACAGCAGGTCGGTCCACTCCTGTTCCCCTTCTTCTACCTGGTCCAGTCCGGACTCGACCTGCGCGGTGAACTTCACATCCACGATCTCGGGGAAGTGCTGCTTCATCAGGCGGTCCACCGTCTCGCCAAGCGGCAGCGGCACGAACCGGCGGTTCTCCAGCTTCACGTACTTCCTCTGCTGAATGGTTGTGATGATCGGTACGTAGGTGCTCGGACGGCCGATCCCCAGCTCTTCCAGCTCCTTGACGAGACTCGCCTCGGTATAGCGCGGCGGAGGCTCGGTAAAGTGCTGCGTCGGGTTCAGCCTGTGGAGGCGCAGCTGCTCCTCCTCCGCCAGCTCTGGCAGCGTGGTGTCCTTCTCGTCCCGAGGCCAGACCGCGTAGTATCCCTCGAAGTTAATCGACGACCCGGTGGCGGCAAAGATGTAGTCCCCTGCCTGGATCGTGACCCGCACCGAATCGAAGACGGCGGGGGCCATGAAGGAAGCCACGAATCGGCGCCAGATGAGCGTGTAGAGCTTCAGCTGGTCCGCCGTCAGAGTATCCCGCAGCGAGTCGGGGAGTCGGCGAACGGCCGTGGGGCGAATCGCCTCGTGCGCTCCCTGCACGCCGGCCTTCTGTTTCGCCTTCGGGCCCGGGCCGACGTACTTGCTGCCGAACGTGTCGCCGATATAGGCGCGCACCGCCTGCTGAGCCTCGTCCGACACCCGGGTCGAGTCGGTGCGCATGTAGGTGATCAGACCGGTCCGACCCTCGCCGAGATCGATGCCCTCGTACAGCTCCTGTGCCACCTTCATCGTCTTTTTGGGCGAGAATCGCAGCCGGGTCGAGGCGTCCTGCTGCATCGAGCTGGTGCTGTAGGGCAGCGCCGGCATGCTCCGGGTCTTGCGCTTTTCAACTCCGCGCACCGTGTAGGTGACTCCCTCGAGATCGCGCAGGACGCCGGCCATCGTCTCCTCGCTGCCGATGCGCAGCTTCTCCTTTTCACCCTGCCCTGCCCTGCGCACCAGCTCCGCCTGGAAGACCCGTCGGTCCTTGAGCTTGGAAAGGTCGGCGGTCAGCGTCCAGTACTCTTCGGGGACGAAGTCTCGAATCACTTGCTCCCTGTCGACGATCAACCGGACGGCCACCGATTGGACTCGCCCGGCGCTGGTGTGCTTCTGCACGCGCCGCCAGAGGAGGGGACTAATCTTGTAGCCCACCAGCCGGTCGAGGATACGCCGCGCCTGCTGTGCGTTGACGAGGTGTTCGTCGATCTCGCGAGGATGCTCGATCGCCTCACGCACCGCGCTGCGCGTAATCTCATTGAAGACCGCCCGACGCGGATGCTCGATTTCGAGCGCGCGGGCGAGATGGGCACTGATTGCCTCGCCCTCGCGATCCGGGTCCGGAGCCAGAAACACTTCCGAAGCGTTGCGGCTGGCCCGGCGTAGATCGAGCAGGATTCTTTCCTTGCCCGGGATGACGACGTACTTCGGGGCGAACTTTCGCCGCGTGTCGACACCCAGCCCCTTCGCGGGGAGATCGACGACGTGGCCGACAGAGGCCATGACCTGGAAGTCAGGGCCTAGAAATTTCTCGATTGTCTTCGCCTTGGAAGGCGACTCGACGATTACTAACTTGGAAGCCAAGCGATTCTCCCGGTGGGATGGATTGCAGTCAATATACCAATGTATGAGCGGTGCGCTGCGCGGTCAAACCGTGCGGGCACCAGATGTAGTGAGAATGATGGGCCCCAGCGCCTCATGTAGTGGCCGGCTGAGGTTGGACGGGCTGCCGCCCGCGCAGCGACTCTCTCAGCCGCACCATGTCGCGCAGGATGCCTTCGACGGTCTCAAACCAGCCGTCGCCCAGGAGCAGCCGGGGGATGCGCAGCACGTTCGTCGAGATCTTCGCCTCGGAGCCGAACGCTCGGTGCAGCGCCACCCGATCGTAGAGCGCCGCCGCGTCAGAACGAATCACCACGTAGTCGGGCCCGAGTGCAATGGACGTCACGTGGGCCGCGCGGGCGAGCAGCTTCAAGGCAACCGACCGCAGCAGATTCTCCACTTCGCTGGGGCACGCGCCGAAGCGATCGACTATCTCGTCTCGCAGTGCCAGGAGCTCGTCAGGCGCATTGACAGTGGCCAGACGGCGGTAGAGCGTCAGGCGTTCGTTCTCGTCGGCGACGTACTCATGGGGTAGGTACATCGAGATCGGCAAGTCCATGGTCACCGACGCGGGCTCCTCAACCACGATGCCGC
This sequence comes from Chloroflexota bacterium, assembly GCA_035295425.1. Taxonomy (GTDB): domain Bacteria; phylum Chloroflexota; class UBA5177; order UBA5177; family UBA5177; genus DATGJB01. The sequence goes on along the minus strand of DATGJB010000204.1, from coordinate 7,035 downwards.
GCAAGTGCTCTACCGCCTCACCAATCAGGCGAGTATACAGATCGAAGCCGATGGCGGCGGCGTGCCCGCTCTGTTCTGCTCCCAACAGATTGCCCACACCGCGAATCTCCAGGTCTTTGAGCGCAATATTCATCCCGGCTCCCAGCTCCTGAGCCTCGAACACCGCTTCCATGCGCCGCGACGCGTCGTGAGATAGACGGACATCCTGCGGATAGAGAAGGTAGGCGTACGCCTGGTTCGAGCTCCGCCCAACGCGACCACGCAGCTGGTACAGCTGGGTGAGCCCAAGCCGGTGGGCGTTGTTCACGATGATGGTGTTGACGTTGGGGATATCGAGCCCGTTCTCGATGATGGTACTGCACACCAGCACATCACCCTCCCGGTGCGCGAACGCCATCATGACGCGTTCGAGTGTGGCGCCGTCCATCTGTCCGTGGGCGACGAGGACGCTGGCCTGGGGAACAAGATTCCGAATCTTTTCGGCCATCGCCTGGATGGTCGCGACCCGGTTGTGGACGACATAGACCTGGCCCTCCCGCTCAAGCTCGCGCACGATCGCCTCGCGCACCAGCCGGTCTTCATACGGCTGCAGGTACGTTTTGATAGCCAGTCGCCCTTCGGGAGGCGTTTCGATGATGCTGATCTCCCGGATTCCCAGCAGGCCCATGTGGAGGGTGCGCGGGATCGGCGTGGCCGTAAGGGTGAGTACGTCGATCGCTTCTCGCAGCTTCTTCAGTTGCTCTTTGTGTCGAACGCCGAACCTTTGCTCTTCGTCGATGATCAACAGGCCGAGATTCTTGAACGCCACATCCTTTTGCAGGAGCCGGTGGGTGCCGATGACCACGTCGACTTCACCCGTCGCCAGCCTCCTCAGAGTTTCGCGGCGCTGATCCGGCGAGCGCAGCCGGCTGAGCACTTCCACCGATACTGGGAATGCCGCCAGGCGCTCGCTGAAGGTTTCGAAGTGCTGCTGCGCCAGAACCGTCGTCGGAACGAGCACCGCGACCTGCTTTCCGTCCATCACTGCCTTGAATGCGGCTCGCACTGCTACCTCGGTCTTGCCGTACCCGACGTCGGCGCAGACCAGGCGGTCCATCGGCTGCGGCAGCTCCATGTCCTGTTTGACTTGCTCCATGGCGGCCAGCTGGTCCGGGGTTTCCACGAAGGCAAATGAGCCCTCCAGCTCGTGCTGCCATGGACTGTCCGGCGCGAAGGCGTGAGCCGGCCGAGCCATTCGCTTTGAGTACAGATCGACCAGCTCTCGGGCGATATCCGCGGCAGCTGCCTTGGCGCGTGACCGCGCCCGCTGCCACTCACCGCCGCCCAACCGATTGAGGTGGGGCGGAGCATCACCCACTCCGATATAGCGGGTGAGCCGTTCCAGCTGATCGGTCGGCACGTACACGCGGTCGGTGCCGGCGTACTCGATGAGAGCGTACTCGCGCTCGGCGCCCTCGATCGCCATCTTGATCACAGAGTCGAAGCGGCCGACGCCATGCTCCAGGTGAACCACGTAATCACCCGGAGCTATGCGGGCGAAAATCGCCTCCCGGGCCGGACGCCGGCGTGGCGGAGTCGGTCGGGCGCGGGGACGTCCGAACAGCTCCTGGTCGCAGAGGAGAACGATTCCGCGGGACGGCAGGCACCAGCCCTCCGACAGGCTCTCCGGCAGGAGCGTGACACCGGGTTCTGGGTCAGACAGGACATCGACCGCGGCGCGCACCGCGACATCCTCTTCGTCCAGCAGCTCCCGCACCCGTTCGTGCTGGAAGCTGGTCACCACAAACCGCGTCGATGAAGCCTCGCGCGCCTCGCCGACGAAGGCGCGGAGGCGGCCGGCGTAGAGCCGCGCCGGCGTGAATACCCCGGTGAGGTCGGCGCCGCCGGAAGCTCCGGCGCTGCCGTGCTCGAGCTCGACGGTGCACAGCCGATCGCATCCGCGCGTAAATGCTTCCGGAGCGAGCAGCGCCTGCGCCAGGCCACGCGGAAGGTCTCCGCTCTCTTCCATCCCTCGCTGGACCTCGACCGACTGCTCGTGCAGCTGTCGCATCGCGTCCCAGGCATCGGTAGCGGAGTCGACCACGATGACCGCGGAGTCAGACAGTCCGTCGACCAGTGACCCGGCGCCACTCAGCAGATAGGGAGTGAACAGCGGCAGGTCGTCGAGCGGGGCGCCCGCCTCGAGGCGTCCCAGGTCGTCGAGCCAGGCCGTCAGTGCCTCGGCATTCATCCCGGAAGTGTCGACGCCGCGCAGCTCGGCCAGGGCCGCTTCGCGCGCGCCGGTGTCGAGTGAGGCCATGCTTCGCACCGTCGTCTGCCTGATAGTGTCAATGGATCGCTGCGTGTCGGGCTCGAAGGTGCGCATCGACTCAACATCGTTCCCAAAGAGCTCGATACGCACCGGCTTCGTCGAGCCAACCGGGTACACGTCAATCACACCGCCACGCCGGGCGAACGTACCTGGTTCCTCGACGAGTCGCGCTGGAGAGTAACCGGCCGAGATCCAGCCGGAAATCAGCGCATCCAGCTCGAGCCGGTCGCCGGTCGATATCACCCACGACGCGGGGGCGGAGACGCGCGGAAGCCGGACCGGCTGCAGCAAAGCGCGCACCGGCGCCACGACGATTCCGGGATTGCCCGCGGCAACCTCGTACGCCGCCGCCTCACGCGCCGACAGGAGTGCTCGATCGAGCCGAACTCGCTCGTACGGCAGCGACTCCAGGGCGGGGTAGAGGGCCACCGGCGCCGTGCTCCAGTGCCGGAGCTCGGTCGCGAGGTCGGAGGCGGTATGGGGTTGGGCCGTCACGACCAACACCTGCCCGCCGGCAATCTCCTGCAGAGCGGCCAGCAGCGCCGGCCGCGCCGCGTTCAGCACGCCGAAGATACGGCGATGGCCGCCCCCGAAGTCGAGCGACGAAAGCGGCTCGAGTCCGGCAAGCAGTCGCGTGATGCCGGTGAGTTTCATGAGAAGGGGAATCCGCAGAGGAAAAAGATATGCGCGGGGCTCTTGTCCCCGCGCCACTTATTATAGACGATTTCGCTGAAGTGGCGATATAGCCCGATCAGGACACTTCGCGAATGCGCGCTCGCGACAGCTCCGAGATCGACGGAACCTCAACCTCGTCAAGCGACTCGAGATACTGTGACCACGTCTCCGGATTCCACAGCTCGAGATGGTTGAACATACCAACAATCGTCGCCCGCTTGTCGATGCGGGCGTGTGCCAGCAGCGGGGACGGGATCGTCATTCGCTTCAGCGCGTCCAGCTCCGACGGGTGTGCGTCTGCCACCACCCGGTGCATGAAGACCCGTCCGTCGTCGTCGTCCATGGTTTGCGCGGCCCGGCCGAGAACTGCGTTCCATGTTTCGAGATCGTACAGCAGCAGGCATGGCGGCGGGCTCTTCACCACCATTACCCTGCTCCAATCGGGGTCACCCGATGCGACGAGATGGGAGGGAAGAGTTAGTCGTCCCTTCTGATCGATCGTGCGCTCATATTCGCCGAAATACACGGGCCCGGACCTCGTACCGAGAATCGACCGGAGGGGGTAGGGATAGTATAGCTCACAGGTTCATGAGCCGCTTGGGGATGCGCATCTTTCCCGAGGTCAGTTGTTTCATCATCTTCTGCACCTCGCGGAACTGATTGAGCAGCTGGTTCACTTCCTGGACGCTCGTCCCGCTACCGCGAGCGATCCTGCGCCGGCGGCTGCCGTCGATGATCGTCGGGTCGTGCCGTTCCTGTCGGGTCATGGACGTGATTATCGCCTCGATCCGCTTGACTTCCCGGTCGTCCATATTGGGCATGCCGCCCATCTGCTTCACGGCACCGCGCATCCCGGGAATCATCTCGAGCAGCTGCGTGAGCGGGCCCATCTTCCGCACTTGCTGCATCTGCTGCAGGAAGTCCTCGAGATTGAACGTCGCGGTGCGCATCTTCTTCTCGAGCCGCTTGGCATCGTCCTCCGTGATGTTCTGCTGCGCCTTCTCGATCAGCGAGAGAACATCGCCCATGCCCAGGATCCGCTGCGCCAGGCGGTCAGGATAGAACACCTCGAGCGCATCGGTCTTCTCGCCGGTTCCCATGTACTTGATGGGCACGCCGGTGACCGAGCGTATCGAAAGCGCCGCGCCGCCACGCGCGTCACCATCCATCTTGGTCAGAATCAGTCCGGTCAGATTCACTGCCTCGTGAAACTCGCGGGCCGCATTCACGGCATCCTGCCCGGTCATCGCGTCGGCCACCAGCAAGACCTCGTGCGGATGGACGCGCTGCTCGATGTCTCGCAGCTCCTTCATCAATCGCTCGTCGATATGAAGCCGGCCCGCGGTATCCAGGATCACCACGTCGTTGGCACTGCGGCGAGCATGCTGCACCGCGTTGCCCGCCGTCTTGACAGGGTCCGCCTTGGTTCCCTCGCTGTAGACGGGAATCGCGATCTGCTTGCCGAGCGCGATCAGCTGGTCAATCGCGGCCGGTCGGTAGACGTCGAGGGCAACCATGAGCGGGTGATGATTCTGCTTTCGCAGCTGGTGCGCAAGCTTCGCGGCGGCGGTAGTCTTGCCGGCGCCCTGCAAACCGGCCAGCAGGATCACGGTCGGCGGAGTATCCGCGATAGTGAGCCGTGCCGGTTCGCCGAGGACGCGCAGCAGCTCTTCGTGGACGATCTTCACCACCTGCTGCGCCGGCGTGAGGCTTTGCATCACCTCAGATCCGATCGACCGCTCCTTCACGCGGCCGATGAACTCCTTCACGACCTTGAAGTTGACGTCCGCCTCGAGGAGCGAGAGCCGAATCTCGCGCATGGCGGTGTCGACGTCGCGCTCGGACAGGGTGCCTTTCGAACGCAGCCCGGCGAAAATGTCGGTGAGGCGATCGCTCAGAGCTTCAAACATGTCACGTGGCGAGCCGGCGCGCGGACGGGAGACCGGCGGCTCGCCTCTCCTTTCACTCGAACAATGCGTTCACGAACTCGAGATGATCAAATGGCGCGAAATCGTCGACTTTCTCTCCGGTGCCGATATACCAGATCGGCACCTTCAGCTCGTCGTACACCGAGAATGCGACTCCGCCCTTGGCCGTACCATCCAGCTTGGCGAGGATGATCCCGTCCACCTCCACACTGCTCAGGAAGGCCTTCGCCTGCAAGATCGCGTTCTGGCCGGTTGTTGCGTCGAGCACCAGCAGTGACACGATGGCCGCATCGCTCCCTGCCTTCACCGCCACGCGCCGAATCTTCTGAAGCTCTTCCATCAGATTGAACTTGGTGTGCAGGCGCCCTGCGGTGTCGACGATCACGAAGTCGAGAGAGCGCGCCTGCGCCGCCTTGACGGCGTCGAACACCACGGCACCCGGGTCGGCGTCGGGCTGGTGTGCGACGAGTGGCGCCTGCACCCGCTCACTCCATATCCTCAGCTGGTCGATCGCGGCGGCACGGAACGTGTCGGCGGCAGCGAGCAGCACGGTCCTTCCCCTTCGGTCCAGATATCGCGCAAGTTTGGCGACGCTGGTCGTCTTGCCCGATCCGTTGACACCCACGACCAGCAGGATGGTCCCGCGCGCCATGGTCTCGAGCGGCTCGACTGCGCGGTCGCCCAGTACCTCGACCATCTGGCGTCGAACCGCGGTTTCAGCCTCAACCGGGGTCTTGAGCTCCAGCCGTTCTACGTCCTGGCGGGCTCGCTCCACCAGCCGCATTGCCGTGGAGGGACCCACATCCGCCTGAACCAGCAGCTCCTCGAGCTCGTCCCACGTCTCGTCGGTGATAACCGGCTGCCGGAACAGGCTGCTGATTCGACCAAACGACCCCTCGCGCGTCTTCTGAACGGCATTCTCGATCTGTTCCTGATCTTCGGTTCGACGGTCGCGGTCGGTTCGGCGGGCAAACAGGTTTCGCATCGGCATATCACCATTCGGGCATGGCGGGTGCGGCATTCTGGACTCGCCAGCGCGCTTCCGGAGCGAGCCGAAATTGCGCTACCAGTAATCGAAAGGCAACACTCCTTGGCCGGAAAGTGTTGCCTCGTGCGCCCGATCGAGTATACCAGCGGGCCGACAGCGGGAGCGGGCGGTTCCGCTCGGCATCATGCGACCGGCGTCGGATCATGCCGTCGAGCCAGCGTCTCCCCCACGCGGATGAGCCGAGCAGCGCGCATCCCTGCTTCAGAAATGAGGCGTGAGCTTTCGGACACCGCGCGCTCGATCGACATCGGTCGGTTGGTTGTCCCGATCACCGCGTCGATGCCGTGCTCGTAGAGGACGTGATAGTCGCGGCCGGTGCTCCCCACCACGGCTATACACGGAATCTGGAGCGCTCTCGCACGCCTCGCAACTTCGATAGGCGCCTTGCCGAAGAGATCCTGGCGGTCCATCTTGCCTTCTCCGGTTATGACGAGATCGGCGCCCCGTGAGCGCCGCTCGAACTCCAGCGCCTCAAAGACAATCTCGACACCGGGTCGCAGTCGCGCTCCAAGAAAGGCAATCAGTCCCGCGCCGGTACCGCCCGCCGCGCCCGCTCCCGGGACATCGCGGAGATCCGGCCCCAGATCCCTCTGGATGACGTCCGCATACCGTTCCAGTGCCGCGTCGAGCTCGCACACCATGTGCTGATCGGCCCCCTTTTGCGGGCCGTATACATAGCTTGCCCCGGTCGGCCCGACCAGCGGGTTATTCACGTCGCAGGCAACCTCGACCTCTAGGTCGCCGACGCGCGGATCCAGGCCGCTGGTGTCGATCCGGTCGAGGCGCACAAGGTTCGCCCCGCCCGGACGCAGCTCCTGACGGTTCGCGTCGAGAAGGCGCACGCCGAGTGCCTGCGCCATCCCCGCGCCCCCGTCGTTGGTGGCACTGCCTCCGATGCCGACGATCAGGCGCCGCGCCCCGCTATCGAGCGCGGCACGAATGAGCTCGCCGGTTCCGTAGGTTGTGGTGCGCATTGGGTTCCGCTGATCCCGCCGGATAAGCGGAAGGCCGGAAGCAGCCGCCATCTCGATCACCGCCGTGTCGGAGCCGCCCAGCAAACCCCACGTCGCGTG
>DATGJB010000203.1:0-11425 GCA_035295425.1 Chloroflexota bacterium | reverse complement strand
GATCCGGGGCCCCTCGCGAGTCAGCACGGATTCCGGGTGAAACTGCACGCCCTCGACCGGAAGCTCTCGGTGTCGCAGCCCCATAACGCTGCCGTCGTCGGCCTCGGCGGTGACCACCAGACACTCGGGTAGCGAGGCGCGATCCACCACCAGCGAGTGGTATCGCACCGCGTCAAACGGCGACGGCACCCCGGCAAACACGCCCATGCCGTCGTGATAGACGCGGGAGATCTTGCCGTGCATCAACCGATCGGCCCGCACCACCCGCGCGCCGAAGGCGGCTCCCACACACTGGTGGCCCAGGCAGACGCCGAGTACCGGCGTCGCCGGGCGCTCCCGTGCCGCCTCCATGAGGAGGTCGCGTGACACACCCGCCCCGTCCGGGGAGCCGGGGCCCGGCGAGATCACCACGCCGCGAGGGTCAATGCCGGCCAGGTCCGCTGGAGCAATCTGGTCGTTGCGTTTCACCTCGACTCGAGCTCCCAGCACGCACAGCAGCTGGTACAGGTTATAGGTGAAGCTGTCGTAGTTGTCGACCAGCAAGATCACAGCGTCACTCCCGCCGCGGCGAGCAGCGCCCGCGCCTTGTTCATGGTCTCGCCGAGCTCTCGCTCCGGATCTGAGTCGGCCACGATCCCGGCGCCGACCTGCAAGAACAGCGTGCCATTCTTCACCACGCCGGTTCGAATCGTGATCGCCATTTCCATCTCTCCGCCGGTGTTGATGAATCCCACCGCACCGGCGTATGGCCCACGGCGATCCGGCTCCAGCTCGGCAATGATCTCCATCGCCCGGATCTTGGGCGCGCCGGACACAGTCCCCGCCGGGAAGGCGGCACGCAGCGCGTCGTACGCAGTCCTTCCGGCGTCCAGCGTCCCGCTCACGTCGGTGACCAAATGCATGACGTGTGAAAAGCGCTCGACCTTCATGAAGTCCCGGACCGAAACCGTTCCTGGAGCGCTGACCCGGCCGACGTCGTTCCGGGCGAGGTCGACCAGCATGAGGTGCTCCGCTCGCTCCTTCTCATCGGCCAGCAGCTCCTCCGCCAGCCGCGCATCCTCTGCCTCGGTTCGCCCGCGCGGGCGCGTTCCGGCAATCGGTCGGGTAAAGACGGCGCCGTCTCTGGCCTCCACCAGCAATTCCGGTGAGGCGCCAACGATTTGATGGTCGCCGAAGTCGAGATAGTACATGTACGGAGCGGGGCTCACCGTCCGCAGCCGGCGGTACAGGCCAAACGCGTCGCTCGGCAGCGGGATGGCGAGGCGCTGCGACAGCACCACTTGCAGAATGTCACCCGCCGCAATGTGCTCCTTGCCGGCAAGGACCATGTCTTGAAATCGCCGCGGATCGAGGTTGCTGCGTGGGGCGGGCACACCGCTCGGCGGATCCGGCGCCCCGGCTACGGGCCGATTCAGCCGGCAGAGCACCTCCTCGATTCGTTCCTCCGCCTCGCGGTAGGCACGGTCGAGCGGCTGGTCCAGCCGGACGTGCGACACAACCCGAGTGCGCCGCGCGATATGATCGAAGATCAGCACCGTGTCGACGTCCATGAACGCGGCGTCGGGCAAATCGAGCGGGTCCGCCGCGGCCGAAGGGATCCGCTCGAAGTAGCGCGCCGCCTCGTATGAGAGATATCCAAGGGCGCCGCCCTCGAACGGCGCGCGGCTGCGGTCGACCGGCGAATATGCCTCGACGATCGCGCGCGCCGCGGCCAGCGGATCGTCACATGCCGACTCGTCGCCGGTGACCCACCGCTGCCTGCGATCTTTCACCCGAACGGTGCGGCGCGGTCTGGTGCCGACGAACGAATACCGTCCGATGCGCTCGCCGCCTTCGGCACTCTCCAGCAAGAAGCTGCCGCCTTCGGCGCGGAGCTTCAAATAGGCCGATACCGGGGTATCCAGATCGGCCAGGATCTCGCGCGAGACCGCAACGCTCCGACCGTCGAGCGACCGGCTTCGCAGGTCGCGCAAGCTGGGCGTGAGCTCGCCCAGGACAACGGTCATTGCGAGTCCTCGAGGTCCGGGCGAAGTCGCCGGGCATCCCGCAGGTACGCGTGGCGTACCGGTCCGTCGCGGTCCACATGGAGGAGCACGCGCAGACACCGGCGGAGCGATTCGGGTACGTCGATCTCCTGCGTGTCGAGCATCGGCATGTCCCAGCCGATGGCCCGCGCTGCGCGCGCCGGAAACTCGGCATCCAGGTCAGGCGTCAGTGTGAAGAAGGCGCTGATGACCTCATCGCTTCGCAAACTGTTGCGGCGAGCGATCTCACGCAGCAGCTCCTGCGTTCCATCGGCAATCGCGCCGGCCGTATTCGCCTCGATTGTTATCGCCCCCCGAATCGCACGCACCATGCCGTCTCAGCGCTCGATCGAGGTGACGTCTCGGGGCCTATCCAGCAGATGGAAGAGCGCCTCGAGCCCGAGTACGTAGCTGTACCAGCCGAAACCCGTAATCAAGCCGGCACACACCGGTGCCGTGACCGAGGTGTGACGGAACGACTCCCGCGCCGCGGTGTGTGACATGTGGACCTCGACCACCGGGTAGTCGACGGACGCGACGGCGTCCCGTAGCACGTAGCTGTAGTGCGTCAGCGCGCCGCCGTTGAGGATCGCGCCACCCGCCCAGGCCCTCGCTTCATGCAGGCGGTCGATCAGCTCCCCTTCGTGGTTCGACTGATAGCACCGGCACTCAAAGCCTCGCCGCGCGCATTTCTCCAGCAGGCGGTCGTCGATTTCCGCCAGGGTCAGCCGGCCGTAGATCTCGGGCTCGCGAAGCCCGGTGAGGTTGAGGTTCGGTCCGTGCAGTACCAGAACGGCGGTCACGTGGCTCCTCCTGTCGCGTACGCAATCGCGGCCCGCATCTCCTCTTCTGTTGCCTCGCCGACAACGCCATCACCGACCGAGGTCGGGAAGCCGAGACGGATGCGGCCGTCGAGCCGTTTCTTGTCATTCAACACGAACTCCATGACTGCGGCCGGATCCAGTCCCGGTGCGGCTGCCGGCAGGGCAAAGTGCCCGAGCAGCGCGCGGAGCCTGTCGCCCAGTCCGGTATCGGCGATTCCCTTGCGCTCCGCCAGCCAGGTTTCGGCGACCATACCGACGCTGATGGAGGTGCCGTGCGAGAGACGGTAGCCGCTGGCGGCCTCGATGCCGTGGCCCACCGTATGTCCGAAGTTCAGGAGTGCCCGCTCGCCCCGCTCGTATGGGTCGCGCTGCACGACCTGCGCCTTGAGCTCGGCCGCACGCCGGATGGTGGCGAAGTCTTCCAGCACGTCACGCGGAGTCGAAAGCCGCTCGGTTCGCTGAAGAAGATCGTCGGAGAACACCGCGCCGATCTTCACGATCTCGGCCAGTCCGTCCGCCAGCGCGGAATCGGGAAGCGTCTGCAGAAGCTCGGGATCGACCATGATGCGCTCGGCTGGGTGAAACGCGCCCACGATGTTCTTCGTGCCCTCGAAGTCGACTCCGGTCTTGCCGCCAATCGCGGCATCGACCTGCGCCACCAATGTTGTCGGCACGAGCACGAGCCGGATACCGCGCAGGTAGGTCGCGGCAGCAAAGCCGGCGATATCGCAGATGACGCCGCCGCCAACGCCGACGATCGTGGCCGAGCGATCGACGCGGGCCGACAGACAGGCCCGGTACACCTGCTCCGCCGACCGAAGCGTCTTGTGTTGCTCGCCGGCCGGGAGGACAACCATCACAGGCGCGTGCGCCGGTTCACGCCAGGCCGTGAACCGGTCAAGCAGCGCTTTCACGGCCTGGGACTCCCGGATCACAGCATCGGTCACAATGACCAGCCGGCCGGAGATTCCTGCGCGGTCGAAGAGGCGCCGGCCACTTCCCATGAGACCGCGTTCGAAGACGATCTCGGATCCCGTGCCCGGACCGAGCGCGAGGCTTGCGCTCGCCAGCCCGTAGCGCCCGGCAATCTCCTCGACCACCTCTCCTGGACAGGTCGCAGCGGTGTCGAGCCGGTCGAAGCATCGATACGCGCTTTCCCGCTCGGCGAGCAGCGCCAGCAGCTGTTCCGGCTCGCGGTTCTCGAAGAACGGTCTGACCTCGCGCTCGCGTTCGAGTCGCAGCAGGAGCTCCTCGGTGTCGCTGCAGGTGAGACAGATCACCCGGTGGTCAGGTCCGATCAACCGCCGGTTGTCTTCCGACACCAGGGCCCCGCCGCCGGTGGCGATCACGCGTCCGCTACCGCGCAGCGCCTCGCCAAGCATCTCAGTTTCGAGCGCTCGAAACGCCGTCTCGCCGTCCTCGGCGAAGATCTCGCGGATACTCCTTCCGCCGCGCGCTTCGATCAGGCCGTCTGTGTCGAAGAAGTCGAAACCATAGCGGTCCGCCAGGATCCGGCCGGCTGTCGTCTTGCCCGTGCCCATGAAGCCGGTGAGGACAAGGGCTCTCACCGGGGGAACCTCTCACGAATCTCGGCGATGCTATCGCCGCCGTACTTCTCCAGCAAGGCATCGGCGATGACCAACGCCACCATCGCTTCGCCGACCACCGCGGCGGCGGGAACGGCGCAAATGTCCGAACGCTGGTAGCTGGCCTGGGCTTCCTCGCCGGTACGGAGATCGACGCTGCGCATCGGGGTGAGCGTGGTCGAGATGGGTTTCATCGCGGCGCGAACCACGACCGGCTGTCCGTTCGTCACGCCGCCCTCCATGCCGCCGGCGCGGTTGCTCAGCCGCTCCGGTCCCTCGGCGCCGGGAACGATCTGGTCATGCGCTTGCGTTCCGGGACGCCGGGCGTTCTCGAAGCCGTCCCCAATCTCCACAGCCTTGATCGCCTGAACGCTCATCACAGCCTGAGCCAGACGGCCGTCCAGCTTCCGATCCCAGTGGACGTGACTGCCCAGCCCGACCGGCGCCCCCAATACCTGCACCTCGAAGATCCCGCCGACGGTGTCGCGGTCCCGCCGGGCACGGTCGATGCACTCGATGAGCGCAGCCTCCGAGGCCGAATCGGCCACACGCACCGGAGATTCTTCGATTCGGTCGCGAACCGCCGGGTCGCTGAGGTCTCCGAGGCGTGCCTGCACCCCGCCAATCTCCGCCACCTGGCTGGCAATCAGGATCCCGAGCTCGGCGAGGAGACTCTTCGCCAGAGCGCCCACCGCCACGCGCATCGCGGTCTCCCGGGCGCTGGCACGCTCCAGCACCGTTCGCATGTCGCCCAGGCGGTACTTCTGCGCCCCGGCCAGATCGGCGTGGCCCGGCCTCGGCACGGTCAGCACCGGCTTTTCGCGCTTCTGCTGGTTGGCGTAGTCACGATTCTCGATTCGCATCGCGATCGGGCCGCCGGTGGTTCGTCCCTGTTCGATGCCGCCGAGAAATTCAACGCGGTCCTTCTCGATCACCTGCCGTCCGCTGCGGCCATAGCCGCCCTGACGCCGGCGCAGATCGCGGTTCACCGCTTCCGGATCAATGGAGACTCCGGCGGGCATGCCCTCGAGGATGCCGATCAGGGCGGGGCCGTGCGACTCGCCGGCGGTGAGGAATCTCAGCATGGCTCCGCGATCCCGAGCGCCGCGAGACAGGCGGAGCGCATTGCGTCGATATCCGGTTCGACACCGGTCCAGAGTCGAAACGACGCCGCCCCCTGGTGAACCAGCATCTCCAGACCATCGAGGAACCGGCAGCCGGCAGTGCGCGCCGCGCGCAGTAGGGGCGTCATCCGTCCGTACACCAGATCGATCACATCCGTCTCCGGCCGCAACGCGATGCTCGTCGGCAGTGGCGAGAGGTCGGACAGATGCTTCATGCCCTGCGGTGTCGCGTTCACCAGCAGGCCGGCATCCGCGATCTCGGCGGGAAGGCGGCTATCCGCGGGCAGCATGACGACTCCCTTTCCGTTCAGCAGCGCCATCACACCCTCCGCGCGATCGAGCGACCGATTGACGACGACGACGCGATCGGCGAGGCCGGCCAGTGAGTAGAGCACCGCCCGCGCCGCTCCCCCGGCCCCGAACACGACGACGCGGCTCCAGCCGTCCCGCCGGCCCAGTCGCTGCAGTGTAGCCGAGAACCCGGCCGGATCTGTGTTGTACCCATGCAGGCGGCCGCGGCGCAATACAACGGTGTTGACAGCGCCAATCACCTGCGCCGCCGGGTCGACCTCGTCCAGACGGCGCACCAGGAGCTCCTTGAGCGGAACCGTGACGTTGAAGCCGCGAAGATCGCGCAGGCGAGGTAATGCAGACTCCAGATCGCCTGCCGGCACGTTGATCGCCTCGTAGCACGCGTCGATCCCCGCCCGTTCAAACGCCGCCCGCTGCATCGCCGGCGAGAGGCTGTGATCGATGGGATCGCCGATGACGGCATAACGATCCACGCGGTTGGGACACCCGTCGGGCCACCTCAGTGGTGTGGCGCCGCACCGTGGTGCAGACCCTCGGTTGCTGTCCTTACTCGATCTGAAATTCACGTCAGGCGACGGCAATGTCGCCTCCCAAGGCGGCGAACGCTTCCAGGAATCCGGGAAACGACACGGCAGCCGCTTCGGCCCCCTCGACCCGTGTCTCTCCCGCGGCAATCGTCCCGGCCACCGCCCCCATCATCGCCAGCCGGTGGTCGCCCCCGCTGGAGACGGTCGCGCCGCACAGCGGCGTCGGGCCGCGGATGACGAAACCGTCCGGTAGATCCTCGACGTCCGCGCCCATCACGCGGAGGAGCGAGCCGACACCGGCGATCCGATCGCTTTCCTTCACTCGCAGCTCTTCGGCGCCACGGATCACACTCTCTCCCGCGGCCTGGGTGGCGAGCAGCGCCAGCAGCGGGATCTCATCGACCAGCAGCGGCACCGTGTCACGCGATATGTCGATGGGCCGCACCGCCCGCCCCGAGATTGCCACGTCGCCTACCGGCTCCCCCAATTCCTCGCGTGCATTCCGCATCTCGATACTCGCACCCATGCGCCGAAGCGCGTGAAGAAAGCCGGTTCGGGTCGGATTGAAATCGAGGTCCCGGATAACGACATCGGCGCCCTGCAGGGCGGCAGCGGCGAAGAAGAATGCGGCCGTCGACTGGTCGCCGGGAACAGTCAGGCGAAATGGCTCAAGGCAGCCGCCCGGAGTCAAAGTAATGCGCCGCGCCCCCACCGGACAGGCGAGACTCGCACCGGCCACCGCCGTAGTGGGGGCCTCCGGGCAGGGTGCCCCCCGCCCACCGGCATGCTGCACAGGAGCCGTGCTGACACCCGCCCCGAGCGCCTGCAACATCCGCTCGGTGTGGTCGCGGGTCGGCGCGGGCTCGATCACCGTCGTTACGCCGTCGGCGAAGAGGCCGGCGAGCAGAATCGCCGACTTCACCTGGGCGCTCAAAACCGGGAGCGTGTACTCGATGCCGCGTAGTTGTGCCGGCTCGATGGTCAGCGGCGCGCGTCCGGCTTCGGACCGGATACTGGCGCCCATCTGCGTCAGTGGCTCGACCACCCGTCCCATTGGCCGCCGCCGCAAAGAGTCATCGCCGGTCAGGCACGAGGCGAATGGCTGCCCCACCAGAATCCCCGCCAGCAGGCGCATGGTGGTTCCGGAATTGGCAGCGTCGAGCTCGCGCTCCGGCGCGGCGAGCCTGCCGGGCGAGCTCACGACTACCCGGCCGGCGGCCGGGTCGATGTCGACCCCAAGAGCGCGCAGGCAGCCGGCAGTCGCCAGAACATCGCCGCCATTCGGCAGATTGTTGATCTCGGACCGTCCTCCGGCCAGTGCCGCCAGCATCAGCGCCCGGTGCGCGATCGACTTGTCGCCGGGCACCGAGAGCGAGCCGTCAATGCGAGATGGCCTGATGCGCCATCTCATGCCGGTGCCTCGCGGCGCAGCTCCCGCGCCCGAATGCCGGCCTCCCGCAGCGCGCGCTCCACCGCCGCCGCGTCACCTGCCTCGATCAGGCACGCCAATTGCTCCAGCCGCCGGCTGAGATCGCGCAGCTCGGGAGTCACGTTGCTGCCGTTGGAGAGCACGATGGCGCGCCAGAGCGCCGGATCGCTGAGAGCCAGCCGTGTCATATCGCGAAGACCGCTCCCGGCAATGGCGGCGTCCCCGGGTTGGAGGCACAGCGCCAGCGCAGTGGAAGCGAGCTGCGGCAGGTGGCTGATCCGGGCAAGTGTCGCATCGTGCCGGCCGGCCGTCAGCACCACCGGCTCTGCGCCAATCGACCGTGCAAGAGCACAGGCGCGTTCCAGCACGTCGGGCGCGGTTGCCGGCGCCGGGCAGAAGACGAAGGCGCGGCCGGCGAACAGATCGGCGTCGGCGGTCTCGGGGCCGGAGCGCTCCGTTCCGGCCACCGGATGTCCCCCGACCATGCGGGCCACGCCCGGCAAGCGACTCATCGCGTCGACCACCGGGCCCTTGACGCTGCACACGTCCAGCACCAGGCTGGTCTCATCCGCCACCCCATCCACCGCCGGTAGAAGCGCGATGGTGGCATCGACCGGCGCGGCCAGAACGATCACTTCCGCGCCTCGGACGCATTCCTCCAGTGAATCGGGCGTCTCGTCGACCAGGCCGAGCCGGCGCGCCGTCTCCGTCCGACCCGGCGCAACGTCGAGACCGCGAACCAGGAAGCCGCGGCGCCGGAGGGCCGCGGCCATCGAGCCGCCGATCAAGCCCACGCCCACGACGGCGGCGGTTCGCGTCACAGCGATCGGCCCACCGCGGTCGCCAGCGGCTTCAGAGCTCGCATCAGCTCGCCGAAACGATCCAGCCGCAACGACTGCGCGCCGTCGGAAAGCGCTTCCTGCGGGCGCGGATGAATCTCCACGATGAGCCCATCGGCGCCGGCGGCGATTCCGGCCCTGGCCGCCGACGGCACATAGATCCATTTGCCGGTGGCGTGACTGGGATCGACGATCACCGGGAGATGGCTGAGATGCTTCAGCACGGGCACCGCCGTGATATCGAGGGTGAAACGCGTCGAGTTTTCGAAGGTACGGATACCGCGCTCGCACAGGATGACACGGTCGTTGCCGTTCGCCAGCACGTATTCCGCCGACATCAGCAGCTCCTCGATGGTCGCACTCATCCCGCGCTTGAGCAACACCGGGTGACCGGAACGTCCCACCTCCTGGAGGAGTGCGAAATTCTGCATATTGCGCGCTCCGACCTGCAAGATGTCGACGTGAGACGTCACCAGCTCGACATCTTCCGGCGCGAGCACTTCGGTCACGACCCGAAGACCGAGAGTACGGCGCACCTCGTCCAGCATCTTCAGCGCCGGCTGCCCCAGCCCCTGGAAGCTGTACGGCGAGCTGCGCGGTTTGAAGGCGCCACCACGCAGCACGCGTCCGCCGGCGGCCTTCACCGCCTCGGCCGTCTCCCAGAGCTGACTCTCGCTCTCCACCGAGCATGGCCCCGCGATGATCACCAGCTCCTCGCCGCCAACGCGCACGCCGTCGACCTGGACTACCGTGTCTTTGGGCCGGAAATCTCGGCTGCCGAGCTTGAAGGGCTTGGTGACCTGAACCATATGATCGACACCGGGCAGAAACTCGAGCGACGCGAGCTGCTCGGGCGCGCTGTGCCCGATGATGCCGATGATCGTGGTTTCCTCGCCCTCGGAGATGTGCGGACGGTAGCCGAGCGCGTAAACGTGCGAGACGACATTGTCGATCTCCTGCTGGGTAGCGTGGCTCTGCATGACAACGATCAAGTCTCCAACCTCCTCCACCGTCGCGAGCACATCGTGCCTCCTTCGCCGGGCAAAAAAAGGACCGGAGGCGAATTGCCTCCGGTCGGAAGGGCATAACGTGAGGTGCGGACCTGCTTACAGGACCGTCACGTTATGCCCCTATGGAACCAATAATAGCGGCCCGTCCGGGCCTCCCAGTCAGTCACCGAAACCCCTCGGCAGGTCTGTTATCCACATCTTAGGGATGGATGACGAACCTGTCAACTGCGATGGTTTGGACACGCCGCATCGCCGCAGACCGTGCCCGGGCTATCCAACGAGGCACCGTCCGGCCAAGGACATCGGTGCATAACAGGGCTTTGACGGAATCAGGTACGCCGTGCCGGCTCCTCAGTCATCCAGCGACAGAGCTCAGGTTTCTCCGTGCCGTAACCGGCAATCGTACTGCCAACCGTGGGAAGGCGTTCTTCTCCACGCCTCATGGGAGGAGACGTATGTCGCGCATGCTGGGACCTCGAATGATAGCCGTCCTTGCCCTGTCTGTTGCCGTCTCGTCGGGAAGCGTCCAGGCAGAGGCATCGGGCGCTACCTGGACGTTTGTCGCGCCGCTGAATCTCGGCACGTTCACCACGCTGAGAGGTGTCTCGTCCAGTGCGAGCACCGACGGCTGGGCGGTAGGCAATTATGCGGACGGAGCGTCTCATACGTTCACCCTGGCCGAGCACTGGAACGGCACGGCATGGTCGGTCGCGAAGACGCCCAACCCGTCAACGACGAGCATTTTCACCTCGGTAGTCGACCTCTCGCCGACCAGCGCCTGGGCTGCCGGCTACTGGATTGATGTCGGCGGCAACTACCAGGCTCTCTTTGAGCACTGGAACGGGAAGACGTGGAAGCTGGTTCGGGGAGCGCCCGACCCCACCGGTTTCCAGGATCAGATCTACGGCATCGCTGCCGCCTCGCCAACTGCGCTCTGGGCAGTGGGCGACCACTACAGCGGGTCAATCGGGGGGTTCGACGGCCTCATCGAGCAATGGAACGGAAAGCCCTGGAAGCAGGTCGGCGACGTAACAACCGACCTCGGTCTCACCTCCGTGAGCGCGCGCTCGACCACCGATGTCTGGGCGGTCGGCCAGCTGCGGCCGGCGGAGTCGCCGCACTTCTTGCACTGGAATGGCTCCGCCTGGACCGAATACTCCGATCCGAGCGTGCAGAGCTCGTACGTGACGAGCGTGACTGCCATCTCGGCGAACGACGTCTGGGCAGTCGGCTACTGGGCGCCCGCCCAGAACGCGCCGTACATCACTCTCTCGGAGCACTGGAACGGCACGAATTGGAGTTTCGTAAACAGTCCCAACCCCGCACCGGGTACCGTCAACCTCTTCCTCGGCGTCTCCGCGGTCGCAAGCAACGACGTCTGGGCAGTGGGGTACGACTACCAGGACACCGCCTCGCCGGTGCTGGAGAACTGGGATGGGACGCAGTGGAACATCGAGCCCGCGCCGTTCCCCGGGGGAACCACCGATCACCGCCTGTTCGCGGTCAGCGCGCTGCCTTCGGGCGCCATACTGGCGACCGGCCGCACAGGTTACAACCCGGCGTCGATCGTGTCCGACAACGGGTGAGCCGAAGCGGTAGAGACCAAGCCGCACGGCTCGTGACGTAGACGATGCGTCACACATCCGTACCGGCACTGCTCCCCAACTCCCGGCCGTGCTCCGCAACCCGATCCTCACCGTGCTTCGCCGGACCGGAGTGAGTGCGATTGGAGTCACACGGCGTGCCGTCG
>DATGJB010000202.1:0-8522 GCA_035295425.1 Chloroflexota bacterium | reverse complement strand
CGGTTCTCCAACACGTGCGTGGACGTCACGCTTGTGCCGGTGTCGACCGCCTCGCTGGTGACCCGCCCGCGAACGAGCCAGTACATCCTTTCGAACGGTGACGGCGACACGTGGCAAGCGATGGATCCGGCAAACCTCGTCGCGACCATGGCGCCCACGGCCGCGGGCATGGCGATCGTGTCGGCGAACGCGGACCTGTGGACCGCCAACGCCGGCTACAACCAGGACATCGGCATCTTCGTCAGCGTCGACGGCGCGGCGGACCAGCTCGTGGCGTGGAAGGAAAGCGGCGGATTCGCGGGCACGTTCTCGCCAAATGCGGCCTTCGTGCAGGCGGCGTACCCCGTGACCTCCACACACACGTATGTGTTCACGCTCAAGTGGAAGACGAACAAGAACGCGCCGGGCGCCTCGATCTTCGCCGGCGCCGGACCGATCAACGGCGCGTACTCGCCGACGAGGTTGACTGCACGTTTCATGGCCGCGGGGGCTGCCTACGACTCGCCTTCCGCGCTGCAGTACCACCTCCCGAACAGCGACGGCGCGAGCTGGACGGAGATTGACCCGAGCCTTCGCCTGGCGCCATCGTCGCTGTCCAGTGCGAGGTTGCTCATCAGCGCAAACGTCGATCTCTGGACAGAGGAAGCAGGTTTCAACCAGGACGTCGGAATCTTCGTCAGCGTCGACGGCGGCCCTGACCAGCTCCTGGCCTGGAAGGAGAGCGGAGGCTTTGCCGGCACTTTCTCCCCGAACGCCGCATTCGCAGAAACCGTGTACGACCTCGACCCCGCGCACACCTACGTCTTCAAGCTGAAGTGGAAGACGAACCGGAACGCTTTGGGGGCGACGATTTTCGGCGGGGCGGGGCCGCTCGTCGGCCTGTACTCGCCGACCCGCCTAACCGCCCAGCAGATCGCGTGAGGCCAGCAGGCCCGCCGTCGAGAGGCCGATCGGCAGGCGACGCCGTTACCGCCGAGTGAGGCAATCTCGGCGATGAAGCGGCGCTGGCTCCTGCCACTGGCAGTCCTCTGTTCGGGCGCGCTCATCATGGTCGTGGCTCCGCACGTTCTGGAACAGCCACACACTCCTGCTGCCTCGACCGCTGATTCGGCCGTCGAGAACGACCAGCTCCGCGCAAACCTCGCCTCGTCGACGGGCTCGTGTGGAATCGAGCGATGGTCGGTCAAGACAGGCACAGACGCCGATGCCGGACTCGTCAACACGGGTTCGGTCACACAGACCACGATCGCGACGATGCGAGGCTATACCAAGCCGGCTTCACTGCCGGCAAACAACCGCATCCCGCCTCAGGAGCTGACTGTTTACTCGATCGACGCGACGCTGACCGAGTACAAGCTCGAGACCGACAGTGACTATCACCTTGTGATCCAGGACGGCTCCGGCAACACCATGATCACCGAGATCGCGGATCCTGCCTGCGCCACCGGCAGCACCTTCGCCGCCGGCATCCAGAACGCGCGGAATGAGTTCAACGCTCGATACAACCCGACGAGCACCTTCAAGTTCGCCAACATCCCGGTCCGCGTCGAAGGCATCGGCTTCTTTGACTTCCTCCATGGCCAGACGGGCGTCGCGCCCAACGGGATCGAGCTCCACCCGGTGCTCGACATCGTCTTCAACCCGACGACCGTCACGCCGCCGGCCCGAATCACGGCAGTGAGCCGGCAGCAGTACACGCTCGCCAACAGCGACGGCGCCAACTGGCAGGACATGGACGCGACAAACTTGAGCCTCAGCTTCACTCCGAGCTCGCCCGGTGTGGCGATCATCTCGGGCAACGCGGACCTGTGGACTGCCAACGCCGGCTACAACCAGGACGTCGGGATCTGGCTCCAGGCCGGCGCCTCGCCAGGCGGTGTGATCGCGTGGAAGGAGTCGGGAGGCTTCGCGGGCACCTTCTCGCCCAACGCCGCGATGGTGGAAACCGCCCTGCCTGTCAATACCAGCACGACGTACATCGTCAAACTGGTGTGGAAAACGAACAGGCCAGCCGTGGGCGCCAGGATCTTTGCCGGCGCGGGACCAATCTCATTTCAGTTCTCCCCGACTCGGCTGACGGTCCAGCAGGTCCCCGCGACGGACTACAGCTCGGGTCCGAGCACACTGCAATATCACCTGGCGGGCAGCGACGGCACGACATGGCAGGCGGTAGACGCGACGAACCTGGTCGCATCTCTCAGCCCAAGCGTTTCCGGTGCCGCAATTCTGTCGGCGAACGCGGACCTGTGGACCGCCAACGCCGGCTACAACCAGGACATCGGCATCTTCGTCAGCATCAACGGCGGACCTGACCAGCTCCTGGCATGGAAGGAGAGCGGTGGCTCCGCGGGAACCTTTTCGCCCAACGCCGCCTACGTGCAGGCCTCGTACAACGTCACATCGGGCAGCTCGTACCTGTTCACCCTCAAGTGGAAGACGAACAAGAACGCGCCCGGCGCAACCATCTTCGCCGGAGCGGGACCGATTGGTGGCTCCTATTCGCCGACACGCCTTACGGTCCACCTGGACACGAACGGCCAGGACTCGAGCTCGCGGACCACGCAGCAGTACAACCTCACCGGCAGCGACGGGTCGAGCTGGTCGGAAATGGACGCGAACCTCCGCGTGAACCAATCGCCCTCGGCCAGCGAGACCGTGCTCCTTGGTGCCAACGCGGATCTCTGGACCGCCAGCACGGGCTACAACCAGGACATCGGCATCTTCGTCAGCGTCAACGGCGGCGCCGACCAGCTCGTGGCGTGGAAGGAGAGCGGCGGCTTTGCCGGCACATACTCGCCGAACGCCGCCTACGTTGATGCGGTTTACGACCTCGGCTCCGGGAGCAACTATGTCTTCAAGCTGGAGTGGAAGGCGAACCGGGGCGCGGCTGGAGCGACGATCTTCGCGGGCGCCGGCCCGATCGGAGTTGCCTTCTCACCGACGTCGTTGGTCGTACAGCAGATCGCCTGAACTCGATCTGACCGGCCCCGGGCATGCCTATGTACTCAAGGGACGGGCGGTTGCCGACAGGGAGCATCCCTGCGACCCGGCGTCACTGGGCGTGAGACTGGCGCGTGGACGCGCTTGGCGACATGGCCCTTCGGATCGCCACGTAGCCCAGCCACGCCAGGGCGCAGATGTTGGCGATCACTCCGGCGCTGATGAACCGATCCCAGGCGTACGTCCTGATCATGAAATCGGTGATGGGTTTGTAGGCCGGGGCGAGCAGCTGGTTTCCGGGTGACAGGATCACGCCCATGTCACCGAACATCGGGACGAGCGTGGTGACGCTCCAAATCCCGACGACGACCAGGTGGACGGCGGGATCCATCCACCGCCGGCACAGGACAACGAACGGGAGCGCAAGCAAGAAGTGGGAGGAGACGATCCCCGTGAGCAGCATGAGAAACGCCACGATTCCGAGAGCGACGGCGGGAATGTAGCCGCCGGACCCGAGTGCAACGCCCCTCAGCCGAACAAGAGCCCAAATGACGACGACCATCGCCAAGAAGGTCAGGATCTGGCTCGCGCGCTGGTAGGTCAGCGGTCCGATCAGGCCGGCCAGACTCGGGGCGTAGATACGGTTCAGGCCGGACGCGCCGTGCGTGACGTACGTCACGAGCGGCCAGATCGAGTAGGCGCCCTGTGACACCGTCGTCACCGAAGGATCGTTGCCGCCCGCCTCCTGGACGCGGAAGTTGTTGACGACCAGGTCGACGGGCAGGGATGGGCTTGTCGCGGTCATCAGGGGCACTAGAAGTAGGTAAGTCGGCACGATCGCTCGAGACAAAGCGCCCACGTTCGTGCGCCAGCCAAACCTCCGCACCAGGACGATTCCGACAAGCAGGGCGAAAACCAGCATCTGAGGGCGGGTAAGACACGCTGCGATGAGTCCGCCCCAGGACCAGGCGACCAGCCCGGATTCGAGAAACCAGATCGCGGCCAGGACGAAAAAAACGCTGATGACATGGGTCTGGCCCCAGACGGACATGCTGAACCACACCGCCGGGTTGAAGGCAAACAACCCGGTTCCGATGAGCCGGCCACGGTGGGCGAGGCGCGTGCGGCCGAGGATGACGTATATGAGCACCGCGTCGCCAAGGCCGAACAGCACGTTGGTGCCCTTGATCAAGGCCTCGAGCCGCAGGCTGCCGCTGCTCCACGGACCGTCGCCGCCGAACAGGATTCCATTGAGCCACCCGATCGCTGAGAACAGGTACGTGTTGACCGGGCCGTACGGGTCTGCAGCCTCGAGGTAGGGGATGCCGCCCCATATGGGGGCGAGCGTGACCGCGTTTGGAAGGTAGTAGAGCTGAGAAGGCCCGTAGGCGTGCGCCACGTAAGCGAAGATCCTCTCGCCTCCCATGTCGAATGGGTGGCCGGCGAACCGGAAAAGGAAGGCGTTGCCGGCGATGTAGACCGCGACGCCACACAGGACGAGGACCGTCGTCGCTCCCGGCCGGAGCACTGCGGGGCGGAGTCCGCCTGCGGCCAGGCTCGCACGCTTCAGGGCGCCGGCGATCGAGAGCCTGCCCTCGATAACAGTGAGGGCCACCAGGAGCAGCGCCGCCGCAGCGAGCGCGATCAGGATCACCTGGGCCTTCGCATCGACCACCCTGGACGTCCAGAAGCGCTCGTGCAGGAGTGCGAGCGTGTAGTTCTGGAGGATCACGTCGCTGGAGCCCGTGCCGGCGACGGAAGTGGCCGTAAGCGCAAGCCGGACCGGTACGAAGATGGCGGGGAACGTTTGCCGGTTCACCGAATCTCGGCCGATGACCTCGCCGTGGCTCGACACCTGGTACGCGATCATGCCCTGTGCCCGGTCCATGAGCAGCGTCACCCGGTACTTCGTTCCGGCGCTGTAGGTGCCCAGGATCGCGCTTCGCGCGACGACGCCACCGTCGAGAGCCTTTCCGACACTGCCGCCGGTGATGCTCTCCACGGCGATCGAGCGCGACGGGGCGGGCGTGAAGTCGATGAAGTACCCCGTCGCCTTGAGGGGAGACCACACGCCGATCCGCAGCGGAAGCGTGGTCCCGCTCTCCTCGACGATTGTCACGTCGAAACCAACCTGTACTCGCTGCAGCGTCGTCGTCATGAACGTGACGACAGGGGCGGTGCCAAGGGGAGCACTGAGCTCGACCGAGTCTCGGGTTGCCATGACGGCCGCGCCGCCGCCGCTGGAGACGTAGATGAGGTTGGGATCGAAACCCCTGTACTCCTGGTCGACCGCGGGGTGAGCCCACACCTCAGCCGGTATGAGCGTGAAGATGGCTATCAGCAGAGCGAGACAGGGAAACGCCCAGTACCAGATCCTGTGCAGTGAGCCTGCCTGCCTACCCGGATGACGTTCCAAGCGCAGAGAAGGTTAGACGGGAATCTCAGATTCCAGCTGCGCCGGTGCCGCAGCGACGATTTGCCTGCCCGCGATCAAGTCCTCGATCACCGACACATATTGCCCGCCGATGCTTCGCCAGCCAAACTGCCGCGCGAACGATCGTGCATTCACAGACAGCGAACCATGGAGGACGTCGTCGGCGAACAGGCGGCATATCTGCGTGGCGAGCGCGTCGATGTCGCCCGACGGGTAGCGCAGGCCCGTGTGCCCATCCCGCACGACACTTGCCGGCACTCCCGAGCTCGCGATCACGGGTACCCCGCAGGAGTTCGCCTCCACCACCACGATGCCGAACCCCTCGACCGCCGACGGCAGCACGAGGGCGCGGGACCGCAGCAGGAGCGCCCGCTTCTCCGTCTCGCTCACGTCGAACCGAAACTCGACGTGGTCCTCAAGATCCAGCTCGCGGACGAGGCCGACCAGCACCTTCTCGTATGCCCGGTCGTCATGGCGGCCGGCGATAGTGAGCCGAGCGCCCGGGAAGCGCCGGATCACGGTGGTCAGCGCTCGAATGGCGTGGTCGGGCCGCTTGTACTTCCGCACCTTGCCGAGCCAGATCAGCTCTTGCGAGCCCGTCGTCGGTAGGTCCGAATGGTTCAGCCACTCGTCCCGGACGCTTACGGGCAGGACGAAGATCCGGTCGGCCCGAAACCCCAGGCCGATGAAGTCCTGCTTCACCTCTTCGGTGCCGGCCCTGAGCAGGGTGCCACGGTGGGCTCGCGCGGTCAGCCACTCAAGGAGGTTGAGCGGCGCATGCATCACGCGCGGGTACTGGGCCGCGAAAAGCGGCCGGTACACCTGGTGCCACTCGGTCAGGATTGGCTCCCGCACGTACAGCGGCACCAGGCGAGGTATGCGGGACCCTCCGAAGCCTTCTGCGACGACCACGTCGACCTGGCCGCGAGCTCGCCTGATGTAGTACGCGAAGCTCCGCAACCACAGGGTGTGGATGCGGCCGAGCCTGATGACCCGGAGCCCGTCGACGAGCTCTTCGGGAGCAGCTCCTGAATAGGCCGCCGCGACGTAGGTCACCTCATGCCCGGCCGAGGACAGGTACCGCGCGTACTCCCACATGACTTCGTCGCCGCCGGCGCTGCCGGGGTCGTACCAGTCCCTGGTGGCGAGAAATAGAACCCTCAGAAGATGCCTCTCGTGTATGCGGGGCTCCCCAGGCAGCTCAAGCCAGCAGATTACAGCGTCTTAAGCGTCCACTGGAACAGCCACTAAACGGCCGGCTGGTAGACTGCCGCTGTTGCCCTCCCGACGCCGGCGGCGGCCTCGAAACCACACGTGGCTGGCGGCGCTGATCGTCCTAACCGTGCTGGTGACGATTGCAGGCGCTACCGATCTCGCCTATGTCTCGCTCAAAGGCCAGGCCGATCTGCTCCAGGCGGCGCTCACCACCGATCTCGAGGCCGGCCAGGCGAAGCTCGAGGCCGGCAAAGCTGCCCTCAAGCAGGCGAACGCAAATCGCGACCCGAGCCTTGTGGCCGAGGCGGCGGCCGACTTCAGGGTCGCCAGCGCTGATTTCGCATCGGCGAGTCAGCAGGCAGACGGCAGCGCCTTCCTCCGCTATGTCGAGTACGTCCCAAGTGTCGGTCAGCTGGCACGTTCCCGGCATGCTGCCGTGGACGGCATCGCCCGGATGGGCAGTGCGATCTCGGACGCCGGGCAGAGGCTGGCGCAGCTGGACGGCCTGATCCTCACTCCCACGTCATCGGGTGAAGCCGGCCGCACCCTGCTCACCGTCCTCGACAGCGTTCACACCGGCCTTGCGGTTGTGCGAACGGACCTCCAGGCGGCTCAGCGGGCAGCCGCCGACGTCGACCTGTCCGTCGTGCCGGCAGGGCAGCGGGCGGCATTCCAGAAGGCGCGCGCCACCATCGACTCCGCCCTTGGTGGCTTCTCCGAATTCGAGCGCCTGTTCCCGGTCTTGACGGAGGTGCTCGGCGGCAACGGGCCGAGGAACTACCTCGTCGAGCAGGTCAACTCCGCCGAGCTTCGAGCCGGCGGGGGCTTCATCGGCACCTACAGTCTCCTGCAAGCAGCGCAGGGCTCGATTCACGTTCTCCGCAGCGGAGATTCCTACGAGCTCGCCGAGCCCCGCCCCTTACCCGGCCAGCCGGGTTTCATCCCGCAGCCAGGCCCGTTTCGGGAGATCGTTCCCCAGGTCAGCTTCAGCTTCGTCGACAGCAATGACTCGCCGGACTTCCCGACAAGCGCGCAAACGGCCGAGCGATTTGCGCAACCGCGAATCGGAAAGCTCGACGCGGTGATCTCGATCGACCTTTACGCCGTAGCGAAGATGCTGGAGCTGACGGGGCCGATGACGGTTCCTGGTTACGGCATCACCGTCAACGCGGGCAACTTCGTGGCCGAAGCGGTCCATCTCGACCTTGGTGCGGCGCAGCACAAGACGATCCTCAACGCGCTGGCCGGCCCGTTGATGAGCAAGGTGGCTTCGCTTCCACCCGACCGATGGCCGGCGCTCATAACGACGCTCAACGCTCTCGCCGTCCAGCGTCACCTGCAGGCGTACTTCAACAACGCTTCGGTCGAGACCGAGATGGATCGCGTCGGCTGGTCCGGGCGGGTCAACCCTTCGGCTGCTGCCGATTTCATGATGCAGGTTGAAAGCAATTACGAAGGTGGGAAGGCGGACTACTTCCTGGTCCGCAAATACACGCTCGCCCTCTCGCGTAGCGGCAACGTTCTGCACCAGCGGCTGACGATCGACTACACGAACAACTATCCCGCCTACGTCGGCTCCTTTCTCACGTACATCGCAACGTCGCGCCTCCTCTTGGGCTCGAACACGGTGGCGGTGTCCGACAATCTTGGGCGTCCGAGATACGCGTACCCAAGCCCGCCGGCGGGCACCAAGGCGATGGCTGGATGGCTGCCCGTAGTCGGATGCTGCGGCGGGCGGGGAGAGGCCGTCTTCACATACGACACGCCGTGGCCGGCGAGCACCACCTCCGGCTTCGGAATCTACTGGCAGAAGCAGCCCGGCACCGCGGCTGATGCGGTGACCGTCATCTGGAATGACGGCGACGGCAAGGCCTATCGGGCAACTGGCACGCTGGCCGAGGACACAATGATTACGTTGACGTCGAGCGGAGTG
>DATGJB010000201.1:0-39571 GCA_035295425.1 Chloroflexota bacterium | reverse complement strand
TATGCCGCTATCGGCCCTCACCGGTGACGTGTACGGGGGCGCCGTCAGCATCGGCGGCCTGGTACGGGGCATTCGCTCGTTCATGACGAAGACGGGCAAGCCCATGGCAAGCTTTCAGCTCACCGATCTTCAGCGCTCCGTTGACGCGGTCGTTTTCAACCGATCGTTCGAACAGGTGCAGCCCAAGCTGACCGATGGAATGATCGCGGTGGTCGACGGTCGCCTGGACGCCGCGGACGGCCGCGTACAGCTCGTGGTGGACGGGGTGTACTCGCTCGAAGAGGCCGGTGACCGTCCACGCCGCAACGGTAACGGCCATCGGAACGGCCACGGCAACGGTCATTCGAACGGTCACAGCAACGGCCACGAAAGCGGGAACGGCAGGCAAACAAGTGGCGCTGGAACCAGCGGCCCTCCGTCGGCCGCGGCGTCAGGCTGTGGCAGGCGGCTCACCGTGGAGCTGCGCCGTACGGACGATCGGGATTCAGATCTCCGGCGGATCGAGACCGTCTATGGCATCTTGCAGCGCTACCAGGGAAACGACGAGGCAGAGATTCTCATCCGGCGGGGCAACCGCCTTAGCAGTCTGCCGCTGCCGAACCGCGCCGTGTTTGTGTGCCCGCAGCTCGAAAGCGAGCTTCAAGCGGCCGCGGCTGACCAGATCCGTGTCACGGAGCCGCGCCCTGCCGGCTAGGCAGGAAGGCGCCAAACGTGAGCGCGCGCAACATCGCCGGCTCGAAGCTCGTCGCGATCCTCGGGAACCTCCAGGAACCCGTCCGCCCGCGCCAGTGGCACGAGCATCGCCGAATCCTGCGGGCCGGCCAGCTTGGCGTGAAAACTGCCGTTATCGTAGCTAAACCGCACGCGCGCGTAGGTCCGCCGGCCACCGCGATTGTCGACCGTCTCATCCACCACGACTTCGATTTGTGGCCGAAAGGGCGGTAATCCAAGCATCGTCCGTATCGCGGGACGGGCAAACAGCTCGAAGGTCGCGAACGCGCTGGTGGGATTGCCCGGTAGGCCAATCACGGGAGTCCGCCCGACGGCGCCGAAGAGTAATGGCTTCCCGGGGCGCACCCGTACCCGCCAGAAGGAAAGCTCGCCGGCATCGGCCACGGCCGCCTTGACAAAGTCAAGGTCCCCGACCGATGCTCCTCCAGACGTAATCAACAGATCGGCTCCTCGGGCTGCATCCAGCCCGCGGGCGACATCCTGCGGAGCGTCGCGCGCGGTCTCGATCGGTCGCCCGATCCCGCCGGCTTCCGCGACAGCTGCCTCGAGCATCGCCAGGTTGCTGTTGTAGATCTGTCCCGGGCGGAGTGGTGTGCCCGGAGGGACGAGCTCATCACCGGTAGCGAGAATTGCGACATCGGGACGACGCACGACGGGCACCGCCGGCCGGCCAAGCGCGGCAAGGAGCGCGATCTGGGGCGGACCGAGAAGCTCTCCCGGCCCCAGTGCTGCTTCGCGATCTCGTATGTCCTGGCCGGCAAGACGAATGCATGCGCCGGGTTCGACTGGACGATGGACAGTGATCAGATCGCCGTGGTCCTCCACGTGCTCGAACGGCACCACTGAGTCCGCACCGGGCGGTACTTGAGCGCCGGTCATGATGCGGGCGCTCTCGCTCGGGCCGATGGGTTCTCCGGGCGCCGAGCCTGCGAGAATCCGGTGCGTGACCCTCAGGCTCACGGGATTGTCGCGCGAGGCACTCGCGGTGTCGGCGGCCACAACCGCGAATCCGTCCATCGACGAGTTGGCGAAAGGAGGGAGCGGCAGCGACGCGGTAACTTCTGCAGCGAGGACGCGGCCAAGCGCGTGGTCAAGATCAACCTCTTCCGCTTCCAGGATCTTGAACCGCTCGAGGATGCGACGCTGCGCCTCCTCGACCGGCAAGAGGTCATCCTGCTTCGCCACGCAAAATCTTCTCGAACAGCATGCGGGTGGAGGGCGCCGGCTGCGCCGCAAGATGCTGCGCGAACAACTTCTCGGCGTACCGATAGAGTTGAATCGCCTCGCCCCGCCGGCCGGCCCTTGAGAGGTAGAGCATGAGTGCCTGATAGGCATTTTCGCGGTACGGGTCGATCTCCAGCACCTTCTTCATGAGCCGGACACTGTCGGCAAATTCGCAACGGTCGGCGCAGATGGCTGCAACACGAAACATGGAGGAGATCCATAGCTCTCGCAGGCGCTCGCGCCTTTCGCTCGGCCAATCTTCGTACAGGTTCTCGCGGAGGAAGTCCTCCTTGTACAGCGCCAGAGCCGAGAGGAAAAGACCCAGTGCCAGGTCGACGTCTCCGGTCTCCTGGGCATCCTGCGCGGTCCGGACCTGCGTCTCGAACTCGTGCATATCGACCCAGGCGTCAGAGTCGACATTGAAGCAGATAGTGCCCGACGACTCGACGATGTAGGGCTGGTGGCCGCTGCTTTCTCCCAGCATCCGCTTCGTCGAGACGAGCAGGCTCCGCAGCTGCTTCTCTGCATCGTCCTCGTCGAGGTCGGGCCACAGTACGTACAAGATCTCGGATCTCTGTACCGGTTGGTCCCACTCCGCGATCAGGTACTTGAGGAGGGTTCTGGCTCGAGCGTCTCCCAGCTCTTCGTCAAGCACGACGTCAGTTCCCAGAAAGACACGGAACGGTCCGAGCGTGAATATACGCAGGGTGCCGGCTGGGCTCTGGGTGGTTTGCTTTCGATCCAGCCACACCCGGATCCGGAGGAGCAGATCCTCGAGGTCGAAAGGCTTGGGGATAAAGTCATCCGCGCCGCGCTCCAGCGCGTCCAGAATGTCCTGGTGAGTCGACTTCGCACTGAGCACGAGGATCGACGGACGGCGTCCCCCATTGCGCGCTCGCATTGCATCGAGGACCTCGAAGCCATTCATCTTCGGCATCATCAGATCGAGAATCACGAGAGCCGGCGCGCCGGCTTCGATCTTGCCGAGTGCTTCGAGTCCATCGCGCGCCGAGTCGGTGGCGTATCCCTCATCGCGCAGCACGGTTGTGAGGAAGTCGACGATGTCGGCCTCGTCGTCGACGACGAGGACCGGCCCCTTCTTCTCAGACATAGTGAACCCGGCGCGTGTCCACGCTCATATACTAAAGACTACACCGCATCTCCCCGAGGCGCATGGACCCTTACGCCGGCA
Source organism: Chloroflexota bacterium (assembly GCA_035295425.1). GTDB lineage: Bacteria > Chloroflexota > UBA5177 > UBA5177 > UBA5177 > DATGJB01. Next base: position 36,423 of record DATGJB010000201.1, on the reverse strand, counting down.
TAGTGGACGAATATGAGTGGGAGCACGAGGCATTCCAGGAGGATGTCGAGCTTTACTGCAACCTGCTCGCCTCAGGGCCGGTCCTCGAGATAGGCAGTGGCACGGGTCGCATCACGCAGGCTCTTGCCGCGGCCGGATTCGAGGTTTGGGGGGTCGATCCGTCGGCCGCCATGATCGGACGGGCGCGGATGCGGTTGGAGGGATTGCCGCAGGCTCACCTGGTCGAGGCATCGGTCCTCGATCTCGCGATCGACCGACAGTTCGCGGCGGCCATCTTCCCGCTCAATACGCTGTGGCACCTGACTGAGTATGAGACGCAGCTTCGGGCGCTGCAGACCGTGCGCCGCCTTCTCCAGGAACGGGCAGTCCTGCTGGTCGATGTCTCGAATCCCCTCACACTCGCGGACCGGGGGGCGAACGGTGAGGTGCGACGGCGCTTTCGGAGGCAGGCCTCCGGTACAGTGCTCACGGGGTTCTCGTCCGCCTTCGATGACGAAGCAAGGCAGGTATTGACGCTGCACGTGTGGTACGATCGCCTCGCCTCGAATGGCGCGCTACAACGATCGGAAACTGTGCTCGACCTCCGCTATCTATATCGGTTCGAGCTCGAAGGACTGCTTCGGCTGGCGGGATTCGAGACCGAGCATGCCTACGGCTCGTACGACCTGGAGCCATACTCCGGCGACTCGTCGAACATAATCGTCATGGCACGCGCGGCTAGTCAGGAAGGCACGCTACTCCGCTCGCCGTGAATGGCGATCTCCATGGCCCTTCGCTCCTCGGGAGTGAGCGAGTACGACGAGGACCCGTGCTCGATGGGCTTCGCGTAGAGCCTGCTGTCGTGCCGGGAGTGGAGTCCGGTGATCACCACGCCGTCGGCCCGGCCGTCGAGGAGCGCCAGAGCAAAGCTCTGGTCTCCTCCGGTGTCGTGAAACGGGCTGAAACGCACCAGTCCGACGTGCCGAACCACTGACGGCATCAACCCCATGATCTGCCGGTGCTGCTCGCCGATCCGCTGCACTTCGGTGGCGGTGGCTCGAACCGTGCCAAGGTATTCCGCGAGCGCCCGCGCCGTGTTGTCACCTGTCAAGCCGCCGAGGACCGCCTCGAGGCGGGCTTCCACCCGGCGCGCTTTCCGGTGGACGACATAGAGCCAGATCAGCAGCACCAGGACGACGACGCAGATAACTGCAATCGCGGCGCCCGGGTGCTGATCGAGAGCATTGCCCATTCCACTCACCCTCTCGTCACGCCCGCCAGCTTTCGGCCACAGTATAGCCGTTCCCCGCGTATCGAACGGCGTGTATAATGCGGATGCCCCGGCACGTTGACAAGCGGTCGCTTGGATTAATTGCCGGGGTCGAAATCTGTTTGAGGAGAGCCCGCGCTTTGCCGAAGAGACCTCATGGCCGGCCGCCGAAGGGGAGAAATCGGGCACGTCGCATGCCGCCTCCGCCAAGGCCGGCATCAAACGGCACAGCGTCTTCGTCGGTGCTGACCGATGAGCCCGTGATCGCCGCCCAATCGACCCCGGCGGCGTCGGCACCACAACCTCGTTCGGGGCCACGCCCGGCCACAGCGACGCGGCGTCCCCCCTCGCAATCGCGCACACCCGCCACGACTATCAATTACGCCTACCTGATGAGGGACATTCGGTCGCTCGCCGTCCTAGCGCCGACGATGGTCGTGGTTCTCATCTTGGCCTTCATCTTCCTTCACTAGATCGGTGAAGGCCGTCGCCGGCGAGAACCCGCTGCGCGGGCTCCCCTCTGTGGACGCGGTCATCCGTGACCCTCAGCTGGCGCGTTTGCTGGCGCGCCACGACCGGGCGGCTGTTCTGCGCGTGGTTCGTGCCGTTCTTGCCGAGTCGCGCGACCGCGTTCTGGCCGGGGCGGCATCTCCCGCTCGGGAGGCAGTGGCGGCAGCCGTGATTGCGCGCCTCGAGGAGGTTTGGGGTGCCTGGCCGCGGCCGGTGCTGAATGCGACAGGGGTCATCTTGCACACCAATTTGGGCCGCGCCCCCCTCAGCCCAGCAGCGCTGAAGGCGATTCGCGATGCCGCCGCCTACAGCGACCTCGAGCTTGATCTCGACACGGGTCTTCGCTCGTCGCGACATCGAAGGGTGGCGGCAATGGTCTGCGATCTGACCGGAGCCCAGGCCGCGCTCGTCACCACCAATGCAGCGTCCGCGCTGACTCTGGCTCTGGCGGCGGTTGCCCGCGGCAAGGAAGTGATCGTGTCGCGCGGGCAGGCAGTCGAGATCGGCGGCGGTGTCCGCATACCCCAGGTCCTGCGCCAGAGTGGCGCCCGCCTGGTCGAAGTCGGCACAACTAACAAAACCAGGTTGCAGGACTACGCCGAGGCAATCACGCCCCGAACTGCAGCGATCCTGCATGTCCACACAAGCAACTTCCGCATGATCGGTTTCACGGAGACAGTGGAGATGGCGTCACTCGCCGAGCTGGCCCATGCGCGGGGCATTCTCTTACTGGACGACAATGGAAGCGGGTCGCTGGTGACCACGGAACAGTTCGGCCTGGCACACGAACCGATGCCGGTTGAATCGCTGGAGGCGGGAGCGGATGTGGTGACGTTTTCGGGCGACAAGCTGCTGGGTGGACCCCAGGCTGGAATCCTGCTGGCCCGCCGCGAGATCGCGGATCGCGCCGCTAGACATCCACTGAGCCGGGCGATGCGGCCCGACAAGACGGCGCTCGCGGCGCTCGCCGCCACCCTCCGCGCCTATTACTTCGGCGACGCGGTGGAGACCCTGCCGCTCTGGCGCATGATCAGCGCCCCCGCTGCAGAGGTCGCTGCCCGGGCCGAACGATTTCGCGCTGAGGCACGGTCCACGGGAATCGAAGTCGCGCTGGAGGCCGGCGAGTCCACCATCGGAGGCGGAGCACTACCGGGGGAAGTCCTCCCCACAACGCTGGCAGTGCTCCCTGCAGGAGTCTCTGGTCGGCGGCTCCGCACCGGTGAACCGAGGGTGGTGCCCAGGCAACTGCGAAACCGAGTCGCCCTCGATTTTCGTACGGTCCCGGAGGACGACGACGACCGTCTCCTGGCAGCCGTGTCGGCCGCATGGATCGCGATTGTAGCCGAAAAAAATCAAGTGGTAGACTCGGCTGCCCGATGACCGACTCCCCTCCTCAGTCCGCGGACGCGGCCAGGAAGCGCGGCTCATGGCTCCGCGAGCTGGTAGAGACGGCGATTCTCACCGTTCTCATCTTCGTCGCCGTTCGGTTTGCACTGCAGAATTTTCGGGTCGACGGCATGTCGATGGAACCGAATTTTCACAACGGTGAGTACGTGCTGGTCAGTAAGCTCGACTACCTTTTCCACGGCCCGCAGCGGGGAGATGTCGTGGTGTTTCAAGCCGTTGCGGCGCTGCGGCCGGACAGTGACTTCATCAAGCGGGTCATCGGGGTACCCGGAGACACTGTGAAAGTGCGGTCGGGACGTGTCTACGTCGACAATCGGCCCCTGAATGAGCCATACGAGCTACAGGCGCCTGACTACAACTGGGGGCCGGAGGTCGTGCCCAAGAACGATTACTTCGTGCTGGGTGACAATCGCAACAACAGCTATGACTCGAGCAAGTGGCCGACACCCTGGGTAGCGAGAAAGTACATCATCGGCAAGGCGTGGGTCGTGTACTGGCCGCTTTCATCCCTCCACTTCGTCGGAACGCCCTCGTACGGCAAGGGCTGATGGGCACCATCACTACCGAGGCACTACGATGAATCGATGAACGCCCGCGCGGATAACCGGCGTCACGCTGGGCGGCCGGCCCGGGTGAACGCGTGTGAACGGTAAATGCATTGCCTGATTTCGGGCACGTGGAGGGGAACATGGATGCTCTGGCCAACAGCGATCCGGCCGCGTTTGAGATAGTCCGCCGTGAAGCCCGCCGACAGTCGGATGACATCGTGCTCATTGCTTCGGAGAACCACTGCAGCCCCGCCGTGCTCGAGGCCACGGGATCGATCCTGACCGACAAGTACGCCGAGGGCTATCCCGGCAAGCGGTACTACGGCGGGTGCGAGCATGTGGACGAAGCCGAAGAACTGGCAGTCGAAAGGGCAAAGCAGCTCTTCGGCGCCGAGCACGTGAACGTTCAACCGCACGCCGGTGCGATGGCCAATATGGCGGCGTATGCGGCTGTTTTGCAGCCCGGGGATACCGTGCTCGCCATGAATCTGAGCCACGGTGGTCACCTAACTCATGGTGGCGGATTCAACTTCTCGGGGAAGCTCTACCACTTCGAGTGGTACGGCGTGAACCAGGAGACGGAGCGGATAGACGTCGATGCGCTGGCACAGCAAGCGTGGGAGCTGAAACCAAAGCTCATTGTCGCGGGGGCCAGTGCGTACCCGCGATTCTTCGACTTCGTACGGCTCCGGGAGATCGCGGACTCCGTCGGGGCATTGTTCATGTTCGACATGGCACATGTGGCCGGCCTGGTCGCCGGCGGCGTTCACCCGAGCCCGGTGCCGTACGCCGACGTCGTTACGACGACCACTCACAAGACGCTGCGCGGACCCCGGGGAGGCATGATCCTGTGCCGGCAGGAGCTCGGCAAGGCGATCAACTCGGCGGTTTTCCCCTACATGCAGGGTGGACCGTTCATGCACCAGATTCTTGCCAAGGCGGTCGCTTTCGGCGAAGCCCTGAGGCCGGATTTTCGCGCCTACGCGGCCCAGGTGGTGGCCAACGCTGCAACACTCGCACGGGGACTCCAGCAGTCGGGTTTCCGACTGGTGTCGGGTGGAACCGACAACCATCTCATGTTGCTGGACTTCCGAGCCGCGGACCTCACCGGGCGGCAGGCTCAATCCGCCCTGGAATCGGTCGGACTCGTGGCGAACAAGAACCTGGTGCCGTTCGACACGCGGAGCTCCGTACACACCAGCGGGCTCCGGGTAGGAACCCCTTCCGCCACCACTCGAGGAATGGGCGAGACAGAGATGGAGCTGATTGCCGGCTGGTTCCGGCGCCGGCTCCACGCGCCCGACGACGACTCGGTCAGAGACGAGACCCGGTCGGAAGTTACAGAGCTGACGCGGCGATTCCCGGTCCCCGGCATTGCACCAGCTGCCTGGCTGCAGCCGGCATGAGGCGCGCTATCCGACGCGACTGGCGGGCCCCTTCGAGCCTTTCTGGCGGCGATGGCACCAAACTTGCATCCGAAACCGTATCGTCTGGAAGCGGAGTTGGGCAGGATGGTGACGGTTCGCGTCAGAGACCGGGGCAGGGATCTCGCGGTTCATCAGCTGGACACGCCTGTCGAAGCCGAAGAGATTAAGCGCATATACCTGCTGCTCGGGTACGCTCGGGAAAGAATCGTCGTAGAGCACGCAGGCCAGGAGCGCGAAAAAGCCGCCTGAGATCGCTGTTTGCCGCCTGGTGAGACATTCGTCCGGAGGCGGGTACGGCACTGTGGCCATCACGTATCGGGACGGGGCGCGCTCTCGGCCACACTTGACCGAAGTTTCTAGCAGTACCTGCCGCAGTGGAGCTGGAAGAGTGCTCCGGCAAAGCGCATCGTGTAGGAAATCTGACTCGCCCCTGGGCCCTCGACTTCAACGTAGTAAATCGTCGATCGCGAAACGCGGGTGGTGAGCGTCACGCTCTGGTTACAACTGGTGTGGGTGGCGAGGCAGGCGGCCTGCCCGACCTTGACCTGGTGCTTGCCCTGCAGCAGGACGACCCGAATGGCCCACGTGGGAGCCATCTTCCCCGCATACGAGTGCAGCGTGGCCACGATCCGCAGCGTGCCGGGCCGGACGCCGATCGTGTACCACTGCCAGTTGCACGAACAGTTGCCAGTAGCGTCGTGAAATGGATGGGTTGTGTCTATCACACGGCCCATGAGGAGGGGCCCGTGACTTTGAGCCTCTGACGCCTGGGTGGTGAAGAGGGCACCTACGATGAGGGCCAGCACGAGAAACAGTGGACGCACGTTTCGCCTCCGCGTTCAATCGCCCAACTCTATCACGTGGAGTACATCCCGGCCCCTTCGGCGCCGCCGTAAGCTTGCCCGGAACCGGCGTTAGACACTACGCTTTAAGAGCGTCATTGCGGGATCGTCTAACGGTAGGACGCTTGACTCTGGATCAAGAAGTTGGGGTTCGAATCCCTGTCCCGCAGCCACTGCGTCCCCATGATCGCCCGGCGAGAACGGGCGATTTTGCCTGATTCTGGGAGTGTGGTCCGGCCGAAAAGGGGACTATCGGCCCGTGCCGCCACCCGACGTATCCGGTATGGTGTGTGCGGTCGGTTACGGGCGCGACGGCGACGGGCTGCCGCGCTGCATCGTCACACCGGACGCAGTGAGGACGCCATGCTTCTCGAGATCGAGTCGCCTGTCTTTGAGCCGCAGATGCCCCACAACCTCGAGCAGACGGGCCTGTCGAGCTCGATGGTCGATGACCTTCTCCTGAAACGGCTCTACGCCGGCGGTCCGCAGACGGCCGGCTCGGTCGCGGACATGCTGGCTTTGCCGTTCCTGCTGGTGCTCAGTAATCTCAACGAGCTGCGACGGCTCCATCTCACCCACGTTGTCGGTTCTCGGGGTCCTGGTGAGCGTCAATATGTATACACGCTCACCGACGAAGGCACGGATCGAGCCCTCGCCGCCATCGCGCGAAACATGTACGACGGTCCCGCTCCCGTGCCGCTCGACGCATACATTCAGTCGGTTCACGCCCAGAGCGTGCGGGATGTCGTCATAACGAAGCAGGCAATTGAACAGGCCTTCGCCGAGCTCGTTCTCCATGACGAGATACTCCGCGAGATTGGACCTGCCGTCAATGCCGGCCAGTCGCTGTTCTTCTACGGCGCGGCCGGGAACGGAAAGACCGCGTTGGCATCTCGCATCACACGAGCTATGGGGTCCAATGTGTTCGTGCCCTACGCGGTCGAGTTCGAGGGCAGCATTATCGAATTCTTCGATCCGGTGTGCCACATTCGCGTTGACGATCTCATCGGCGCTCACGATCCGCGCTGGATCCGCGTGAAACGTCCCACTGTCGTGGTCGGCGGCGAGCTAAAGCTCGAGAACCTTGATCTGTCGTTCAACCCGCTTCGAAAAACGTACGAAGCCCCGTTCCAGCTCAAAGCCAATACGGGAATGTTCCTCATCGACGACTTCGGCCGACAGCAGATGAGTCCGAGCGATCTGCTCAACCGGTGGATCGTCCCCCTCGAGCTGCGCGTCGACTTCCTGAAGCTGAATAGCGGACGCAAGCTGGAAGTGCCGTTCGACGAGCTCCTGGTGCTGTCCTCGAACCTCGATCCGTCGTCCCTGATCGACGAGGCATTTCTCCGCCGCATCAAGTACAAGGTCAGAGCTCGCGACCCCAACCGCGAAATGTTTCGCGAGATCTTCGTTCGGGCGTGCCGCGACTACCGGGTTCCTTTCGACGAGGAAGCGTTCAATTTCCTTGTCGAGACACATTACCTGAAGGCAGGCCGGCCGTTTCGCGGTGTCCACCCGCGCGACTTGCTCGACCAGCTGGTCGCACTGGCGCGCTACCTAGAGGTCCCGCCGCGAATGACGCGAGATCTCCTCGATTCGGTGGTCGCAACGTACTTCCTCAACTGAGGTTCGACTCTTCCGATTCGACCGTTAGCCCCCGGCGCAGCAGGTCGGCGTACAATCTGGCCCGCTGCCTGAGATGTGGCAGGCTGTGGCGCTCGCAGTAGTAGCCGCCCTCCCACTCCTCGTACGGATCGGCGGCGTGAATATCGCCCCGGCACACGATGCAGCGCGCCAGTAGCTCACCTTTCCCTTCGGTCAACCCCATTCTCACGCTCCGCGGTTTGTATCGAGTGTATCAGTCACACTAGCGACACCGCCCGGCTACAATTCGATGGTTTCAATGGAGGAGGACACGGCATCTGTGGCGGATACCTCGGAACCATCCGAACTGGACGTTAGAGTCGGTGAGGCGGTCAGACTGGAGCTCGTCGGTTCCAGAGTGAGGGTACGCGGATGGGTTCGCACCAAGCGCGTCTCGAGGGCCGGTGTGACGTTCGTGGAGCTCAACGACGGGTCGAGCCTGGCGAATCTGCAAGTCGTCGTGCCGGATTCCTTGCCGGAGTACCCGACAGACGTGGAGCCCGCCGGAACCGGTGCCAGCGTCGAGGTAAGCGGAGAGATGGTCGAGTCGCCCGCGGCGGGCCAGGCCGTCGAGCTGAGAGCGGAACGGTTCCGCCTCATCGGCGACGCGCCGGATTTCCCGCTGGCCAAGAAGCGTCACTCGTTCGAATACCTGCGAACGATCGCGCACTTGAGGCCGCGCACCAACACGTTTGGCGCGATGGCGCGGGTCCGCAACGCCGTAAGCATGGCTATTCACCGATACTTTCAGGAGCACGGTTACCTGTACGTCCAAACGCCGGTCATCACCGGGCTCGACGCGGAAGGGGCCGGCCAGATGTTCCAGGTCACCTCACTGGATCTCGGGCATCCGCCCCTTCTCGACGGTCGGCTGGACGCGGAGAGGGACCTCTTCGGGAAGATCACGCATCTCACGGTGAGCGGACAGCTGGAGGCCGAAATCATGGCTACAGCCCTTCGCAATGTCTACACCTTCGGTCCAACCTTCCGAGCCGAAAACTCGAACACATCGCGGCATCTCGCGGAGTTCTGGATGATCGAGCCGGAGATCGCCTTCTGCGATCTCAACCTCCTCGCAGACATCGCCGAGGACTTTTTGAAGTCTCTGTTCGGTGACGTACTCGATCGGAGCGCCGACGACCTGGCATTCTTCAACGAGCGCGTCGATGGGACCGTGCTGGAAACACTGCACCATATCGTCTCCACGCCGTTCGTCCGGCTGACGTACTCCGAGGCGATCGATCTCCTGCAACGTTCGGGTGAGACGTTCGAGTTTCCGGTGGCATGGGGCGCGGATCTGCAGGCGGAGCACGAGCGGTATCTCACGGAGAAAGAATTCCATGGTCCCGTGATACTCACGAATTACCCGGCCTCGATTAAGGCGTTCTACATGCGGCTCAACGACGATGAACAGACCGTGGCCGCCATGGACGTGCTCGTCCCGAAGATCGGAGAGATTATCGGCGGCAGTCAGCGCGAAGAGCGCCGCGACGTCCTTGAACGCAGAATGCGCGAGAGTGGGCTCGATACCGAGGCGTACTGGTGGTACCTGGACCTGCGTCGCTACGGGACGGTGCCGCATGCAGGATTTGGTCTTGGATTGGAGCGGGTCGTCCAGTTCATGACCGGCATGGCGAATATCCGCGACGTGATTCCGTTCCCGCGGACCCCGCGAAACGTCGAGTTCTGACAGTCGGAGCGAAAGTCCGCACCCTCCCTATACTTGGTCGTGCGCGAAACAGAGCCAGGACAGGATGCCACGGTGCGCGAGCGGCTCGAGCGCAACGAAGACGCCGTCCTCGCGCCGTGGGCGATGCGCAGCTCCCGGTCCGCCGGACGAGCCGCTGATGAGGACGAGTCGCCCGTCAGAACCGCCTATCAGCGCGACAGAGACCGGATTATCCACACCAACTCCTTTCGCAGGTTGCGAGGCAAGACGCAGGTCTTCATCGCGCCGGCTGGCGACCACTATGCCAACCGCTTGAGCCACGCACTGGAAGTCGCGCAAATTGGCCGCGACATCGCCCGGGCCCTCGCGCTGAATGAGGATCTGGTCGAGGCGATTGCTCTGGCTCACGACCTCGGCCACGCCCCATTCGGACACACCGGTCAGTCGGCTCTGGACAGTCTGCTGGGAGGTGGCTACCGGCACGACCAGCAGAGCCTGCGTGTGGTGGAGTACCTGGAACGTGGCGGACTGGGCCTGAACCTCACAGTCGAGGTGCTGGACGGCATTCGTACGCACCGCAAGCCACGCTCCAGCCTGGCCGCAACATCGGTTGGGCCGTCGGCAACGCTGGAAGCCGCCGTCGTCCGTCTGTCGGACGCCGTGGCATACATCAACCACGACGCCGACGACGCGGTACGCGCCGGAATCATAGCGGCCGGCGATCTGCCTCAATCTGCCGTCGCGCAGCTCGGTCGAGATCGATCGCAGCGCATCAACGCGGTAGTGCTGGACATCATCCACACCAGCGCAGGGCGGCCGATGGTGGAGATGAGCCCGCCCACTCTGGAGGCGCTCGATAGGCTCAGGGATTTCCTTTTCGAGCGCGTTTACTCCAATCCAATCGTGCGCCGTGAAGCGGACCGCGCGTACCGGGTGATCACCGAGCTTTTTCAATATTTCGCCGAACGCCCCGAAGCCCTGCCGGCCGAGTACCGGGAGGATCGCCGCGGAGAGGGAATCGAGCGCCGGGTCGCCGATTACATCGCGGGAATGACCGACTTCTTCGCAATCAACACCTTTCAAGAAGTGTTCGTGCCGAAGATGTGGCCGGCCTGAGTCTTCGCTGGCCGGTGGCCAAACCTCACTGCGGACGCGGAGGAAGGACGCAGAACTCGTTGCCCTCTGGTTCGGACAGGACAACCCGGGCAACGTCGGCTTGCCCGATGTCGATGCGGCGTGCGCCGAGCTCAATCAGACGCTCTACTTCCGCTTGTTGTTCGTCGGGGGCCAGGTCGAAGTGAATGTGGTTCTTGGTTCGCTTGTCTTCACGGGCCGGCACAACCACAATGGCCCGACACCAGTCAAGGTCCACGGGCTCGATGGCTGCTTCATCCAGATGGTCGAATGCGATTCGCTAATCAAGCGACTGCGACCACAAGCCTGCGAGGGCCGGTCATGTCGGGCGTCGATCGTGACGGTATAGAGCCGGCTCACCATACGGCGGTCACGGCGAGGCAACCGGTCCCGGCGCGCCGTGGTCGAGCACCGTCGTCACGCTGTACTCGTCTTCAGGGCGAAACGAGTAGTGGCGAAGCATCTCGCCGACGAGTCCGAGCATGAAGAGCTGGAGCCCACTGATGATCGCGATTCCCGAGACCACCAACAATGGCCCGTGGGACTGAAAGACCGACTGGCCCATGAGCTTGAGGACGAGCAGGTAGAGGAATCCCGCGGTTCCCAGGCCCAGCAAACCGATTCCGAGGAAACCGAAAAGCTGGAGCGGCCGTTGCAGATACCGTGTCAGGAACATGACTTTCACAAAGTCCAGCAGGCCCTTCAGGAGCCGTCCGGCGCCGAACTTCGAGCGACCGAATTCCCGGGACCGGTGCGCCACTTCCAGCTCGCCGACGCGGAATCCGCGCCAGTACGCCATCACGGGAATGAACCTGTGGAGCTCGCCGTACAGCTTCAGCTCGTCGAGCACCTCACGCCGGTAGGCTTTGAAGCCGCAATTGAAGTCGTGCAGCGGGATTCCGGTGGACTGCCGCACGGTGAGATTGAAGAGACGCGAGGGTACAGTCTTGGTGAGAGGGTCATGGCGCACTCGCTTCCATCCCGAGACGAGGTCGAAGCCCTGGTCAATCGCGGCCAGGAAGCGCGGAATCTCCTTCGGGTCGTCTTGAAGATCCCCGTCGAGAGTGACCACAATGTTCCCGCGCGCGACCCGGAATCCGGCCAGGAGCGCGGCAGTCTTACCGAAATTGCGCCGCAGCCGGACCACCCGCACACGACCGTCGGATTCGAACGCCTCTTGCAACCTGAAAGGCGTCTCGTCGCGGCTGCCGTCGTCCACGAACACGATCTCCGCGCTGCGATCGAGCTCGCCGAGCATGTCTGCAAGCTGGCGATGGAGCCTGGGCACGCTCTCCGCCTCTTCGAAGACAGGGACCACAACGGATACGTCGGGCGGCCCGGACGGCCCGGCGTGAACGGTCGCCGTCTGCTCCCGGGCCACCGGCACGTCGTGAGTTATGCCGGCTCCGGTCATGGTTCGGCCGCTGTTGGATAGACCTCAAGGATTCTGACAGCTGCCATGATGGGCTGCGCCGCAACGCCGGCATGCGCGACGAGCCACAGAACACCGCGGGCAGCCAGTACTGTCACCACCGCGCCGGCCACGTCCAGCAGAAAATGGTTCGCCGATATCACAACAGCTGCCGCCATGGCCGCCGGATAGGCGAGGGCGGCGACCCGGACCAGCCAGTGGCGCCATGCCGCGAAGGCGCCCCAGGCGACGATCAGGGCATAGCCGACATGGAGGCTGGGCATCGCCGCGTAGGGATTGTAGGTGTACGACCCAGGCTGGGCTCCTCCCGCCTGTGCCAGATGCGACCAGACAAGCGGGTCGACGAATCCGTAGTTGGAGAGCATCCGCGGTGGGGCGGTTGGATACAGGTAGAAGACGGCTAGAGCGATCGCGGTGGTGATGAGGAACATGTTGCGGACAAAGGTGTAGTGCTGCCGCCTCCAGATGCAGATGGCCGCGATAACGCCGATCGTGACGAAGGCGTGGCTCAGAATGTAGAACAGGTCGATTCCGGTCATTAGCTCCCGGTACTGCAGGAGATTGCGCTCTAACCGGGACTCGATGAAGAAGCCGTGGCGCCATTCGAAGTCGATAATTCGGTAGGCATTGATGATCGCGACGTCGGTTTTCGGCTGGATGTGGCCGCGCACCAGCTCATAGCCCTGCTCCATCATGAGCATGAGCCCGAGCTGCCAGGAGACCCAGGCGTATCGTCGCAGCAGCGAGGCGACCTGGCGGCGCGACAGGGTCACGTAGACCGCCGAAACTGCCCCGGAGAGGAACAGGACAATCGCCAGGGCGAGAATGACGTCGCCCGCATGGAGCTGATGTGCCACGATCGCCAACGGCCGTGTCATTCGCTCACCCCGACCCAAATGCTCTCCAAACTATATCAGCAAGGCTGGAAATTTTACGTGACAGGCGACATCGCGGGGAGTATAATGGTGACAGCGACGCCTGCCGACACCGCGCAGGCGTTCACTAGTTCCCGGCGGAATGAATGAACTGATGGGCAAGTACAGAGCAGCGGGCGCCGGGGTAGCAAGCTCGCATTCGGCACCGGGGCGCAAAGGAGACTCAATGATCAAGATCGAGGTTACGACCGCGCTTAAGGATGCCCTGGAACACGCGGCAAGTAGTGGAACGGCTCAAGTCGCTCTCTACAAGGACAAGCCCGTGGTGATTCTCAGCTACGAGGAATACGAGCGGAAGTACCTGGCGCCGGAAGACAGCGCCTAGACGTGGATTACCTGGCTATGGGCTCGATGAGCCCATAGCTTCCGTCCCCGACTTTGTACAGGACGTTTACCTGTTCGTTCTTGGCATTCAGGAAGACGTAGAAGTCGCGCTCGCCGCGCTCCAGCTCCTGTACGGCCTCGTCCTCGAACTGCGGCTTCATGTCGAGCCTCTCGAGGTGGATGATGGGTGAGCCCGTCTGTGGCCGCAGATCGTCGGGCGATAACGCCGCGGCGCTTTCGGGCTCCTCAAACATCGTCGACAGCTTTGTGCCGTGGTGAGTCTTCAGCCGCTCCTTGTGCCGGTTCAGTTGCCGGTAGAGCTTGTCGACGGCATCGTCAACAGCCACGTGCATCTCGGGGCCGCTCGACTCCACCCGAAGGGTCTTGCCGGCCGCCCGTGCCGTTGCCTCCACGTGATTGTGGTGAGCCGACACTCGCGTCTCTTCGGTCCACAGCTCGACCTCGATCTTGCTCAGGCGGTCGAGATACTTGTCGAGCTTTCCCATCTTCGCGACCACGAGATCATGCAGCCCCGGAGACACCGCCATGTTCCGGCCCTTGACGTGAACTGTCACGTCGCGCGGAGTCCGATGCGCTCGCTTCATCTCGTGAGCCTCCGTGTGCCGAGCCAAAATTGCACGGTGTGCCGGCTTTGAGTCCGACCAGCCCGGGTACCAGAGTCTACCCCGAAAGGGGCGACGAGGCGCCGAGCGCGGCGACGCTACTCCTCGAAGCTTCCGAAGCCGTCTTCGAGGACCGGACGTTGCTTGCTGCCGTCGGGAGGGCCGACCACCCCGTGAGCCTCGAGCTGATCCATCACTCGCGCGGCGCGAGAGTAGCCGATGCGAAGCTTGCGTTGCAGCAGTGACACCGACGCATGCTGGTACTCCCGCACGACTCTGATCGCCTCGCTGAGAAGCTCGTCGTCGGCGTTCTGCGCCGCTTTCTCGGCTTCGGCGAACTCCTCGGCGGGCACTCGATGGACCACATTTTGCATGGGACTTCGCTTCCAGAACTCGACGAGGCGCTCGATCTCGGGCTCCGAGACCGAGGCGCCCTGAAGCCGAATCGGCTTCGGCGCGTCAGGAGGCAGGTACAGCATGTCCCCGCGTCCCAGCAGCTTCTCCGCTCCGGCCGTGTCGAGGATCGTGCGCGAGTCAATCTGCGAGGTCATCATGAACGCAATCCGGGCCGGGAAATTCGCTTTGATCAGCCCGGTGATCACATCGACCGAAGGCCGCTGCGTGGCGATGACCAGGTGGATCCCGGCAGCTCTCGCCAGCTGGGCCAGTCGGCAGATCGAGTCTTCGACTTCCTCGGGCGACACCATCATGAGATCGGCAAGCTCGTCGATGACGAACACGATGTACGGGAGCGGTTTCCCGCCCGAAGCCGCCGCCTTCTCGTTGTAGCGCTGGATGTTCCGCACTGTGTTGTCGGCGAACAGCTGGTAGCGCCGCTCCATCTCGCGCAGCGCCCACTGCAGCACGCCTACGACTCGATCCATCTCGGTGATTACCGGGCTGAGCAAGTGAGGCACGCCGTTGTAGACCGCCAGCTCCACCGTTTTCGGATCCACCATCATTAGCCGAACCTCGTTCGGCGTGTTCTGGTAGAGGAGGCAGCTGATCAGGGCATTGATGCAGACGCTCTTGCCCGAGCCCGTTGCCCCGGCGATCAGCAGGTGGGGCATTCGCGCCAGATCGATCACGGTGGGAGTACCGGACACATCCTTGCCGAGTGCGATGCGTAGTGGCGATTCCGCCGCGCGATAGGGCTCGCTCTCGAGGAGCTCGCGCAGTGATACCGCCGAGGCGGTGGAATTCGGAATCTCTATGCCGATCACCGGCTTGCCGGGAACGGGAGCCTGGATGCGGATGGTCGGAGCCGCCAGGGCGAGGGCCAGGTCATTCTGGAGAACGGTGATGCTCTTTACCTTGACCCCGCGATCGGGTTGTACGTCGAACTGCGTGACGACCGGTCCACAGTGATAGTCGACGACGCGCGCGCTCACGTTAAAGCTGGCGAGTGTCTCCTGAATGCGTTGGGCTTTCACGTCGAGATCGGAGGGTGCGGCCTGGCGCTTGGGTGATGGCAGGAACGTTGCGATCGGGGGCAACGTGTTACTCCCCGGAGCGGACGCCTCCCCGCCCGGAGCAGCCACCTGGCCCACCAGAGAATCCGCGCGGGCACTGCTAGCGAGCGCGCCTGGGCCGGAGACCCGTACGCCCTCGGTCGAGGCGCAAACTTCGCCCGACTCGCCGGGTTCGTCGGGAATCCAGAATCCCTCGTCCGCGGCGTCTATCGAGGTCGACTCGAGGAGACGGCGAGATCTGAGCGCCGTCGAAACCGACCGGCCGGCGCGCCCCAGAGCGAGCGTCCAGCTGCCCACCGGCGCCCGTAACAGAAGCGCGAGCGCCATCAACGCGATCACTACGAGCGTGAATGCCGCTAGCGGCTCCCGGCCGAGCACGGACGGCAGCGGATACGCGGGTCCTACTCCCAGGCTCGCCGCCGCTGAGTGCCAGGCGAGAGCGAGGGCGCAATATATCAAGAGGGCACATCCGAGCAGGTTACGCGCGCGCCCCCACGTCATCCGTTCCGCCTCGAGTCGCCACCAGACCCAGGTGCGGGCCACGAACGCTCCTGTCAGAAGCAGGAGCGTGAGCAGAACCGCGGTGTTCGCGTCTCTGCCGCGCGAGAGCGCGAGGCCGGCTTCCAGCAGGCCGATGGTCACGCCGAGAGCGGCAAGAGCGAGAGTGGCGACCTCCGACACGCTGCGGGGACGCGCAGTGCGTACGGCCCACCGCAACACGGCCAACACAGCGTTGCCGCGGCGCGTGGAACGGCCGCGTGGGCGTGACGGCTGGCGGGAAACCGCTGACTTTGCCTTGGTGGCCATAGGGGAGATACCAGGGAGGGGGACGAGTCGCAGCATACCACCGGTGGCAATGAACTGCCAACAGGAGCAATCTACGAGGGGCGGCGCGATGCAAAAAGAGCGAGCCTGGAGATGGAGATCCAGGCTCGCTCTTCGGAGGAGAGGTGTGAGCGACCCTCATCACGTATGCTACGCGCCGATTCTTGGAACAGCATGAGAATGGCGCGGAAAGTGCCCGCGAACTACCGCGCCCGAAGCGCTTGCGGTGCAAGTGGGCCGGTGGTCGTCATGACCTGCTCGGGCGCGATCGCCAGCTCATCGAGAAGCTCGCGGATGTCCCCGGGCGTCACGGCTTCGATCTTGAGGCGCGTCTCCTCCAGGGTCTCGAGTCTTCCCTGCGCCAGCCAGGACGATATGAGGCCGAAGACCCGTTCGTTCGTGCTCTCGCCGCCGATGATCACCGCGCTGATGAGCTTCGCCTTGGCGCGTTCTAGCTCGTCTTCCTGGACCTCCCCCTCCTGCAGGCGCTGCAGTTCCTCCAGAGCCGCGGAGAGCGCCTGTTGCGCCAGCTCCGGAGAGGTGCTGATGTGGGTGAGAATCACCCCCGTGTCCTCGAACTCCATGAGCTGGGCGGTTGCCGAGTCGGCGAGACCCTTCTGATAGAGAGCCCAATACAGTCGCGACCCGGTATTGTCGCCGAGTACCGTGGCAAGAAGAGCGGCAACCCAGTAGCGAGGATCCTTGCTCGACACCGAAGGGAGCCCAATCGCGATGTGTTGCTGGAGGAAGCGGTCGCGCTGATACACGCGCAGTCCCGGGCGCAGCTCGAGTGGCGCAAACCGACGTCCGGTTTCGCCGCTGCGCCAGGTAGCCGAGAGGCTGGATACCTGCTCGACCACCTCGTCCCAGTCAAAGTTTCCGGCGATGGAAAAGATCATGTTTGCGGCGCCGTACCGGCGGTGCCAGTACGCGCGCATATCCTCGACGCGCAGGTTCTTGATCGTCTCGGATGTTCCCAGCACCTCCCAGGACAGTGGGTTCTGGCCGAAGTAGTCGTGCATGAAGTGGTCCATCAGGACGTGAGCAGGCTGGTCTTCATAGCGCGCGATCTCTTCGAGGATGACGTTCCGTTCCTGGTCGAACGCTGAATCCTCGAGAAGCGGATGTGTCAGCTCGGCGAGCACCTCGATGGCGCGCGGCAGGTTCTCACGCAGGACTCTGGCCCAGTAGAAAGTCATCTCCTTTGATGTTCCGGCGTTGCTCTCGGCACCCATCTCCTCGAAGGCGCGGTCGATCTCCGGTCCCGACATTCGGTCTGTACCTCGAAATGCCATGTGCTCGAGGAAGTGGGAGACGCCCATATGCGCTCTCTCTTCGTCTCGGGTACCGGTGCAGACCCAGAAGACGGAGGCGGCGGATTCCACGCCCGGGATGGATTGACCGATGAGCTGGAGCCCGTTCTCCAGCCGATGCGTGTGAAACAGACTGTGCTGCCGGGTTAGCGTGGTTGCCATACGTACCTTCCTGCTACAGACGGGCCGTGGCGCCCGAAAAGAGCTCCTCTTGAGTCCTGGGTCCGAGCGCCACCGCAGCTATGTTGCGTGAGATATCGAGCCGTCGGATGAGTGATCGAACCTGGTCCGGATCGACCGCTTCGATCCCCGCCTTCACGTCTTCGAGGCTACGCAGCCGGTGCTCGAACCACCAGTTGCGGAGATTCGCTCCCATGCGGGCCGCGCTGCTCTCGCTCCGCATCACCACGCTGCTCTTCAGCCGATTCTTGGCGAGGTTAGTTTCCTCTACGGTAAGACTCTGTGTCTCGAGCTTCCGAAGCTCATCGAAAACGACCTCGACGCTCTCATGCGCCCGCTCCGCACTCGTTCCTACGTAGACGCGAAACAGGCCCGTGCGCTGCAGGGCATCGAAACGAGCATGGGCGGCGTAGGCGAGACCGCGCTTCTCTCGAACTTCCTGATGAATCCGCGAATTGGTGCCGCCACCCAATGCCTGCGCCAGGACGGCTGACGAGTAGTAGTCCGGGTCGGAAAATGCCACTCCCGGAAAAGCGAAGCCAAGGTGCTCCTGGGACGTGTCCCGGACTGTAGCGGAAACACCGGAATGGAAGGCCGGCGGATCGAAACGGTCTGGCGTAACAGCAGCCTGCCACGAGCCGGTGATTTCTTCGAGCCACCCCACCACATCTTCCCAGCGGAAGTTGCCCGCGACGGACACCGTCACGTTGCCGCCACGGTAATGCGCGCGCCAAAACGCCAGCAGGTCCTCGCGCGAGATCAGTTGCAGCGACTCCTCTGATCCGAGAACGTCGTGGCTGAGCGGCGATCCGGCGAAGCAGTCGCGCCGCAGACGATCGAGCACGAGCTGCGCCGGGCGGTCCTCGCGCTGTCGAATTTCCTGCAGGAGCAGGGTTCGAACGCTTTCCATGGCATCTTCGGGGAATGCCGGCTCTCCAATTACGTCGGCAAGCAGACGGATTCCGCGGTCTAGCTTCGAGCCCAACAGGACGCCGCTGACCAGGGTCATCTCGATGCCGGCCGAGGAGTCGTAGTCGACGCCGAGGGCGTCGAGGCGATCGGACAGCTCGCGGTCACTGAGTGAACGAGTGCCGCGGAAGAGCATTTGCTCCGTGAAGTGCGAGATCCCGAAGTGTGGCGGCTCTTCGTTTCGCGCCCCGACCCCGACCAGGATCCCGACTGCCGCGGACTCCACGCCGCCCATCAGCTGCCCGACGACCTCAACTCCGCTGTCGAGCCTCGTGCTCCGGAATGCACTGTCTTCGTGCAAAGGTAGACTCCCCTTTCCTGCCGGCTCCGATCCGGGCGGGATCAGTAGCCTGCGCCTCGATCCACCACGTTAAGCAGCGACTGTCCGGATAGGTAGCGCGTCAAATTGACGCCGAAGAGCTCGGTGGTGCGCTGCCTCGTGCGATCGCTCACGCCGCCCACGTGCGGACTGATTATGACATGAGGGTGCGACCAGAGCGGGCTGGTACGAGGGAGAGGTTCTTGCGCGAACACGTCGAGGCCCGCGCCTCCCAGCCTGCCGGAGGTGAGTGCGTCCAGCAGCGCCGCCTCGTCCACGACTCCACCGCGACCGATGTTGAAGAAGAGCGATCCGGGACGCATCGCGGCGAACTCCGCTGCGCCAAACGAGCTCTGTGTTTCAGCGGTGAGTGGCAAGACAAGCACGACGGCATCGCTTTGCGCCAGCACTTCGTGCAGCTGCGCGGCCGGGTAGACGATATCAGGCGGGTTGTTGGCGGGGAGCACCCATGGCGGGTCGGAGAAGGCACCCACTCCTTCATGCACTTCGCGCGGGACAACGATTGACCAGCGGGTGCCTATGACGCGCATGCCGAACGCCCGCGCCAGATGGGCGATACCGTCACCGATCTTTCCCCAGCCGACGATGCCGAGGGTTCGGCCTCGCAACTCGGTCAATCCGAGTGAGGTCCCACGCCGCTCGTGTGTCCAGCGCTGCACCTCCTGGGCGCGCGTGAGCTCGGGCAGGCGGCGCGTCAAGGCCAGCAGCATCGCCATGAAGTGCTCGCTCATCGGCACCGTATGCGCGCCTCTGGACGACGTGAGGATCACGTCGCTATCCCACACGGGCGTGCCGCGAAGGTGATCCGCACCGGCACTGGGGAGCTGGACCCACCGAAGGCGCGGGCTCTCGGCCGGCACGATTTCGGGCACTCTCCAGCTGTAGAGAACGTCGGCTTCTCGCACCAGGCGCCGCAGCTCGTCGTCGGTGCTGGCCGAGCGAAAGTGTACCTGACCGGCAAACTCGGGTCCGAGGAAGTCGGCGGGCAAATTACCCGCCGTCACTACCTCAACAGGATTTTCACTCATTGGTGTGCAGACCCAGTCCCGGTGAGGTGGGAAGCTGCAGCCTCCCTGCCTCAACCGTTGCTCCACGGTAGGGATCGCGGGCGATCAGGAGGTTTCCGTCGAGATCGGCATAGTCCAGAAGGGGGGAGAGCTGTGCGGCGGCCGTTATCGCGACCGAGCTCTCGATCATGCAGCCCATCATGACCTTGAGATGCAGCGCGCGCGCGGTTGCAATCATCTGGAGAGCGGGGTACATGCCACCACACTTCATCAGCTTGATGTTGATGCCGTCTACGTGCGGTGCGACCAGCGGTACGTCGTCGGGTACGATGCAACTCTCGTCCGCGATGACCGGCAATGGTACCGCACTGGTCACGAATCCCAGGCCGTCGAGATCGCGGCCGTCGACCGGCTGTTCGACAAGCTCGAGGTCGAAGACGGCAAGCTCCTCGATCCGCTCGACGGCCTCCTTGGGAGTCCAGGCCTCGTTGGCGTCGATGCGGATGGTGGCATCAGGTCGGGCGGCACGAATTGCTTCCAGGTTGGCTCGGTCGCGGTTCGTTCCTACCTTCACCTTGAGAATCGGATAGGCATCTGCTTCGGCCGCCTTGCGGGCCATGATCGACGGCTCGTCGATGCCGATTGTGAAGGAGGTCAGGGGCGTGTTCCGCGCGTCGATTCCGAGAATCTGGTAGACGGGGGCGCCGAGCCGTTTCCCGAGCAGGTCGTAGAGGGCCATGTCCACACCGGCTTTGGCGGCTGGGTTGAGGCGCGCGACGCCGTCCATCACCGCGTGGAGGGTTGTAACGGCGATGTCGTCCCCCTCGGCCAGATAAGGGCAAAGCGCCTCGAGATAGGCAAGGACGGAGGGCCGAAGCTCGCCGTAGTGGTCGGCGGGAGCTGCCTCGCCGATGCCGGTGTTCTCGCCGTCGGTGAGCGTAACCAGGACGTTCTCGGCGGTCAGCTGCGTTCCGCGGGCGATCGTGAAGGGAACGCGCAGCGCGAGATCGAGCGGGTGAAAGGTGAGCTCCATGCAGCCTCCGGACGGGTGACCGATTCTAGTGGAGCGCATGGGCTACCAGATGTTGTGGCGGGACGGCAGTTTGAGTCCAGGTATTGACACTGATTAGAACTCATGTTCTAATAAAGAGAGAGCACAGCACGTCTGTGCCCTGGAGGCACCGGTGATTGTTCATCTGCGTGTGGTCCCCGGTTTTTGGGTTGCCGTCGAGGAGTCGAGGCGGCCTCAGATTCGCTCTCGTCCCATCGTCATTGGTGGCCTTCCGCATCAGCGCGGGCAGGTCCGTGAGGCCAACCTTCTTGCCCAACGCTCCGGCGTGCGTGCCGGCATGGCGCTCTCGCAGGCGTATCAACAGTGCCCGGATGCGGTCTTTTTGATCCCTGATCCGGCGTGCTACGAGGCGAGATGGACGGAGGTCTGCAACTCTCTGGCGTCATTCACCCCTCTTGTCGAGCCAGTAGTCATGGGGCAGGCGGTTTGCGATATGTCCGGCTGCGAGCGGCGGTGGGGTGATGTCTGGGAGATGGCGCAGGCTATCACGAGCGAGATCCGGAGGCATGGCATCGATCCCAGGCTCGGGATTGCTTCCAACCGGATAGTCGCCGAGCTGGCATCGAGTATCACCGGCGATGACGGCACAATCGTCATCCCACCGGGTGGGGAGCGAAGATTCCTGTCGAATCTACCGCTCGCGCTCTTGCCCGATCTGGATCCGATGATGGCGCTCACGTTCCAGGTACTGGGACTCAAGACGATCGGCCAGCTCGCCGAGCTGCCGGCTTCAGCCGTGCGTCAGCGTTTCGGTGCTCGCGGCGAGCAGCTCCATTCGTACGCTCGCGGTATCGACCCTCGCCCGGTTGTCCCTCCGCTATCCAGGCTCTCGATTTCCGCACGGCGGGAGTGCGAGGACGGATCGATCGAGGAAGCACTGGCTGCGGTGCAGCGACTGGCTGAGATCTGTGCCGCCGAGCTCCAGACTCGCCATCTCTCCGGCAAGCTGATCACGCTGACCCTGGAATGGGAGGAGCATGATCGAGCGTATACGGCATCTGCTCGTAGGCTTCTCCACCGCCCCTGCGATGGTGGAGGCGATCCATATCTGGCCGGCGCCGGGAAGGGCGCCCATCACGAGCACCCAGCGACTATCCAGGGTATTCGCCCGGAGAAATCCCTGCAGCCGGCCGCCGACCTGGATGCGGCCTCCCTGCCGGTAGCCTATCGCATCCATTCGATGCTCCCTCAGCCGGGGAATCCGGTTATCCGCAAGGATGCCGGTGAGCGCCTGGATAGCGATGTGTCCCCGCATGCGGGGTTGCCGTCGCCAAGGAGGGAAGAAGGCGTATCTCGACAACTCTCCCCCTCCTTTACCAGGGTCAGCGCTCTTCTGCGCATACCGGTCGATTCCGCTCCCCTTCTGGCCGAGCGGGCGCAGCGACTGCTGGTCGGGAGCTGGCAGGAAGAGCGAGGCGGCGCCTCGCCGTTGAGCGCTGTGACGCTCGACGTTTCAGAGTTCCAGGCCCCTGTGCAGCTCTCCTTTGCCGAATTGGATCGAATCGATCAATCCGGAGCGCTGCGCGGTCTGGATCCGGGCCGGCTGCGGACGATTCTCCAGCAGGAGGAGATCCTTTCCACACGCTACGGTGACGCCCCTTTTCGCCATGTCACGAATGTCGATCCAACCAGCGTCCTGACCGAGCGGCGCTTCCGCTGGGATGCCGGCCTTTCCCCGGCATACACCGCTCCTCAGCCATCCCGGAAGAAGCGATGACCAAGCTCTACTTCGAGCCCATCACGGTCGAGTGTGACGGAGATAGACCGCGCACGTTCATCTGGCGGCAAAAGGCCCATCTCGTTACCGCGATCCTCAAACGCTGGATCGTCCAGGTTGATTGGTGGCGCCAGGAGATATCACGACAGTACTACAAGGTCCAGTGTGAGAACCTGGGCACGTACGAGATCTATTGCGAACGTGGTGGGTGGTTTCTGGAGCGCCTCTATGACTGAGGAGCGTTGCTGCCAGCCACATGATTCACCTGCACGTTCACAGTAACTTCAGCTTCCTCGACGGCGCCTCGCCTCCCGATCGCCTACTGCAACGCGCTGCCGAGCTGGGGATGCCGGCGCTCGCTTTGACCGACCACCACGGGCTCTACGGCGCAGTACGGTTTATCCACGCGGCCAGGGCGCTGAACGTCAAGCCAATCGTCGGCGTCGAGATCTGCATTCTGGAAGACGATGCCTCCGCCCACTCACCTCCCACCGGCAGCCGAGGGCTGTCCGCCCTCTCGCGGTCTTCGCGGAAGCAGGGATGGGGAGAGCGGAGGCCGCATCTCGTACTTCTGGCCAGGAACCGCCAGGGGTACGGCAATCTCTGCCGGATCATCACGCAAGCGCAGCTTGACTATCAGGACGATCCACGGATCGCGCTTGCCGACATCACTCCACATGCTGCCGGGCTGATTGCACTGTCAGGGTGCCGGCGGGGCGAGATTGCCTCACACCTTCTGGCCGGCCGGCATGAAGAGGCGGTAACCGCGGTTGGACGCTACGCGGAGATCTTTGGCGACGACTTCTGGATCGAGCTCGAGCACCACCTCCTGCCGGACGACACCGCGCTGGTCGAGGCGTTGCTGGATCTGGCTCGCCGAACCGGCAGGAGATGCTTGATCGCCAATGACGTGCACTACGCCTATCCCCACGAGTACCGTCTGCGTGATGTCATGGCTTGCATCCAGACTCGCACCACGCTCGACGAGTGGAGCGATGTACGCCATGCCAACGGCGAGTACTACCTGAAGTCGCATGACGAGATGCGTGCCGCCTTCGGTCTCCCGCGAAAGGTGTTCGATAGCCTGGAGGATGCCACCGAAGAAGTTGCAGACGGCTGCGACCTCCAGCTCCTGGCGGTTTCCTGCCGTCCTCCCGACTTCCCGGTGCCCGAGAAGGAGACCGCTTTCTCCTATCTCTACCAGCTCTGTCAGGAAGGCGCTCGCGCACGCTACCAGCCGCTCACTCCAGCAGTCAGCAAGCAGCTCGCCCATGAGCTCTCGGTGATCGAGCAGATGGGGCTGGCATCGTTTTTTCTGTGTGTCTGGGACATCGTGCGCTTTGCTCGCGAGAACGGGATTCGGTGCGCCGGACGGGGCTCGGCCGCCGATTCTGTCGTTGCCTATGTGCTCGGCATTACCGCTGTTGATCCCATTGCCAACAACCTGCTTTTCGAGCGTTTCCTCAACCCCGGTCGCGTCGGTATGCCGGATGTCGATATCGATTTCGATTCCCGCCGCCGAGACGAAGTCATCGAGTACATTCAGAATCGATACACGACCGAGCACGCGGCAATGGTGGCAAATGTCATCACCTACCGCTCGCGTTCCGCATTCCGCGATGTGGCCAAAGCGATGGGCTTTCCGTCCTCGCTGGTCGATTACCTTGCCAGCAAACTAAGCTACCGGGGCGTCGGCCACATGCGCGAGGAGCTTCTGATCGCGGGGGAGCTGCCTCCTCCGGTCTCGTCCAGCGAGGGGAGCGGGAGTGAGAGAGAGGCACAGGCACCGGCCGGCGTCGTACCGTCCCGTTTCCCCCTCTCGAGTGAAGCCGGTGGAATCGAGCTGGGGAAGGATCAGGTGCCGCTCGCTACCGCGCTGGCGCTCTGCGAGCAGCTCGATGGCTATCCGCGCCACCTTTCGCTGCACAACGGTGGCATGCTCATCACTGCCGAGCCTCTGATCGATGTCGTGCCGGTGGAATACGCTACGAGCGGAGTCCGCGTTTGTCAGTTCAACAAGGACGATGTCGAGCTGCTGGGACTGATCAAGTTCGACATCCTTGGTCTGCGCACGCTCTCCATCGTTGATGAGGCGGTTCGGGCGATTCGTGATAATCGCGGGCTCGAGCTGCCTATAGACGATCTGGCGCTCGATGATCCCGCCGTCTTCGATCTGATCTGCTCCTCGAAGACCATCGGCATCTTCCAGGTTGAGAGCCCGGGGCAGTGGGCGCTGCTGGCGCGCGCACAGCCGCGTACCTTCGCCGATCTGATCATCCAGATCTCGCTCTTCCGGCCCGGTCCGCTACAGGGGGGTATGGTCAATCCATACGTCGAGCGGAAGCAAGGACGAGAGCCGATTACCTACCCGCATCCCAGCCTGGAGGAGTGTCTGAGAGACACGCTCGGCATCGTCATCTTTCAGGAGCAGGTGCTACAGGTTGCCCATGACTTTGCCGGGCTCTCCTACGCCGACGCCGACGGATTGCGGCGTGCGATCTCGCACTATCGCACTGAGGTGCAGATGGATGTGTGCCGGCAGGCGTTCGTGGAGAGCGCCGTCCAGCTCGGCCGCGGGCGCGAGCTGGCCGAGCGTATTTACGAGATGATCGCGTACTTTTCCGGTTACGGCTTCTGCCGCAGTCATGCCGCGGCCTTCGCCAAGATCGTCTATCAAACCGCGTTTCTCAAGGTCTACTACCCGGCCGAATTTCTCGCCGGTATCCTCTCGAATGAGCCGTGCTGTTACTACCCGACGCAGACCGTAATCGAAGAGGCGAGAAAGTGGGGCATTCGTGTGCTCCCGGTCGATGTCAATCGGAGCCGGGCACGCTACGGCGCCGACCGCGATACGATCCGGATGGGCCTGATGCAGGTGAAAGGACTGACCGAGGACACGGCGGAAGAGATCGTGCACGCGCGCGGACGGCGCCCGTTCGCCTCACTCGCCGACTTCTGGTCTCGCACCGAGACAGACCGAGATGCCGTGGAGAATCTGATCTCGGTTGGCGCATTCGATTCGCTGGGCGTGAACCGGCGGAAGCTGCTCTGGTCGATCGAAGAAGTGGCGCGAACCGTCCCCCGTCACGCCGCGCCGCGGCCGCTCTTCCGTCGCAGCGCTCTGGCGACACCTCCGCCGGTGCTGCCGGCGATGACGGAGCTGGACGTCGCAGGTCTCGATTTCACGTTGCAGGATGCCTCGGCGCGCTACAGCATCATGTCGTTCTACCGTCGGTCGTTGCGCCGCGCGCGAGTTCTCTCCATCGGACAGCTGGAGGGGCGTGCCGCCGGCACGCTGGTACGGACTGCAGGAATCGTGATCAGCCGGCAGCAGCCTCCAACTGCCAAGGGCATGACGTTCCTGGTGCTGGCCGACGAAGAAGGAGAGCTGCCGGTTGCCGTGTATCCGCAGGTCTACCGACAACACCGTCAGATCGTCAATGGAAGCTCGGCGCTCGTCCTGGAGGGAACGATTCAGCGACAGCGCTACACCGTCTCGTTGCTGGCACGGCGGATCTGGCGCCTCAACGATGTGGCCGAGATGGACACGAAACCCTACGTCAGCCGGCGATTACCGGCCGGATAGCGCCTCGCGAACCCGCTCGAGAGTGTCCATGGTGGCCTGGTCGTACTCCCACGACTCGAAGGGCATCCACTCCGCGCCGGCCAGGTACCCCTTCGGATTCCCGCCCCCGTTCGGCTCGTAGACGGCGCACAGGCGTCCGCCGATGACCTTTCCGAGAAAGGTGTAGCGCGGGCTCGTCACCGTCACGCTCCCGGCCTGGCGGGGCTCCTCGACGAACAGAAGCCGCACCAGCACGATCTCCAGGCCGGTTTCCTCACGAACCTCGCGTACGGCTGCGTCCTCGGGGGTCTCGCCGCTCTCCACGCTCCCACCTGGCAACACCCAGTAACTGCCGTTGTCGCGCCGGTGCCTCGCGAGCAGAAGACGGTCCCCATCGAGCAGGACGACCTGCGCTCTCACCGGCGACTAGCCGGCGGCCCGGCGCTGCGCCCGCTCGAGATGCACAAGCAGCGTCGACACATCACTGGGCGTCACACCGGCGACCCGTGAGGCCTGCCCCACACTGCGCGGCCGCACCGTGCCGAGTCGCTCTCGCGCCTCACTACGCATGCCATGAAGACCCGCGTAGTCGAAGTCCAGCGGGATCAGGCGGCCCTCGACACGGCCGAGCCGTTCCACTTCGGCTTCTTGCCGCCGCACATACCCGGCGTACCGTATCGTCGTCTCTACCTCTCGCAAAACCTCCGGCAACACGCCTTCGCATACCACGCCGAGGTCCTGCAGCGCCTCCATCTGCACACCGGGCCGGCACAGAAAATCTCGGGCGCGAATCGGGCTGGCGAACGGCTGGAGCCCCAGCGACGCAACGAGGGCCAGAACTGCTTCCGTCGGCGCAATCCGCGTGCGATCGAGTGTCTGCAGGATTGACGCCACCTGGTCCCGGCGCCTCCGCACCTCGTTCAATCGCTCATCGTCAATCAATCCAAGACCGTGGGCGATCTCGGTGAGGCGGTCCTCTGCGTTGTCCTGCCGGAGTAGCAGTCGAAATTCCGCCTGCGACGTGTGCATCCTGTACGGCTCGTCCATTTCCTTAGTCACCAGGTCGTCCACCAGCACGCCGATATAGGCCTGATCGCGCCGCAAGACCAGAGCCTCCTTCCGGCGCGACCGAAGTGCCGCGTTGATCCCGGCAAGAATGCCGAGCGAAGCAGCCTCTTCATAGCCGGTCGTGCCGATGATCTGGCCGGCCAGGTAGAGGTTGCGGACCGGCTTTGTCTCCAGCGACGGATACACCTGCGTCCCCGGGATGTAGTCATACTCGATGGCGTAGCCGGGCCGCATGATCTCCGCCCGGCGGAGCGCCGGAATAGTGCGAAGCATCGCGAGCTGTACGTCCTCGGGCAAGCTGGTATTCGCGCCCTGGACGTACACTTCCCGAGTGCGCCAGCCTTCGGGCTCGAGAAAGAGATTGTGCTCTCGCTTGTCCGCGAATCGAACTATCTTGGTTTCGATCGATGGACAATACCGTGGACCGGCGCTGGTGATTCCACCGTTGTACATGGGAGCGCGATCGAGATTGCGCCGGATTACCTCGTGCGTGTCGTCATTGGTTTGTACGCAGTGGCAGTCGAGCTGCTCCCGCCAGCTCGAGCCGGCCGGCAGGACCGGCGAGCGAAGATCCGCAATCGGAGCGAGGGCCGAAGGCGAAGCCATCAGACCTTCGCGGTGTGCCTGGCGAGCGTCGTAGCTGAAGAAAAGTGGGCGGTCATTGCCCGGCTGCGGTGCAACCAGAGTGAAGTCGATCGACTTCGCGTCGACTCGCGGAGGAGTCCCGGTTTTCAGCCGCCCAAGGGTGAACCCACAGCGTCGCAGGCTACCGGCAAGCGCGTCCGCCGGCGGCTCACCGGCTCGGCCCGCCGGGAACGAGTCGGTGCCGACGACGATTCGTCCGCGAAGAAATGTGCCGGTGGTCAGTACGACAGCGGACGCGCGGTATGCGATGCCAGCGCTTGTCACGACACCGCACACCACGGGAGCGCCACCGTCGAGCTCGAGCAAGAGATCGTCGACCGCCGCTTGTTTCACGTCCAGGCAGGACTGCTGCTCGAGCACGAACTTCATGGATTGCGAGTAGGCTCGCTTGTCGCTCTGCGCCCGCAAAGCCTGTACGGCCGGCCCCTTACTCGTATTCAGCATCCGTATCTGGATGCTGGTTCGATCGGTATTGCGGGCCATCTCACCGCCCAGGGCGTCGACCTCGCGCACCAGATGGCCCTTGCCGGGGCCACCGATCGACGGATTGCACGGCATAAGGGCCACGTTGTCGAGGTTCAGCGTGAAGATGGCGGTCCTTGACCCCATACGAGCCGATGCCAGGGCCGCCTCGCAGCCGGCATGTCCAGACCCGACGACGATGACGTCGTACTCCTGCTGCGCGTCAGCCATGCGACTGCTCGAACCCTCCTCAACCGGCCGATTCTACCAGCGTGCTGCCGCTGAGCGGCCACGAGAGTGTGTGGTCGGAAGGTATGATGAGAGAGCCTGCGGACCCGTCCGGCGTCAAAAGCAGGGCGCGGCGGTGGGTCTGCCCGACGCGGGCCGGGCGCGACCGCCCAGGAGGCTCCGCCTCACTCCACCCGGCTCGCGACGATCGAATGTCTGGACCCACAGCGGCCGCAAGCACAGACCGCACCGGTGTCTTCATGGAGGTCGCGAATCTGAACCAACGACTCACCGTCGGGCGTACGAACGCGGAAGCTGCGCGTGTTGCCGCACGCGATGCAAATCGGTCCCACTCTCCCGTCAGGCGGGGCCTCGCCCCCTGCCATAAGCAGTTTCACCTGTGCATTTCTCCTGACCGTCTATGACCGCACAAGATCGGCAGTGAATTGCTAGCAACATTTGTGCCACGGGAGCACGTGTAGCCCTGTGGTTGGGGGCCTTGCGTTCTGCCCGGTGTGCGGGTCCGGTCTCGAGCTTCGCTACGTCGCGGACGAGGAAAGAGAACGCCTCGTATGCACGCAGTGTGGCCGCATCAACTATCAGAACCCGAACGTCGTCGCCGGAGTTATTCCCGTGACGGAGGGCCGGGTGTGGCTTCTCAGGCGTGCGATTGAGCCTCGCTACGGCGCATGGACCTTTCCTGCCGGATTCATGGAGCTTGGAGAAACGGTCGAGGAAGCGGCGATGCGGGAGACACGCGAAGAGCTGAACATGGAGGTTCGCATTCGCGGATTATTGAACGTGTACTCGCGACCGAGCGTTCCAAGCGTCGTGATCGTCTACCTGGCCGATGCTTTGACGCCGCCCAGCGGCGGCAGAGAGACCCTCGAATTCGCCAGCTTCGCGCCGAGCGAAGTTCCGTGGCAGGAGCTCGCCTTCTGGAACACCGAGGCTGCGCTGCGAGAGTGGCTGGAAACTCGTAAACTCAGCGGGGAGTGAGGATCACATGAGACTTCACCACGTCGTGGAAGCCCAGGCGTTCAACCGCGGGATGCTCGAAGAGCTCTTCGCTTCGGCTCGCATGATGGAACGGGTCGTCGAGCTGGGCGGCTCGAAAGCGCTCGACGGGAAGATCATGGCCAGTCTCTTTTATGAGGAAAGTACCAGAACGCGTTTCTCATTCGAGGCGGCCATGCACCGCCTTGGTGGAAGCGTCGTCTCCACCGAGAACGCCAGGCAATTTTCGTCGGTATCCAAAGGAGAAACGCTCGAGGACACCATTCGCATCTTGAACGGATACGTCGACGTCATCGTCATGCGCCACTACGAGAGCGGGTCGGCGCGGCGCGCCGCGGCGGTGTCGGCGGTGCCGATCGTCAATGCCGGAGACGGAACCGGCCAGCATCCAACCCAGGCCCTCCTCGATCTCTATACGATCCAGAAGGAGCTCGGGCGAATCGACGATCTCACCATCGCCGTGGTGGGAGATCTGGCCAATGGCAGAACCGTGCGGTCGCTCTGTTACCTTCTCTCTCGTTACCGCAACGTGCGCATCTTCATGGTTGCGCCCGAAGTCGTGCGAATGCAGGACGACATCAAGTCCTATCTCATCCGGCACAACATCTGGTTCAAGGAAGAGGCCGATCTTCGCGCCATCGCCCCGCACATTGACGTCCTCTACCAGACGAGGGTTCAGAAGGAGCGTTTCGGCGACCGAACCGAAGACTACCTCGCCGCACGCGGTGTCTACCTCGTGGACCAGGAACTGATGGCGAGTATGAAACAGGATGCGATCGTCATGCACCCTCTGCCGAGAGTTGACGAGATCGACCCGACAGTGGACGACGACCGGCGGGCTGCTTACTTCCGGCAGGCGCAAAACGGTCTGCCCATCAGGATGGCGCTCCTGGCTGCCTGTCTGGGGCGGGACCTCCCGCCGGTTGACAGTGGTGTGGAAGGAGTAGCGGACCCGACCTATTGATCGTGCCGCGGTGGCACGGTACGATGGAACCCTCAGGCGTGCTGAGCTAGAGGGGCAATCCGTCGGTGCAGGTAGACCAGGTCGTCGAGCAGATGCTCGGTGATCCGGAGATCGCTTCCAATATCGTGGCCTACCGAGAGTTGCCTCGCCGAGAGGCTCGCCACGCGGCGTTCCCGCCGGCCGTCGATCCCAGGCTCATTGCCGCGCTCCGATCGCGGGGGATCGGCGAGCTTTACACGCACCAGCGGGAGGCGATCGAGGCGCTGGAGCGGCGCGAGAACGTTGCGATAGTCACGCCCACCGCGTCGGGGAAGTCGTTGTGCTACAACCTCCCGGTCCTCAACGCTATTCTGCGCGACGATTCGGCGCGCGCCCTCTATCTTTTCCCCACCAAGGCGCTTTCGCAGGACCAGGTCAGCGAGCTCCACGAGCTGGTCGAGCAGCTTTCGGTTGACATAAAGACCTACACCTATGACGGCGACACGCCGCAGACGGCGCGGAAAGCGATTCGAGCGGCGGGCCACATTGTGGTCACGAATCCCGACATGCTCCACACCGGGATCCTGCCCCACCACACGCGTTGGTTCCGCCTCTTCGAGCGAGTCGAGTACATCGTGCTGGACGAGCTTCACGTGTACCGAGGCGTATTTGGCAGCCACGTGGCCAATGTCGTACGTCGTTTGCGCCGTATCTGCCGCTACTACGGCTCTGACCCCCGCTTCATCATCTGCTCCGCGACGATTGCGAACCCGGATGAGCTGGCGGCTCGACTCATCGACGCACCGGTAACGCTTATAACGGAGAACGGAGCGCCGTCGGGGCGCAAGCACGTTCTGATGTACAACCCGCCCGTTGTCAACCGCCAGCTGGGGCTGCGGGCCAGCTCCCGCATCGCCGCGCGGGACCTCGCGATCAATCTGCTGAAGAACAATGTCCAGACGATTCTCTTCACGCGGAGCCGCACCGTGGTGGAGCTGCTTCTCAGCTATCTGCGACAGGCGGTGCCCCCGTCCAAGCGGCAGGAGATCCGCGGGTATCGAAGCGGATACCTCCCTCTGCAGAGACGGGAAATCGAGAAAGGCTTGCGGAGCGGAACGGTGCGCGCTGTCGTCGCCACAAATGCACTGGAGCTGGGCATCGATATCGGTGCTCTCGACGCATGCGTGGTGAGCGGCTTTCCGGGAACCATCGCAAGTGCGTGGCAGCAGATGGGACGAGCCGGCCGTCGCACCGACTCCTCAATGGCCATTCTCGTGCTCAACAGCAGCGCCCTCGATCAGTTCCTTGCAACCCATCCCGAGTACTTCTTCGAGCGCACGCCGGAAGCGGGCTTGGTCGATCCGAACAATCTCATCATCCTGCTTAGCCACGTCAAGTGCGCCGCGTTTGAGCTGCCGTTCGAGGACGGCGAGGTCTTCGGCGTCGAGACCACCCAACAGGTTCTCCAGTTCCTCGAGGAGTCGGGCATACTCCACCACCGCGACGGCGTCTGGCACTGGACATCCGACTCATTTCCGGCGCAGGAGGTGAGCCTCCGGACGTCGGCGACCGAAAACGTGGTGATCATCGACCAGGGACCTCCAGCGCGTGTAGTCGGCGAGATAGACCGTTCGTCTGCGCCCACCATGGTTCACGAAGAAGCCATCTACATCCACGAAGGCCAGCAGTACCAGGTGGAACGCCTGGATCTTGCCGAGAAGAAGGCGTACGTTCGCGCGGTCGACGCTGATTACTACACCGACGCGGAGCTCGCGGTTCGCGTGAAGGTGCTCGACGTGCGTGATACTCGCGACTCGTGCAGCTACGGCGACGTCGAAGTGACGTATCTGCCGACCATCTTCAAAAAGATCAAGCTTCAAACCCACGAGAATGTCGGTTGGGGCCATATTTACCTCGACGAGGACCCGTTTCCGACCACCGCTTACTGGATCTGCATACCGGAGCACATGCAACGGCTCCTACCCCAAGTCCAGCTCGAGAGCGGACTGCGCGGACTATCCCATATCCTCGGACAGGTAGCGCCATTGTTCCTGATGTGCGACCCCGGCGACATCGCCGTCTGGTCCGAGCTCAAATCCAGCTTCACGCGGGCGCCCACGATCTTCGTCTATGACCGCGTACCTGGCGGTATCGGATTCAGCGGCCGGCTATTCGGCCTGCACCGCCAGATTCTCGCCAGCGCCGGAACCGTGCTGACGCGCTGCCCCTGCGAGCACGGATGCCCGGCGTGCGTTGGTCCCAGACTCGAGGGCGGCCCCAACGTCAAGATGTGCGCTCTCGTCCTGCTCGGCGTGCTCCTCGAGTCGAAGCCGCTTCCGGCCAGGATTGAGCACCCCGCCTGATGGCGCTCGACTATCTCAGGCAGTATGCGCGACAGCCGCGCAGTTCCGATCCGGTACTCGGAGAGACGAGCGCGCGAGGCGAGCCGGCTGATTGGTCACCAGATACAACCGACGTCGCATCAGCCATCACAACTGAATGGGCGCCGGACTACCAGCATGGATACCACCGCTTCGCGGGTTTGGCCCGGCTGTCACCGGAAGTGCTTGCTCTCGCTACGGGGGACGCCGACGTGGCCTACCTGGATATCTCCCGAACGGTGTTCCTGGACACCGAGACGACCGGCCTGAGTACTGGAACGGGCACATACGCGTTCCTGGTCGGGGCCGGCTTCGTCGACGGGACCGTCGTCAGGGTCAGGCAATTCTTTCTGCGCAGCCCGGGCGATGAGCGGCAGTTTCTGGCCGACCTCTATGATTTCCTCGGCGGCTTTTCGGCCCTGGTAACGTTCAACGGAAAGGCATTCGATTGGCCTCTGCTGGAGAGCAGGTTCATACGTGAGCGAAGTATTCGCCGCCCGCCGCTCGAAGACCCGTTGCACGTGGACCTGCTGCATCCGGCGCGCCGGCTGTGGAAGCGGCGGCTGCAGAGCTGCGCCCTGTCCTCACTTGAGGCGAACATTCTCGGAGTGGTCAGGACCGAGGAGGATGTTCCGGGTTGGATGATTCCGTCGCTGTATTTTCGCTACCTCCGCAGCGGCCAAGGGGACGGACTTCGGCCTGTGTTCTATCACAATCTCCAGGACATCCTCTCGTTGATCGCGCTCACGATCCACGTCGAGCGAGTCGTGGGCGATCCCGGAGGCGGGTTGGTGGCTCACGCCTCCGACTTTCTCGCCCTTGGGAAGCTCTTTGACCGCGCGGGCCAGACTGAGATTGCGCTTGGCTGCTACGAGGCAGCATTGCGTCCCGAGACGCCGAGTGACGTGTCAGACGAAGCGCATTTCCGGCTGGGGGCGCTCTTCAAACGGGAACGCCGCTGGGAGTCCGCCCTGGTGCACTGGGATCGGCTGATCGAACGGGGCAGCACGCTCACGATTCAGGCGCTCGTCGAGCGCTCCAAGTACCATGAGCATGTGGAAAGGAACTATCTGGACGCGCTGGATGACGTGCGCCGGGCGCTCGAATTGCTGGAACTGGGCGCTCCGGTCGCGTATGAAGCCGAGCGGAGCGATCTCGCCCACCGTCAGGGCCGCCTCGTCGCTCGCGCATTGCGACATCGATCGTGGGCGCGCTAGACACTTGCACTCCAAACGCGTAGACGGGTAACGGCGGTCTCGGAGGGAAAACATTGCAAAGGATTCGGAAGGCCGTGATTCCCGCGGCCGGCTTCGGAACGCGCCTCCTACCCTTTACGAAGACGGTGCCCAAGGGCATGGTGCCGATCGTCGCCACCCCGGTCATCCACTACATCGTGGAGAGTGCGGTCGACGCGGGTATCGAGGAGATCGTCCTCGTGACGAGCGCAAACGGAAAGGCGCTGGAGGACTACTTCGACCGGACGCCGGAGCTCGAGCACGCGCTCGAACGGCAAGGCAAGACGCGATTGCTCGAAGAGATGCGGCGGATCGCTGAAATGGCCGACATCATGTACGTGCGCCAGAAGGAACAGCTCGGGAATGGACATGCAGTGCTGGCCGCGTCCGCGGCGGTTGGGGACGAGCCGTTCGCGGTCTTGTGGGGAGACGACATTCTGCTCGGAGACCCTCCGGTTGTGAAGCAGCTCATGGACGTAGCACTCGAGCACGACGGACCGGTTGTGGGGGTGCGGCGAGTTCCCGAAGCAGACTTCGAGAAGTACGGCATGCTTGACGTCGAGCAGCTACCCGGTAATCCGAGAGTGATGCGGGCGCTTTCGGTGGTCGAGAAGCCCGGCCCCGGCGAGGCTCCTTCCGACCTGGCTCAGATAGGAGGCTTCGTCCTCACGCCGGATGTGTTCGGCATCCTTCGTTCGCTGCGTCCCGCCAAGGGCGGGGAAATCTGGCTGGCCGACGCGCTGGTCGAGCTCATGCGCCGCCGGCCAGTCTTCGCATGCGAGTTCACAGGGTCGCGCTATGACGCCGGCAATAAACTGGACTTTCTACGTGCCACGGTCGAGCTCGCACTGCGCGATCCCGAGATAGGGCCGGCGTTCCGCACTTATCTCGTGTCACTCGGGTTGGAGAGCCGGGCATCGGCGACCTGAGACGGCTTCCGGCGGAGATCCAGGCGATCGCACTGGTCGTGCTCGTCACGGTCCTTGCGGCGGCGACCGTCACTCTTGTCAATGCCCGCTCGGCAACCACCCTTGCCGGGCCGCCAAAGGCCGCGACCCCCACCAGCGTCCCGTCTCCGACGCCGATACCGTCGGTCTTTCCCGGCCCGCTGAACGGACTCGCCACCGGCCGGGTCAACGCCTTGCGCCGGCCGATAGCCGTGGTGATCGACAATCTTGATCCCGACGCGCGGCCCCAATCAGGCCTGACTGCGGCCAGCGTGGTCTTCGAGACTGTGGCGGAAGGCGGTATCACCCGTCTGCTGGCACTCTACCTCGAGAACGGCGCGCAGTCCATCGGACCCATCCGCAGCGCACGGCCGTACTTCGTGTCATGGGCGGCCGGCTACGACGCGATTCTGGTGCGCGCCGGCGGCTCTCCGGCCGCTCTTCGCATGCTTCGCACCATTCCCAAGGTACGCGACATTGACGGTCTCGCAGCCGATACAGGCTTCGTTCGAGCAACCGATCGTAGCTCGCCGCACAATCTCTACACGGATTCCGCTTCGA
Organism: Chloroflexota bacterium; assembly: GCA_035295425.1. Lineage (GTDB taxonomy): Bacteria > Chloroflexota > UBA5177 > UBA5177 > UBA5177 > DATGJB01. The sequence goes on along the minus strand of DATGJB010000201.1, from coordinate 732 downwards.
TCCGCGCCATCGCCGCGGCACGCGGTTGGAGCGGCCGCGCCTACTTCCCGTGGCTTCTTCACAAACCCCCTGCTCCCTTTGACATGCGCGCCCAGGCGCAGTCAATTCACATCACGTTTTCCACCGCGCAGGTCAGCAGTCCGGCGGCGTACGACGTGGATTATCGCTACGATCCGAACCAGAACGCATATGTCCGGTTTGACGGATCGCAGCCGTTCATGGATTCAGTTACGAACGGGCAGGTCGCGCCGACCAACGTGATTGTCATGTTCACGCGGATCACGCCGATTCCTAACGACCCCCAGGGCAGAATGAACGTCATGACGGTGGGGAGCGGCAAGGCGCTCTTCTTTACCGAGGGCCACGTGAGATCGGGCACCTGGAGCAAGCAAACGATCCTTTCCGGCATTCGGTTTCGCGACGCACGCGGACGGCCCGTGGCGCTCGATCCCGGTAGCACGTGGATCGAGGTCACCTCTCCCGGCGACGTGCAGATCGGTCGCCAGCAATGAAGATCGTCATCGCCCCTCAGGCATTCAAGGGAAGCCTCGACGCGACGCGGGTGGCCCAGGCGATCGCCAGGGGCGTGCGGGAGGTGTATCCGGACGCCGACCTGGTGCTGCTTCCGGTGGCCGACGGCGGCGAGGGGACCGTCCGCGCCCTGGTGCAGGCCAGCGGGGGGCGCACGATCACGACCGAAGTAACCGGCCCCCTCGGCGCGCCGGTCCACGC
>DATGJB010000200.1:0-6059 GCA_035295425.1 Chloroflexota bacterium | reverse complement strand
GGCCACTCTGTACACCTTTCGTCCCTCCATCCGCTTGACGCTTTATCCACATCAAGCGTAGAGAGGGCGGTATGGAGTGGCCGACTTTTACTCGGCCGTTTGGCCGGGTCCTTCCTTAGCGATCACACCCGGAGAGATCGGCATGAAGCTTACGAAGCGGGCCTCCGACTCGCGCCATTGTCTCTCCGCTCTCCGCATCCAACCCCCGGCGCTCGACAAAGACCTCAACGACGTGTTCGGCAACCTCGGGTGCAAGGTTCCCCAGGAGATCCTGCTCCAAACACCTCGCGGTAATGGCGAGGTCGGTCACGCAGGCTGAAGCCGCCGGGCACGTATTTTCGCGATAGCCGCCTCGACCGAAACAGAGCTATCCGGCGTGGCTCCCTGGATATCGTCTCGCAGCGACTCGATTGCCGCCAGTCGATCCTTGGGGTTGTCGGAGAAGCGAACTGTGAGCGCGGCCGCCATCAGCTCGCGATACTCGCTTCCCATCAGCTCCTCACGTAACCGAAGGGCCTCTTCCACGATCTGTGCCTTGTCCTTGTGCTCGACGGCAGAGGCGACGTCCAGCGCTGCGGCCCTCTCGGCCGAAAGCTTGAGGTTCGTCTGTACTTTGCGCTCCTCGGGCATCGTTCCATCCTTGTTATATGAATCACTAGTGGATAGCCAGCTATCCAGCTATCGACATTCTAGCGCCGAGTGGGGACAGTGTCAACGGGTCCTCTGGCGACGGAAAGGGGACGAGCATGTTATGGGTCCGAATCGCGGGAAGTAGTCGAAAAGTAGGCGAAGAGTAGGCAGAAAGGAGTTCGGAAGTAGGTGTGGCTCGTCAAACTGGTGCCTGAGTCCGAATTCACGGGAAAGACACTCTGAAGTCACTCGAAAGACACGCGAAAGTCACTGAGGGGCCGGAGGCTGGAGACAGGATCACTCACCTCGTCCGTAAGCGCGGGAAGGGGCAGACGACACAGGATGATGAAGCGACTCCATTGGCAGGATGCACAGGTTGCTCTCGCCTCGCTAAAGGCCAGACCGGGAGATCGGCGCACGCTGCTGCTCATCACCTCTCTACCGTTCGTCAATGCCTCGATCCTGGCACAGCTGGTCGGCCTCCAGGGAGGGGCCAGTGTCTACCGCTCGCTGGACCGGTTACTGCACGCGGGACTGGTGGAATCCATCAAGCCTGCGCTCTATGCTGAGCCGCCCAGCAGACTCTACTACCTCACGGACCTCGGGCTGGCCACCATTGCGCTTGACCACGCCGTCGAGCCGGTCATCATGGCTCGGCGTTGGCGCTTGCGGCACTGCGATCTGTTGGGGCTCACCCCCAGGCTTCGAGAGATCCTGGCAGGCTACGAGTTGCTCGCGGCGCTTGCCCTGGCCGGTCCGGGCTGGCCGCAGCTCCTTCACTGGGAACGCCCCTGGCGCCGACGTTACTGGTTCTCAACCTCCAAGACGCCTGCATCCGTGACCCTTCCTGCCCACGCCGTCCTCTCCTGGGGCGAATTTGCTGGATCCTTCCTGCTCGTGCCCGACCTCGGTAGCTTCCCCTTACGCCTCTACCGACTAACGCTCCACCGCCTGCTTGGTCTCCGGCATCAGCAGGATGCAGAGTTTCCCTTCCTGGTTGTAGCTACCACCGGCGAGGAGCGTGCAGCAGCCTGGGAGCGGCTCCTGGAGGAGGTGCGGCAGTCCCGATGGGAGGCAGGTTGGGAAGCGTTCGTCTCGACCTGGGAGCATCTGCCGGCGGATCTGGAGCGTCTCGAGGAGATAGGGGCGTTCGACCGTCCGGCAGCAAGAGAGGCCGTCGGGCCCGTCACTGTCCGTCCACTGCGTCCGCGGCGTCCCACCTCTCCGCTTCCTCGGTTGGTCGGCAACATCGAGTCACACTCCGGATCCGCCACGGCCGCGGACGGGCTCGGCCGGTTGGCGCTGACGATCACGCCCCGCGAGCACGAGCTTCTGGACCTGGTGTCGCAGCATCCGTTCTTGACTCCCGCACGTCTGGCCGCCGTACTCGGCTGGACGAGAAGGGCTGTGCGGCAACGCCTCCGTCGTCTGATGGGCCTTGGGCTGATGTGGCTGGTCGAGCAGCACGAGATGAGCGAGGAGTCGGACATGGAGCTGGTCGAGCTGACGGTTCCAGGCTTGGAACTGGTCGCCGCCCACCGGGCGCTGACTCTGCCCGCGGCCATCCGCGAGCTGGGGCTGGCGGGAGGCGGTCCGGACGAACCGATCGGTTCGCGGGCGAAGCTGGTGAGGGAGCTCACGCACACCATGGGCGTCGATAGGCTCTTCGTCGGACTTTACGAGGCAGCGCAGCGATTTGCCGCAGAAGGGAGCGACGATGCCGTGCTGGCCTGGCAGAACGCCAGCGCCTGTAGCCGGCGGCACCTGCGGCCGGACGGCTACGGCATGTACCGTCGGGACGGCACGTTGTATGGCTTCTTTGTCGAATACGACCGCGGCACGATGCGGCGGCGGGGCTATGCCGGGAAGCTCGACGCGTACTACGACTACGGCATCAGCCGCCGCTACGAGCGGGATTACTGCGGGTATCCCACGATCCTGCTCGTGACGGCGAACAACACGACAGAGGAAGCCATCGCCCACGTCGCCCGGAGCGCTGCCGATCGCTACGGCTCTCCCTTGCCGCTCCTGCTCACGTGCACCTGGCGCCTCGAGGCTCATGGCAACCCACACGGTCTTCTCGGCCCCATCTGGCGGGAGCCGGGAGCCGCCTTCGGTGAGCGCCGCGTCTGGCTTCCCCCAATCAAGCACAGGCGGTCGGCGCCCAAGGAGAACATGACCACGATGCAGCCGGGCTCTGTCACCGTCAGGACGACCGGAAAGGCAGCACGATGAGGCTCAGGCGGCGACCACGAGATGAGGGCCGGCCGGAGCTGATCGAGATCGTCACGCCGCGCACCAACACCGCCATCATCACACCGGCCGAGAATCTCTTCGCGGCCATCGCCTTTCCCGAGACCTTCAGCCTCGAGATCGCGGCCACCCGCACGGCTCGATGGTTTCTCGCGCGCTCGCAGCGTCCCGGCATGCGTGGCCATCTCGAGGCGCAGTTCGCCGCCGCCTATCCCCAGGCAGAGCTACGTCGCCTCGACCTCGCACGCTCTCTCGAACTCGATCCCGCCTGGCAGCGCGGGGGTGAGCAGGTGCAGGCATGCACGTTGGTGCTGCGGGCTCCGCCGTACCTGCCCCTGCGCACCTTCGACGACACCGCGATCAGCGCTGCATATGGCGCCCAGGCCGATCCCATGGTCGGCCTGCTCGCCGCTCTCGGCAACCTTCCCGACGGCTGGCGCGGCCTGATCCAGCTCGTCCTGCATCCGGCGTCCGATGACTGGTGCCGGAACTACCTGCGCCTGACGGTTGAGCACCCCCTGGCCCAGGAACGAGAGTGCGCATCGAGACACGCCGACACCTCGCTCCGGGAGGTCGTCGCCCTGGCTCTTCTCCTGGTGATGGGTACCTTCGCTCTGCAGGCGTACCGCTGGTACCGGGCGGGAGACATCCTCCACCTTGGCGAGTTGGTCGTAGCAGGCCTGGTGGGCATGGTGGCCCTCTTCTGGCTCCTGAGCCGAAGAGGGAGCAAGCCGATCTACGACATGCGGCTGGTGCAGGAGAAGGTGAGCGGCATGGCGTACCACGCCCAGCTTCGCCTGGCGATCTTCGCCCCCGAGGACGTGCCGCGACGCCACGTCGAGGAGCACCTGCAGCGTCTGGCCGCCGGCTACCGCCAGTTCAACCTGGCAGCGGGGAACGGTCTCGTCGCTCAGTCCGTGCGGGGACATTGTGACCTGCGTCAGCTCCGTTTTCTCCCGCCACGGCGCCGTGTGCCGATCCTGACTACCCGGGAGCTGGCCGGTCTCTGGCACCTTCCCCAGGCACGGGCAGACGTGCCCCTCCTCGACCGCACCACGGCGCGCCGGAGGCTACCCCCGCCCGCCACCGTCGCATCGGGTTGTCGCATCGGCCGCTCCGCCCATCAGTCCCACTCCGTGCCCGTGGCGATTCCCGAGGAGGTGCTGCGTCGTCACCTCCTGCTCGTGGCCAAGACGCGCCGGGGCAAGTCCTCTCTCTTGCTGCGCATGGCCCAGCACCTGATGGAAGTTCACAGCGCGGATGGCGCGCACCCGGCCCTGGTCTTGATCGATCCGCACCGAGATCTCGCGCAGGCCGCCTTAGGGGCGGCTCCGCCCGAGAGATGGGATGATGTGGTCCACCTCGATGTGGCCGCCCGCGATCGGCCCTTCGGGCTCAACCTGCTGGACGTCGGTCTGGGCTGGGATCAGGACAAGGCCGTGGCCAATCTGCTCGCCATCTTCCGGCACGAGTTCAGTGGCTTCTGGGGTCCGCGCATGGAGGATGCCTTCCGCTTCGCCCTGCTCACCCTCTATGCCGCCAACCAGACCCTTTGTAAGGAAGTGGAAGGACGGGGGCGCCAGCACACCATCCTGGATGTGCCGGCGCTGCTCTCCGATGCTCCGTTCCGCAAGAGCGTCCTCAAGCACGTCACGGACCCCGTCATCACCGGCTGGTGGTCCGGCTACTACGAGCGCCTGGATCGCCGCTTCCAGATGGAGGTGGCGAATCCCGTGGAGAGCAAGATCCACCGCTACGCCGGGAGCGCCGCTGCGCGCTGCATCGTCGGCCAGCCGCGCTCCACGATCGATCCGCTCTCCTGGCTGCGGACGGGCTCGCTGGTAATCGTCAACACGGCCAAAGGGACGATCGGGGAGGATGCCTCGGCCCTGCTGGGCGCCACCCTCCTCAATCTCGTCGCTCTGGCCATCGCCGAGCAAGCAGGTCTCCTACCTCACGAACGTCGCCCTATAACCCTCATCGTCGACGAGTTCCACACCATGCCCGGCGCCGACTACGAGGGCATTCTCACCGAGCTCGCCAAGTACGGTGCCAACCTCATCCTGGCCACCCAGAGCCTCGCTCGACTGGCAGCCCTCGACCGCGAGCACCCGGGCGCCTTTCGATCCATGGTCTTCGCCAACCTCGACGGTCTCTTTGCTTTCCACACCAGTGCTGAGGACGCGCGCTATCTCGTCCCCGAGCTGGGTGGAGAGGTGGATGAGCAAGATCTGGTGGGACTGGGAGAGCACCAGTGCTACGTGAAGCTGTCGGTTGCAGGCGAGCGTGTCCCCACCTTTTCAGTCCAGCTCGATCCTCCGCCCCAGATCGACCTGGACCGGTCAGAGCGGCTTGCGCAGGCGTCGGCCGCACGGTACGGCCGGGAACGGATTGCAGTCGAGCGAGACCTCCGCTCCGCCCTGGCGCGGATTGAGGCAAGCCATCCTGCCGCCTTTGGCGAGCGCGATTGGAGCAAGGCGAAGCACGGGGCATCGAACGAGGTGAGCAAGCCCAAAGAGAAGCCGCCACGTAACGAGCACCGCCGGGGCAAACCGGATAGCAAAGCGTACCCACAGAAACTGGCCGGTCTTCGCGCCGGTGATGAAGAGCTCGACCGAGTCGAGCAGGAGGCAAGGGAATGATAAGCCAACAATCCAGGCCTGACAGTAAGCAACTTTCGACGAGTTGTCGAGAGCCCAGACGGAAAGTCGAGAGGACAAGGCGGTGGCAGAGAACCTCCTGACGGTGAAGGATGTTGCGACGAGGCTAGCCATCGGACGGACGACGGTCTACGAGCTGATCGCCAACGGTGGGCTCAGGACCATCAAGATCGGCCGCTGTCGTCGCATACCGGAGTCGGCACTTGATGAATGGATCGCACGACAGGTCGGTGTACACGGAGGACAGGGTGGAGATTCGGAGATGCCGAGACATCGACGCTGACGCCGTGTCCATAATCGGATTGCTCCACTTCCGGAGCGAGCGAACGAGCGACCAGAGGAGGCGCGACATGGGGCGACGAGGGAACGGCGAAGGCAACTTTAAGCAGCTCGACAACGGCGTGTGGCGAGCCCGTGTACGCCTCGGGGATGGCAAACGCAAGTACGTCTACGGGAAGACCCGCAAGGAGGCACAGGCGAAGCTCAAGGAGGCGCTGCGCGCGGCGGAGGAAGGTC
>DATGJB010000199.1:0-5709 GCA_035295425.1 Chloroflexota bacterium | reverse complement strand
GCTCTACAACCCGAGCACCGGGACCTGGCCGCTGACCGGCCGCGCGAGCACCACACGGAGGTGCGCCACCGCCAGGATGAGATGTCGAGGCCACCGAGAACGTTCCTGTAGCCGGTGGGCGTCGGAGCTGCGGCGCCACTCTGCGGGGTGCTGTCCCGGTTGTACGATCAGCCGCCGGTCTACGGTGCAGGGGCACAGTCAGCTGACCAAACGACGCTATCTACCGTACCTTCAGTCGACGCAGGCCGTCCAGCATGAGGACACCAGCAACAAGCCCGGGCGCGCCAAAGAGGATGAATGTCACAACGGTCGCGGCAACAACATTGTCTCCACCGCTCGACGAGACGACGATGGGGAAGACCACCAGCCAGAGCAGCGAAGCGGCAACCATCATCCAGGCTCCGATACGTTCCCAGCGGAGGACGGCGTAGGCCGCCAGACAAGCAGCCGCCAGCACTGCGATGTATGCCGCGGGCGCAGGTGCGATTGCGCCTACGATCTGTCCAATCCAGAACGCCGCTACCCAGAAGAGCCACCCCACGGCGATGATGCGGCCGGCCATGACCTCTGTATCACCCTTCGACCGATCTCCCCTCACCGCCTTTCCTGATGAGAGATTCGAACTGCTGGTTGCCATTTTGGTACCTCCTGGGAGGAGTTGCCGTGGCGACCGGTTGTCCGACCTCGGTCACCGCCACGCCCATTTCCCCCACGCTCACCGTAGGCCGGCCGGCGGCCAGCGTGCTATCGGACAGTGAATGTATTTTGGCTCAATGTCGGTCTGAGATCGTGTCGATAGGAACCCCAATAGACTCGTTCTCATCCAGGGTTCGCACGAATATCAGGCTTCCAACCGATAGCAGTGGGTCAAACCACCGTGAACAATCGCACCAGAAGGATTGTGGTCTACCACGCTGCCGGACAGGGTGCCAAACGGAATGTCAGTGATCAGGGAAGGGGTCCTGGCCCGAAGAAGCTAGAGAAGGAGTGCCGGCGTGTACGTGCCGGTAGTCTGATAGATGATGGGCGGGAAGAAGCCGCACAGCCTCGTCGGACGAATCGAAGCGCCTGCTGACAGTCGAACGGTAGGTGCGCGAAATATCAGTTCTCCACCCGATGCACTCCTGGTCCGGAAAGCTCTAGACTAGGTGAAATGGCTCGACCTGACTGGGTCGATGCCGAACCGTCTGGCCCTGTTCGGTTTCCCCTTTCACCCAGGAGTCCCATGATGGTTGCGCTCACTGCTCCCCAGCCCACTGCGTTCCGGGGCACGCTCGAGGCGATGACGCATCTGCCCAGTCCTCCATCCGATGGAGACATCGCCGCGCTGTCGCTGCGTGGCCTTCGTCTGATTGCCGAGATGAAGCAGCACTACTGGCGGCACAACGCCGAGTGGGCACCCCACCGGCAGGCGGAGGCGGCTCGCCTGCTGATCGACGTTCACCGTGCACTCCATGAGGTCGAAGACGCTGCCCTGCGTGGGCGCCCGCGGAGGGTTGCTGCCGCATTTGCCCGGGCCTCCAACCTGTTCACGCGAGCGGCGCAGACCATGCGCTTCGAGGCTGATCGCCTCTAGCTAACGCGCCAGCGCGTGGAATCGGCGTGTGACCGGGTAGATGTGCCGGATCGGGCGTCTACCTGATTACATCGATGCTGAACGTCCGGACCAGCTCGCCTAGCTTCCTATCCAGCAGACCTGTGATCTGGACCCGTGCTGCCTCACGAATGGACATGCGCGTTCGTGCAGTGAGTGGCGCTCCGTTGAGGCGCGTTTGCGGGCCGAGATCGACGACCAGGCTACGCGAGAGCCCCACCTGCATCATCATGATGTCGTCGTCGGGATCGGGAGTCGTGGCTACGATACCCCGCACCGTCGATTGCAGCTGCGAGGTATCGGCCACGATAGCCGCCGAACGCAGGACGATGGTATCTCCGGGTCGGACGTCGGAGATATCCAGTCGGATCTGCGCGAATATCAGGTCTCGAGCCGATAGGCGCGCGTCCAACTGCCACGAACAATGGGACCGGAGAGGGATCGTGTTTGACTGACCGTATTGCTACGCGAGGCTGCGAGCACGCTCGCAGCCGAAAGCGAGGGAGCATGATGACGACAAATGCGCCGACCAGGTTGCGTGCTCGCACGCCGCCCAGCGGCCCTGCGCCGCTGTTCGGCGTCTTCCTGATCCTGTGGATCGCATTCGCGGCGGCTCTAATCTTCAGTCAGGAGTCACTGGACGGTGTGTGGGAGTGGCTCACCGGTCTCCCACTCATCGCAGAAGTGGTCCTCTGGATCGTGCTGTTGCCGCTGGTCCTGGCCCTCTGGATCTGGGAATCGGATTGGGACCTGTGGTTGCGCCTGCTCCTGATCATCGTGATCGCGCTCGTCAACATTTCGATGATGAGCCCGAAGCCGGGTGTGGCTCCGAAGGAGCGCCCAGAAGGGGCGTATGGAGACAGCAGGCTCGGTTAAGCATCGCCACCACGGCACGGGCACCACCGTGAGCGGTCAGTCCGGGTACAGATTGGTGGCCGGCGCCGAGCCCCCACTCTCCCAGCCCTCCAGCGGGACGCACCAGGGAGGACCTGTGTAGCTCGAACTCACGGTTGAATCCTCGTCGCGTACACATCGGTACGGTTGCCGGTGCTGCGTGCGTTGGTCATGACGAAGACCGAGACGAACGCGCTCCCGTTCGCAGCAAGCCCCTCGTAGTCGCCGAGGAAGAACCCACGGGCGTAGGGTGCCAGCATCAAATCGAAGAGGCCGGCGAGATGAAGGGGCTTGCTGAAGGTTTGTCCCTGATCCGTTGATCGGCTGAACCAGAAGTTGCCCGACATGCTATTTGGACCGCTGCGAAACGTGTAAAACGTTGCGCCGACTACCCCCTGCTGCGTGACGGCGAGAGTTGCAGTGACCGCCGGCAACCCGGGAGGGGAGGGTATCTGCCTGGGCTTGCTCCAGTGAGCCCCGCCATCGCTCGAGATGGAGAGTGCAATGCCGTCGGCCTTTGCCGCGCTGAATCGGCTGTCCTGCCAGATCACGTAGAGCCGTCCGGTGCGCCGATCGATCGCCGCCTCCGGCAGGCGGTCGCCGGTTCGGACCTGTAAACCGGTTGACTTGCCGACGCCGACCTCGTGAAAGGTGGCGATGAGCCGGGGGCTGGACCAGGTCAGCCCCATGTCGGTCGATCGGGTCACCAGCATCTGGCCGGTGGCGGGTGGGTTGGAGCAGTTTTCGCGTTCCGGCTGACAGTAAATTGCACCCAACGGAGCTCCGCGGCTATAGAAGTCGTACAGGGTGTCCGAGCGGGGATCGACCACGATCTGGTGGCCGATCGTCTCACCGGAGACTGCTGCAATGCGACTGGGCTCGCTCCACGTCCTGCCTCCATCCAGGGTTCGCGCGAACCAGAGTGGTTGCCCACCCCCATTTCCGCCAATCCGGTCCCAGACGACGTAAGCGACCCCGGGATGCATGGGGTCGGCGGTTACCGACTCCTTGTCGCTCGACTCCGCCGTGTCGCGTGCCACCATCTGGACGTTCTTCCAGGTTCTGCCACCATCGCTCGAGGTAGCAGCGGCCACGCCCACGTCCCGTCCGGGCGGCACGACCGCAAGAGTAAGGCCAACCGCATACACGGTGCCGTCGGGCCCGATTGAGACCCACGGATCGGAGGCGGCCTGAGCGGCGAGTCCACCGGGTGCGCATGCGGTGAACGGGAGCGTCGATCGCTTCCAGGTACGGCCACCGTCAAACGAGTAGCCGGCCATCAGGCCGCGTGCTCCGCCGGATGACCACCGGTCCTGCTGCCATACCGCGACGGCATTGACATGGCCGGTGCCGATCGTGGCCGGATTCACCGCCACCCGTGGCTCGACCTCGGCATTCACGAAGCCTCCGCCAACCGGTTGTCCTTCTATCTCGACCGGCAAACAGAGGGCAAAGGGGCTCGCCGCGGATATGCGCACCGGCGGTGACGCCGTGGGGACAGGCGCCGCGGGAAGGACAACGCCCAGAGCCAAGGCCAGAAGCGGCAGCCGGCCCCGGAGAGAGCGAAAGATGACCCAGGGCGATGGCCGCCTCATGGCATGCTTCCTGTCGGCGACCAGATCCCGGTTTCCGGATTGTAGACCTCGGCGGTGTTCGTCACTCGGGTCGTGCCGGCCGGCCCGCTGCCAATGGTGCTCCAGTCGAAAGACGTCGCGCCGCCGGCCGCCAGCACCTTGCCGTTCGGTAACAGGATCATCGTCTGGCCCATTCGGCGCGCGTGCATCGTTCCCGTCTGGACGTAAGACCCGGTAAGGGGGTCATACAGGAGCGCCGTAGCCACCACGGGCCATGCATTTGGCATCCCGGGCACCCCTCCGCCCGCGATCAGCAGTCTGCCGTCGGGCAGCAGCACGACTCCGTAATCGGAGCGGAGGACCGGGAGGTGGTGATAGTCGGCCCATGCTCCGGTTCCGGGGTCATAGATCGCGCTGTCGCCTGCGAAGTAGCTGAGGGCAAGGACGCGCCCATCGGCGAGGTGCCACATGGCAAGAAGCGGTACGGTCCAGGCGGGAGCAGCTGCCGGAGACCACCGGTCGTCCGCCGGGTCGTAGAGTTCAGCGGTGAGTACATTCGACAGGCTCCCCCCGACCACCAGTACGCGTCCGTCCGGCAGGAGGGTCGTCACAGATCCATAGATTGGCGTGGGGAGATCGGCCGCAATGGTCCAGGAGCCGGAGCGAGGGTCGTAGAGCCGCGCCAGAGAGGTGGGACCGTCGCCGAAAGGACCGAGCATTCCGTCTGAGACCCCACCGAGCACGAGCACCCTCCCGTCCTTCAGCACGGTAACCGTATCCCCCAGACGCTCGTGGGCGGGTATCGCGATCACATTCCAGGAGTGCGTCGAGAGGTCGTACCGCTCCGGCGCAGGTGCGGTAGGGAATGATGTGCCTGTGACGAGCACCCCGCGGTTGCCGAGCAGGGCGGCGTTCATCGGGACGCCGAGCGCGCGCCGCATGTCTCCAACTCGGGACCACGTGCCGCGACTCGGATCGTACCGGGCGGCGTTCCCGATGAATCCCCAGCTATTCATCCCTCCAGCGACGAGCACCTGTCCATCCGGCAGGAGACTCGAGACGGCATAGGCATGGCCGCCGGTCACTGGCATGGCCGGTACGGCGATCGTGACCTTCTGGTTGAATCGCGAATAGGTCAAGGTTGCCTGGATATCGATTCCCAGGGAGGCGGAGAGGGAGGCGGAGATTGCAAGGCGCAATGGATGCCAGAGCTTCCGGTCGACGTACAGGCGGTACCGTGCGCTCGACGCGCCGGCGAGTGGGCTGTCGAACGACAGCAGCCACGTCTGGCTGCCTCCGATTGGCGAGGATGGAGCGGCAGATACATGTGCCGGAGGCGACTCCTCGAGCTGCTGCGCGAGGAGAATTGGGCAGGTGTACTGGAGCTCAAGCGCTCCAGTGTCGCCGAAGGCACTCAGTCCGAGCGGTTTCCACTTCCCATTCGTCGCCGAGGAGCGCTGCAGGAGATAGATCCCTGGTGGCGAGGCCGGCCGGTCGAGCAGGTACTGCGCGTCGAGCTTGACAGGCGAGTAGCCCCCTGATGAACCGGTCGAGTCGAACCTCAGCTGCTTCCCGGTCGCCCGGTACCAGGCCACCAACCGCTTGTTATCGGCCGTGCAGTCTCCTTCATGGCGAGATTGGGCCGAC
>DATGJB010000198.1:0-3069 GCA_035295425.1 Chloroflexota bacterium | reverse complement strand
CGAATACCTGTTCGAGCGGTACGGTGGCCGGGCGGTGGTCGCCGGGCGCTTCATTCCGATCGTCCACATCTGGACCGCCTTCCTGGCCGGCACCCACGCCATGCCGTGGGGCAGATTCATGCTCTTCAATGCCGCGGCTTGCCTGGCCTGGGCAGGCCTGCTTGCCGCCGCCGGCTACACCTTCGGGCGCGCCGCGCTCGACGCCGGTGGCGCGATAGCGGCGATTGCGCCATTCGTCGGAGTGGCGATCGTCCTGACCGTCCTCCTGCTGCTCCGACGTATCGAGGGCCGACTGCAACGCCGGGCCGACGCTTCCGGACAACGCTCCACCATGACGGGAACCTGACCTCGACTAACTGGGCAGCTCCGGAGTCGTCACCAGCGGAGTTGCCGTACCCGCCGCCGGAACGTCATAGTGGGATGCAGCTATGAGTGGGTCTGAGACCGCGATCGAGACGACCGACCTGACCAAGCACTACGGTGCAATCGTCGCCGTCGATCACCTCAACCTGTCGGTCAATCGCGGCGAGATCTTCGGCTTCCTTGGACCGAACGGCTCAGGCAAGTCCACGACCATGCGGATGCTGCTCGGATTGGCGCGGCCCACCGCCGGCCGGGCACAGGTCTTTGGGCTGGACGTCCATACCCACCTGCCGGAGATCCTGCGCCGTACTGGAGCGCTCATCGAAAACCCCACCTTCTACCCGTTCCTCAGTGGCCGGGAGAATCTGCGTGTCATGGGCGATCTCACCGGCACCCCGGACAGCCGGGTTGAAGTTGTGCTGGGTCTCGTGGATATGCAGGCCGACGCGGATCGGCCATTCTCCTCCTACTCGCTGGGCATGAAGCAGCGGATCGGCGTCGCCGGCACGTTGCTAACCGAGCCCGAGCTGCTGATTCTCGACGAGCCGGGAAACGGGCTCGATCCGGCGGGAATCGTCGAGATGCGCACGCTGATGCAGCAGCTGCGCACGGCAGGACACACGGTATTCGTTTCTAGCCACGTGCTGCACGAGATCGAACAGGTGTGCGACCGCATCGCCATCCTGAATCATGGCAAGGTCGTGGCGCAGGGCAGCGTCCAGGAGCTTCTCGGCGCGACCGACCGCGTCGAGATTCAGGTAACTCCTCTCGAAGAGGCGGCAGCAGTTCTCCGCGCCCTGCCCTGGGTAAGCGGCGTCGCCGTCGAGGGCGGAGCGCTCCTGGTTACGGTTCCCATCGAGCGCAGTGCGGACCTGACCCGAGCGCTCGGCGAGCACGGGATGTATCCCTCGGTCATCCGGCCACGTCAGGAAAGTCTCGAGCGCTACTTCCTCGAGCTCACCGGAGCCGCCGCGTGATCGGCTTCCTGCGTGCCGACTGGCGCAAGCTGCGTCAGCGCTGGATGCCGCGCATCCTGCTTCTCATTCTGCTCGCCGTGGTCGCCCTTATCTTCCTTGGAACTTCCTCGCGTGCCCGCTTCCGCAGCGACCTCGCGCTGCCCGATGGTCTGGTGGTCGCACTGAGCCTCGGTGCGGGCTTCGCCGCGTTCATCTGGCCGGTGCTGGCGGGAAGCTGGTCTGGCGGGGAGTACGGCTGGGGCACGGTTCGCATGGCCCTCACCCGCCAGCCGAGTCGCATCGCGTTCAGCCTCTCCGGTCTGATCATGGTCTTGCTGACCGTCGGCTTCGGGTTGCTCCTCGTTCTCGGCGTCGGCGCCATCGCCGGTTCGCTGGTTGCCGCGGCAAACCACATCACCGCTCCGGCCCCGCCCGCCGGGACGAGCGCGGCGGGTGTGATCGTCAAGCTGTACTTTGGCGCCTGGTTCGCCAGTGCCTTCTACGCGGTTCTGGCCTACACCGCCGGTGCGGTGTTCCGCTCGACGCCCGCCGGAATCGGCATCGGGATCGGCTTCGCCGTGGCGCAATCGGCGGTTTCGGCCATCTTCACCGCGCTCGGCGACCCCTGGAAGAGTTTCGCCTCCCACTTCCCTGACGCGTATACCATGGGACTAACCGCCCGCCTGGAGAACGAGCTGATCCACAGCGGACCGTTCGGCCGCCTCGAGCCGAACACGGCCAGTATCGGCGCATCCATGCTCGGTCTGGCCATCTACATGGCCATTCTCCTCGCCTTGATGCTCGCCGCCGTGCGGCAGCGTGACGTGACCTCGTAACCCGCTATCCCTGGAAAATCCGTCGCTGTTTGATGCGGCCGACGTCGGCTGCGAATGGGCCGGTTCCCAGTGGGTACACCGAAACCAGGAGTCCCATCGCACCCGGGAACTCGCGCGCCGCCGTCCGATAGTCGAGATTCAAGCCGGCCAGACCGGAGGAGAGCTGCCTCGCGATCCGCTCACTCCAGCTCTGGTCGACGCTGACCCCTTCGCTCAGCTCAAGCGCCACGCCGGGCCGCGTTGTGCCATCCTCCCCGCTAATGGTGAGAAGTCCGAAGGAGTGGATTCGCCGCGCGAGCGGCGGGTCCCGGTAGATCAGCGTCTCGATATCCTCCGGATAGATATTCGCGCCCATGACGCTGATGGTCGCGTCCCGCCGCCCGAAGATCCAGAGGAACGGCAGGTGTACCGGCCGCGTCCAGGGTAAAGGGCCGCGCGGGCCGGCGGCACCCGGATGCTCGTGCAGTGTATCCAGGTGCAGACCGCGCCGCCGCAGGATCTGCTCCACCGCGCCGTAATCGAGGATGCCGCCCTCATCGTGAACGTTGTAGCGAATGCGGGGCGCCAGCACGTCGAGACGGCTGATCGTGCACAGCACCTCACCCTCGCGATTCATTTCCAGATGGTGGATCAGCGGGTTGTACTGGAAGACCATCGGCAACCGCGACTCGCCGAAGAGCGCGCGGTGCAGCTCGGGATCGGCCCGCGCCACCCGCCGTAAGGCAACGCTTGCCGGCGACTCACCGGCCATCCCGATCTCGATGTCGGTCGCTCCATAGCCGGAGAACACCGACCGAAATTGCAACAGCAGGTAATCGCGCAGCTCCTCCGCCATGCCCTCGCCGCCCAGCAGGGCGTGCATCCGGTAGTCGCTCCAGGCGATGCCCGCCCTCTCGCCTTCGTCGAGGAGATAC
>DATGJB010000197.1:0-13994 GCA_035295425.1 Chloroflexota bacterium | reverse complement strand
CGCCCGGACCGGGAACACCGCGTCCCACCGCGACGCCAACCCAGGAGGAGGACACGCCGACACCGACTCCCGTGCCCATTGCGCCGCATTCGGCCCTACGGGCGAAGAAACGCCTGACGGAGCGGACCCTGGCGGAGCCGGCGAGCTCCGGCGCGCCCCCGGTCGCTGCCTGCGTGCAACCGAGCATCGCCCAGGGCAGCACCGTGACAGCAAACGGTACCCTCATGACGCTGTACGGCCTAACCGCGCCCGGCGCGATTTGCACCGCGGGCGCGACTGACTATGCGGTCTCGAATCTCGCCGCCGGCATAGGGGGCGTGGTCTCCAGCTCGGCATCGCAGAACTTCGACGGCTCCTCGCAAACCGCCTCGAGCGCGGGTCTGACGAAATTCCTCTGGGATGAGGTCAGCGCCGGCGATTTTGGCATCGCCACGGTGACCTGTAGCCTGGACAACGGTCCGCCGGCGACGGCATGTGCCGCCTTCGTGATCGAACAAACCAAGACGTCGAACTACATCGGCGGTTTGAGCACACAGCAGCTCGTGTCGCTGCTTTCCCGGATCGAGCGGCGATACTGCCCGGTCGGCAGCCAGTACCTCGCGCCTCTCACACCGTAAAACACCGCGGCCGGGGTGCGCGGCTCCCGGCGTTTCTGGGACGATGGTGGTGACGGGTAGTTGGCGCCCGTAGGAGCACGTCCTGATGGACAGCCAGTTCCCCAACCGCCTGGAGGCGGGACGCCGACTGGCCAGTCGGTTGCAGGAGTACCGAGACTCGCCCGCGGTCGTGGTAGGTCTGGCGCGCGGCGGCGTGGTTGTTGGCTACGGTCTGGCCGCGGAGCTGGCACTTCCATTGCGAGCGCTCGTCGTCCGCAAGATCGGAGCGCCCTCCAACCCTGAACTGGCACTCGGGGCAGTGAGCGAGACCGGGTGCCTGCGGTTGGACGCCGAACTCGCGCGCAGCACCGGCGCATCACCTGATTACCTGCGAGACGCGGTGTCCGCCGAGGTCGAGGAGGCAGCCCGGCGCCAGGAAGCGTATCGCGTGGGCCCGGGTCCGGAGGACGTTCGCGCCCGGCATGCAATCCTGACCGACGACGGCATCGCTACCGGGGCGAGCGCCATAGTTGGCGTCGAGTCGCTGCGCCTGTTGGGAGCCCTCTCGGTGATCGTCGCAACCCCGGTGGCCTCACCCAACGCCGTGTCCGTGTTGCGGCGGCTGGCCGACCGCGTCGTGGTACTGGACGCCCCGCAGCTCTTCTATGCCGTGGGCGTACATTACCGGGACTTCGATCAGGTGTCGGACGCGGAAGTCATCCAGTGTCTACATGATGCGCATCTGCGTTTCGCAAGCGACGGGCCGGCAACCCCCAAATCGTGAATCAGGGCTCTTCACCCCCACCGGCGGTGAAACCGGCTCCGATGCCCCACTCGGCGCGCCGGTGAGAAACCCGGTCATGTCATGCCTCCCGGCTATCACACTGCCGCGCCCGCGGATGTCCCCCGTCCTGTCTCCGAGTCGCGGACATCCAATGCGAGTGCCATTGTTGGGAAGACATGCCGGTACAGGTTGTAGTTCAGGTAGAAGTCACGCGGGAATCCCGTGCCGGTATGATACGGTTCGTCCCACGTGCCGTTGGACTGTGTCTCACTGAGGAAACGCACCCCGGCGCGGCAGGAAGGGTGCGCGCCGAATCCGCTGAGCTGGAGCGTCATCACCGCCCATGCGGTCTGCGAAGGCGTGCTCGGTCCGATCCCCGCGAACGATTCGTCGTCGTAGGAGTAACAGGTTTCGCCCCAGCCGGCGTCGGCATTCTGCCGCGAGAGCATCCAGCGGGCGCCGGCCCCAATCATGTCCCCGACCGGCCAGCCGCGC
Organism: Chloroflexota bacterium; assembly: GCA_035295425.1. Lineage (GTDB taxonomy): Bacteria > Chloroflexota > UBA5177 > UBA5177 > UBA5177 > DATGJB01. Next base: position 12,119 of record DATGJB010000197.1, on the reverse strand, counting down.
GCGTGCATCGGAGACAGCGCCGACACGACGCACCACGTGCCGTAAATGAAGTTCACGCCCCAGCGGCCGAACCATGACCCGTCGGGACGTTGAGTGGCGCGAAGATACCTGAGTCCGCGCTCCACAACCGGGTTGTGGAGACTCCAGCCGATGCGCGTCAGCGCCTCGAGAACGTGTGCCGCGACATCTTCCGAGGGCGGGTCCAGCAGCGCGCCAAAGTCGGCAAACGGCAGGCGATAGACGATCTGTCGGGTATTGTCCTTGTCGAAGGCGCCCCAGCCGCCGTTGCTCGATTGCATCGCAACCAACCACTGCACGGCCCGCGCGACCGCCGCCGAGACATCCGAACCACGTCCCGCTTCGAGTAGCGCCACGACGATGACGGCGGTATCGTCGATGTCCGGATACAGATCGTTGTCGAATTCGAACGCCCACCCTCCGCCGGCGGCCCCTTTCACTCGGACCTGCCAGTCCCCGCCGCCGCGAATTTGCTCGCGCAGCAGCCAGCGTACCGCCCGCTCCAATGGCTCGCCGGCCGCCGGCTGTCCGACCCAGTGGAGCGCAAGAGCCACCCAGGCAGTATCCCAGACAGGAGACATGCAGGCCTGGAAGCGGAAGCCACGCTCATCGCGCAGCGAGAAACGTTCCATTCCCTGCAGGCCGCGCCGCATGGCGGGATGGCCGAATTCGAGTCCCTGTAAGTGAAGTGCTATGAGCGAGTAGACCCACGGCGGCTGGATCCCTCCCCAGCTGCCGTCTGCCTCCTGGTGCGCGAGTATCCAGTCGACGAGGCGGCCCCGCGCCAGGGCTCTCCCGGGCTGCAGCCGCGATCTGTCGTAGAGCTTGAGCGCGCGATCGGCCCACCAGAAAGGGCCGGAGCCTGGGACCCGTCGGAGCGACGCCTCCGTTCCCGGCGCCACGATTTCAGGTACCACGCACCCGAGGTCGCGCACCGGCTTGAGCGACAGAACGATCAAGAGGGGCGCGATAGTGCCACGCGCCCAGCAGGCGAAGTCATACAGATTCAGCGGTACCCAGGGCGGCAGACAGACCAGCTCGGGCGGCATGCTCGGCACGCCCTCCCAGGGATACTGGCCGAACAACGCAAGCCAGATCTTCGTGAACACCCGCGCCTGGGCGACTCCGCCGAGGCGATGAATCACCCCGAGCGCCCGCTCCATCTCTTGGGCCCCCGGATCAAGTCCGAGAACCTTGAGAGCGACGTAGGCCTCGATGGTGGTACTGAGGTCGGCGGGCGCTTCGTAGTAGAGCGACCATGATCCGTCCGCTCGCTGCTTGCCGAGCAGATAGCGGATCGTGTCTTCACGAATGGCGTCGATGGGCAGGCCCAGGAACCTGAGAAGCAGCACGTGTTCCGCGGTCATGGTGACGTTCGTCTCCATCTCGGCGCACCACCATCCTTCCGGATTCTGATGGGCGAGCAGCCACTCCACGGCCCGGTCCAGTGCCTCAGCCATCGTCTTTCCTTCGCCCTCGGTCGAGCTGTGCCGCCAGGGCGCGCGCCGCGGCACGCCCGCTCCGCACCGCCGATTCCATGGTGTCCGGCCAGCCGGTATCCGTCCACGCGCCCGCGATCACCACGCCAGACCTCGCCGTCTCCGGTCCCGGGCGCTCGAGCCCGGGAAGAGGGATGAACGTCGCCTCACGATCTCGGGTGGCGGCTCCGCGCAACAATTGCGCCGACGACAACTGCGGCAGCACCGTCTCGAGCTCCTCGCGGCAGAGGACGACCAGGGCGTCACTGGACTCGCCGACGTGGCGGTTGGCCGCGCTCAGACTGCAACACAGGTAGCCCGGACCTTTCTCGAACACCCACTGAACCGGTGAGTCGATCAGCGCGGCGAACCCGAGACCCAGCGCGCCCGTGTCGTACCACAGGTGGACGTCCACGATTGGGGAGTACCGGAAGCGGTTGAGATCCGGCAGCCGGTACTGGCGGTATCCACGCAGGATGCGTCGCAGACGGGCCGGCGGCACTGCGAGCACGACGCCCTCGTACTCCAGGCGGCTGCCGTCGCCCAGCACGATCGCTATCGGGTCACGCCGGTTAGCACCACCCGGGCCGGCATCCAGCTCGACAACCGGGGTGCGTAGTCTCACGCTATCGAGCGTGGCGGCGGCGGCCTCGGCAAAGCGCGCCAGTGGAACCCGCGCGAAGCCGAATCTCGCGGCATCGTGGTCTCCCAGAAATGCAGTGGCAATAACGAACATCGCCGATTCCGCCGACGCCTCCTCCGGCGGTGCATTGAGCGCCGGAACCAGGAAAGGGTGCCAGAATGCGCTCCTGCTAGCCGGCGATTGGTGGCGACGATCCAGCCACCGGGCGAACGTCTCCTCCGGCGCGACGGGCAATCGAGCCGCCATCACGCCCCAACCGGCTCGCAGCCGATCGGACAACGAGAGGTGACGGTTCGTGAGCAGGGCAGGAACGAGGTGTAGAGGGGCGGGCAACGCGGCCGCGCGCAGCCGCACCGGAGCCGAGCCCTTGCGGAGCAGGATGGCCTCGAAGCGCTCCTGCATCCAGGTTGCCGGCCCGTCGGGGGCCCTGACCTCGGGCAGCGATGCCACGAAGTCGATCAGCTCGCTGCAGCATGCCAGGAAGACGTGCTGGCCGTTATCCACTTCGACGCCGCCGACCCGGAAGGAGGTCGCCTTCCCGCCGAGCAATCGGGTGCGCTCGAAGAGGTCGACGGTGTAGCCGAGGCGCTTCAGCTCGCGAGCAGCGCTGAGACCGGCCAGTCCACCTCCCACCACCCCTATACGGTCTTTAGCCATGACTTCATCATGACCGACAGCTTGGTGCGCCGGCTCAGCAACACTCGTCCCTCCAGCGGGAGGTGCGGCTCGCGTGCGATCACCTGAAGGACTGCCTGGTAAATCCCGGCCATCGTGTTGACGCACACCCCGGCGCGCCGCGGGATGTACGACGTCACGGCGCAGCCGGATTCGAAGCGAGCTGCGGCGCGGGCCACCTCGAAGCGCACGAGTGGCTCCCAGCCCCGGGGCCGCGGCGAGTGGAGGTGGTCTACCGTGAGGCCGAAGCGCCGCAGATCCGCCTGCGGAAGATACACACGTCCGCGATCGCGGTCCTCGCCGACATCGCGCAGAATGTTCGTCAGCTGCATGGCCACACCCAGATCGTCGGCGCAGTGCAGCGCCTCGGACTCCGTGAAACCAAAGATACGGACGCACATGCGTCCGACCGTGGCGGCCACCAGGCGACAGTATCGCTCGAGGTCCTCCCAGCTCTCGTAGCTCGTCACCACAAGGTCCATTTCGACGCCGTCAATGAGCTCTTCCAGCTCGCTGCGCGGGATGGCGCACTCCGCCACGACCTCCGCCAGCAGACGCATGACGGGATCGTCGGCGCGGCCGGCGTAACAGCGGTGTACCCGTTCGCGATGCAGCGCGATGGTCTTTGCCAGACGAGTCGCCGCCTCTTCACTGCCGGCGCGCGCCAGATCTACGTCGTCGTCGATCTGACGCGCGAAGCTGTACAAAGCGTAGATCGCAATGCGCTGGCGGCGCGGAAGCGCGACAAATCCCCAGTAGAAATTCGCCGCCTCGCGTCGCGTCAGGTCGCGGCAGTACCGCGCGTCCGCCTCCAGTGCAGGCTGGGGAGCGACGACGGGGGTCGGAATCGGCACGTCCGGCACGACCCCATTACGCAGCATGGCGGAACGCCGCCGTCTGCCTGCGGGCGCTTCCCAGGAGCGCCTGAGAAAGGATCCGTAACTTCGTACGACGACCGACGGTCGGACGGGTCATCCCAGTCTGGTATCCCACGTCTCGAACGGCCGCGACGATGGCGAGTCCCCCGAGGCGATAGAGCGCGAGCTGGGCCCGTAGCGCATACGGTACCAGCCGCTCGAGCTCCTCGCCGGATGCCAGCAGATCAGAGGCGCGGCGGCAGGTCACCTCGACCGCACCGGCCATTCCGTGCTCCCGGATCTCGCATTGCGGAATATAGGTGCGTTCCTTTTCCCTGTCCACGAGAACGTCCTGCGCGAAGTTCGCAAGCTGGAGCCCAATGCATACGTCGTCGGAGAGACTCGGCGCCTCGACTGCTCGCACGCCGAAAACTGCGAGGACCATGCGTCCCACCGGCGCAGCCGAAAACGTGCAGTACCGCGTGAGCGCCTGCCAGTCCTCATACGATTTCACGCACTGGTCCTCGATATTGGCCGCGATGAGATCGAGAAACGGGCGTACCGGCATCTCGAAGCGTTGCACTGTCTCGCGCAGCGCGATCAGCACCGGATGAATCGGCTCCTCACGCCCGGCAAGACAGTCCTCCACCTGTGTCCGCCACACTTCGAGGCGCCGCAGGCCGTCACCATCACTTTCGTCGCCGAAGTCGTCGGTGGTACGACAGTAGGCATAGATACGCGCCAGGTGAATCCGGACGTGCCGCGGCAGCAGGCGAGACGCGACCGAGAAATTCTCGTAGTGGTGTTCGGCCAGGAACCGGCAGTAGCGATCCGCAGCAGCTAGCTCGAAAGACCCGGTCAACTGCCGACCACCTGAATCGTCACGCTCCGATCGCGCGACGAGCACAACTCAATGAAGAAGATGCGTTGCCAGCTTCCGAGCGTAACCTCGCCCGCCACCAGTGGTAAGGTCTCGCTCGACGACAGGAGCAGGTGCCGGCCATGGGCGTGTCCGTTCCGTGGCTCGTCGGCCGGGATTCCCGGTCGGCGGTCGAGCTCGTCGTGCTCGTATCCGCCGGTGGGAGCCAGTCGCTCCAGGAGCCGCTGGAAGTCGGAGATCAGGAGTGGCTCGTTCTCGTTGATTCGGATCGCCCCGGTCGTGTGGTTTGAGAATACGTGCACCACTCCATCGCGGATGCCTGATCTGGCAACGACTGCCAGGACTTCGTCTGTTATGTCAAGGAACTGGCCGGCGTCCGCGGTTCGTAGCCGCAATATCTCGCTCGCGGCTCGAAACGATGCCGTGGACGCGACTAACCGCGGGGTCCGCCGCAGATCTTCGATTGTCGCCGAGCCCGTACAGAACATGACGGTACGCAGTACCTCGACGATCTCGACTGCCAGACCGAATGCCGCATCTTCAGATTCCGAGGCGGCCCGAAGGAACGGTCCGGCCAGCCCGGCGAGATCCGCCCCGAGCGCAACCGCCTTGGCGACGTCCATGCCGTCTTTGAGGCCGCCGCTGGCAAAGATGATTCCCTCCGGGGCGGCTCGTCGTGCGCCCCGCAATGCGTCGGCGGTCGGCAATCCCCAATCCGCGAAGGCGGCCGCGACCTGGCGGCGAACCGGGTCGTCCATGCGGTGCTTCTCCACCTCGCTCCACGAGGTTCCGCCCGCGCCAGCCACGTCCACCGCCGCGACGCCTGCTTCGAACAGGCCGCGGACAATGTCGGCAGAGATCCCCCACCCGACCTCTTTGGCAATCACCGGGACATCAAGAGCGCCGCAGAGCTCTCCGATCCTGTCCAGTAGCCCGCCGAAGACCGTGTCGCCTTCCGGTTGCAGGGCTTCCTGGAGCGCATTGAGATGAAGCACGAGACCATCCGCGCGCAGCAGCCCCACGAGGCGCTTGCACTGCTCAGGCGTCACCCCCCGGTTCAGCTGCACCGCGCCGAGATTCGCGAACAGGAGAGCATCCGGTGCGAGCGGTCTGACGTCGAATGTGGGAAGAACGTCAGGAGACTCGAGGAGTACCCGTCCGGACCCCAGGCCCATGGCCAGATGTAGCTCCTGGGCTACCCGCGCCAGCGCCATATTGATCTTCCCCGCCTCCGGCACGCCGCCGGTCATGCACGAGATCAGCAGCGGCGCGCCGAGGCGCCTTCCAAGAATGGCCGTGCCCGTGTCGACCCTGTCGAGGTCAATCTCGGGGAGCGCGCAGTGCTGGAACCGATAGCGCTCGAAGCCGCTCGTCACGCCCTTGGCGGAGACGTCCTCATTCAGATTGATGCGGATGTGGTCCGCTTTCCGCTCTACCGTCGGCTCGTCGCGGGCTTCGGACGCTCGGATCGCACACACCCTCGGCACCTCCAATCGATCGAACTGGTAGCCGGAGTGCGGCTACCGCCGATTCCACCAGATAATCGAGCGAAGGAAGAGTAGTGTGCCAGCGGGCGACTCACGATCGGCAAAGATGAGAACGATTCGCGCTGTCCGCCCGCATAGAACCGATACCTGCTCACTTCACTCCGCGCGTCTCAGCGAGGCTCGACCGGCACGCCGCTATAATCCGATGGTACACGCCCCGCATTTCGGCCCGAAAATCAGTGTGCGCTGACCACATATCGAGAGCGGGAAAGGCGAGAGCAGCCATGGCCATCACCATGCGCCAGAATGTCCGGGTTGCCGGCTACATCATGCGCCAGCGCCTCAAGGGTAACAAGCGGTTTCCGCTCGTGCTCCAGCTCGAGCCGCTGTATCAATGCAATCTGGAGTGCGCCGGTTGTGGCAAGATTCAGCATCCCGCCGATATTCTCGGACGCCGCCTGAGCGTGCAGCAGTGTATTGAGGCCGTGGAGGAGTGCGGAGCGCCGATCGTCTCCATCGCGGGCGGTGAACCCCTCATTCACAAGGAGATCGACAGGATCGTCGAGGCGCTGGTAGCAAGGAAGCGATTCGTCTACCTTTGCACCAATGCCATCTTGATGCAGAAGAAGCTGCATCTGTTCAGCCCGTCGCCCTACTTCTCGTGGTCCATTCATGTCGACGGCCTGCGTGAGCGGCACGACGCATCGGTGTGCCGGCCTGGTGTGTTCGACAAGGCGATCGCGGCGATCAGGGAGGCCCAGCAGCGAGGCTTCCGCGTCACCACCAACACCACCTTCTTCGATCAAGACGATGCGCTGAGCGTGCGCGAGGTCCTGGACTTTCTGAACGATGAGGTGCGCGTCGACGCGATGCAGATATCGCCCGGCTACGCGTACGAAAGGGCGCCGGACCAGGAGCACTTTCTCGGCGTGGAGCGCACGCGCCGGATCTTCCGGGAAGCGTTCTCCGGTGGGAAGCGAGCGAAGTGGCGCCTCAATCACTCGCCGCTGTTTCTCGACTTCCTGGAAGGTAAGGTCGATTTTCGCTGCACTGCCTGGGGTATCCCGAGCTACTCGGTCCTCGGCTGGCAGCGGCCATGTTACCTTCTAGCCGACGGCTACACGGCATCGTACCGGGAGCTCCTCGAGACAACTGATTGGGACGCGTACGGCCGCGGAAACGACCCGCGCTGCGCGAACTGCATGGCGCACTGTGGGTATGAACCGACGGCCGTCGCTGCCACCATGTCATCGCCTCGCGAGTCGTTGCGCGCGACCTACGATGTGCTCCGTGGCGGTGTGGCCACACTCGCTGGCCGGAACTGACGCCCAGCCGTGACGGGCGGCGCGTTCCAGGGCACTGCCGACGTGTTTCTAACGGGCGCGACCGGCTTCATCGGCAGCCATGTGCTCCGCGCCCTGCTGGACGAAGGCTATAGCGTGCGCGCGCTGGCGAGAGACAGCTCGTCACCCCGCCTTCCCACCGGGTGCGCCATGGTTCACGGCGAGCTGCGGCGGCCCGGGGAGCTGGTCCGCCACCTCGCCGGCTGCCGGTTCCTCGTGCATAGCGCTGCTCTCTACAGCTTCTCGCCCGCCACGCGCCCAGACGCGTGGCAGATCAACGTAGCCGGCACCAGAGGACTGCTGGAAGCCGCCCGAATCGCGGGCGTGGAGCGAGCAGTGGTCACGTCGAGCTCGGCCACGGTCGGGCCGGCTCGAGGCAGTCGAGCCGCGACCGAGGCGGACTATGCGTTCGTAGATGCCGGCGCGCACCACGGCTACCACGCCTCCAAGATCGCGCAGGAGCAGGTTGCGATAGCGGCCCGGCTTCCTGTGGTCCTGATTCTCCCGACAGCGCCGGTCGGCCCCGGTGACTGGAAGCCGACGCCGACCGGGAAGATGGTCGTCGACTTCATGCGGGGCCGCATCTTTGCCTCCATCCCGGGCGGCCTGAACGTCGTGGCCGTTGACGATGTGGCGCGAGCGCACGTCGCGGCTTTGCGGCACGGCCGCGATCGCGAACGGTATCTGGTCGGCGGCGAGAACCTGAGTCTGAGCGATCTCTGGCGCCGCCTTGCCGTGCTTTGTGGCACTCGGGCGCCGCGCCGCAATCTGCCGTACGGACTGGCATCAGCTCTTGCGTGGCTGGACGAGTGGCGCTGCCGTGCGGAGGGACGCATCAGCGGGCGGGCCGTCGATCCGGCCGTGCCCGTGGAGGGCGTCGCCATGGCCCGGTACAACATGTTCATCGATGACTCGAAGGCACGCCGTGAGCTTGGCCACGACCCGACGTCGGTCGACACCGCTCTCGCTCGCGCGGTGTCCTGGTACCGTGAGCACGGCTACGCATTCTGACGGTCGGGAGCCGGCACGCATCGTCGCCGCGACCCGGCTGGAGTACTGGGCGGCACGGATCGCCGCCGGGGGTGGACGTGTCGAGCGTGTCGGCGTCGGTTTCACGTGCGTGGCGCGGCATATCACTGCAAAGCCAGTGATTGCCTGCGGATTGGCGGGGGCCCTGGTGCCGGACCTCGCCCCGGGCGCGATTCTGATTCCGCTGGAAGTGGCTCTGACCGACGGCAGCCGTTTCGCCTGCGATCCGCAGCTGCACCGTCGCCTGGTCGACGCGGCTCGATCGCTGGGCCACGAGCCCCGGACTGAACCAATCCTCACCGCGCCCGGCCTGGTCACGGGCCGGGCCCGAGCGGAATGGGCGGAACGAGGCTTCATCGCCGCCGACATGGAGAGCGGTCACCTGGCCCGTCTGGGAGTGCCGTTCGCGACGGTTCGCGCCGTGCTTGACACACCGGCGCGCGAGATTTCCGAGCAGTGGCTTGGCACGGCCGCCCTGTTGCGGCCGGCACTCTGGGTCGAGCTGGTCTGGATGGCATACCGCGCACCCCGATACGCTCTGATTGCGGCTCGGGTGGCGACGGCTGCGGTTGCCGGCGTCGGTCCACCGAACACCGTCCCGGCCGGGCGGCGAACGGAGCCGCCGTAGCAGCGCCGCTACGCGCCGGTCGGGATCAACTTCTCAGATGCCGCCGCCAATAGCGAGGCGAGAGACTCGCGCCGCATACAGTTCTCGAATGCGAAGCTGCGCATGAGGGTGTCGATTGCCGCCTCGTCGAGATCACGGAAGCAGGCCGCGGCTTCGGGCACGAGCGCTTCGGCGAACAGGATGCTCCGAAGGAGCCGACGGCTCTGCCAGATTGGGTCCCAGGGTAGCTCATCGCCCGGAGACAGCTCGCCGGTGAGAACCGTAGTGACCGCCTCGAGTATCCCTGACAGCTCGGCGTCGGTACCGCCCCACGAATCGACACCAAATCGCGACTTCTTGGTGAGTACGCCCGCGATCCGTCGTACGTACGGGGAGTCGGGAGCGGCGTATACCAATCCCTGCAATCCAATGTCCTTGTACGTCCACAGCGCCCAGTGCGCGCCGTAGCGGTCGTACAGCGCGATCTGGTCGGCGGCCAGATCGTACCGGGTCGCGTCCAGCTCCCGATCGCCGCTGTAGACAGGACCGAACTCGCCGATCCAGACCGGCGCGCCATGCTCCCGCATAAATGCCGACTTGCGCAGATAGTGTCGCTCCAACCATGCCCGGTCGCACCACACCGACCCGGTGTATCCGGGATACGGACCGCCCCCGGGGAAGCCACAAAGCGCGTAGTCGTGAGCACTGTACACCACACCCGGCCACGCCTCGGTGAAGTCCGAAAAATCGCTGGCGAAGTGGTTCCCGTCGACAAACACCAGGTGATCCGGGTCCACCGCACGAACGGCGTCGTACAGCCGCCGCGTGACCGGAATGAGAGCACCGTGTGTCCGATCCTCCGGCTCATTGATGAGGTTGTAGCCCGCCACCCAGCGGTTTCCGCGATAGCGGTCGGCGATCACCTCCCACAGGTGTGCGGCGCGGTCCTGGAAGTGGCGGTGCTGCCAGAGGAGGGCGCGATGTGTCGGATTGTCACAATGCCAGTCGGGGTTCTGGTACCCCTGGACGGCATGAAGATCGATCACGGTGTACAGCTCGTGCCTGGCGCACACTTCGATAGCCCGGTCCAGGTGCCTGAATCCCTCGTCCCGAACCACGAGCGGATCGGCATCGCTCTCGAAGTGCCGGTAGTTGATCGGAATCCGAACCAGGTTGAGTCCGAGCGACCGCACGTAGGCGGCGTCTTCGTCGGCGAAGAAGTATTCAAGAAAGCGCTCGAACAAGAACGTGTACCGGTCCTCACCCAGCTCCCGACGGAGAGCGTCGCGCCAGCCCTCTTCGTTACCGGGGAAGCCGGTGATGAAGTTCTCCATGTTGAGCCAGCCGCCAAGGCCCACGCCTCGCAACCGCAGGACGTGGCCCGCCTCATCGACGACTGACGACCCCATCAGCTGTAACAGATTGTCCCTCCAGGCTCCGGCGATGTCACCGGGAGCGAAGTCCTGGCGCAGCGCGCTATCGAGTGTGCCACATCATCGCCGGAGGTGCGACTGCGATCTGGTCGCCCTGAGGCCGGAGGTTCCTCCCCTTTCTCGAGTGGTGTTACCTCCGGCTGACGAGCGCCGTGTTCCCCGCACGGCACCCATCGCTTGCGACAGTACCACCATGGCGCCAGTCTGTCTACTCCATCCGGTTGCGATTCGGTTACAGTTCCTTACTCCGTCACGCGGACATGCCATGAGCAGACTGTATTGATCTGCAGGTAGTAGGAGCCAGCCTGGTGCTCGTAATCGATATCCCGGCCGGAAGTGGCGACGGAGTTAGCCGCCAGTCCGGACAACGTCCCATTGGCCTGATAGAGGAGAATCTGGAACTCCTGCGGCTGATTGCCCAGAGCGGCGCAATTGAATTGGTAGTGAATCTGCCAGCTGGCGTTCACCGCCCTAAAGGTCTGCGTGGTGTGGGCACCGGCGCCGTTGATGTCGAGCAGAGTCGGCGCAGCAGTCGGCGACGGTGAAGCAGTGGGGCTGGGACGCGGCGTCGCCGTCGGACGCGGGGTAGCCGTCGGCTGGGGAGGCGGCGGCTTGAATCCCGGCGGCGGAATCGGCGGTGCACTGCCGGCTGTCCCGGACTCAGCCTCTATCCTCCACGCGCACGTGGTGACAATGCCGGCGGCCCGGGTACCTGCGCTGCCCAGCTGCTTGGTGCCGCTGCCCTGCGCGCCGTAGCTGTCCACCACGTCCTCGTTGTACGTAGTGGCATAGCTCGGATCGTACAGCGTGATGGAGAAAAACTGATTCTTAAACTTGCCGCAGTTGAAGGACCAGCCGAGGGTCCACGGCGCGGATCGCGCGACGAACTGGGGATCGACTCCGCGTGGCGTTCCCACGCCATGCGTGCTGAACCACGCTACCGGACGCGGGGTCGGCGTGACGGTCGGCGGCGGTGGTGCGGAGCTTCCAGCCGAACAGCCGGAGACCAGTAACGGCGGAAGTGCCAACAGAGGCAGGGCCAGACGCCGGGTCCTCATGGAGCTCGGGCCGTGGACAGGGATCGCACGTACTGAATCACCCTTCATGCTAGGGGATCGAATCAGGGCTGCCGCCGAGCTCGCGCGTACGAGATCTCGGAATCCTCAATGCACCGGACGGCGGGCCGACGCCCACGGCCCACCGGTGAACGGCTTCAAAGGGCCTACCGAGGCCGGAGGTTCCTCCCCTTTCTCCCGGTGGTATTACCTCCGGCTGACGAGCGCCTTCCCCACCGTGGTTAGCACCCGTCACCGCAGACCGTACCACGGGAGTCGTCCGCCGTCCACGCTCCGAGGTTGCAATTCGGTTACAGAAAAGGCGGCGGCGCAAGCCGCGCCGTCATATCACGCCGTGCTTGCGCCGTTGCAGAAAGGAGAGGTCAGGTCGATACGCAGGAGTCCCGGCAGACTCGCTGACTATCTTTACTGTAGAGGAAATGAACCGCCTCGTCAAGTGGGAGACAACCCGGGTGTGAACGCTCAGGGAAAATGTCCGGGCTAAGCGCTCAGCGATTTTGTCACTGTCGGAAGCATGAAGGAGACAGTGACGTTGGGCATGCGAGAACAACACCGGCTGCTGGTGATCAGCGAGATCGAGCGGGGCGAGATGC
>DATGJB010000196.1:0-8154 GCA_035295425.1 Chloroflexota bacterium | reverse complement strand
GCCCTGCTCTACCTGGTTCAGCACGAAGGGGCGACGATCAAGGAGCTGGCCCAGGCGCTCAGCCTTTCCGAGGCACGTACCAGCCGCCTGGCCGAGGAGCTGTCCGAGACGGACCATGTGCTCCATCAGCGGGATGCCCTCGATCGGCGGCAGGTGCGGCTGCACGTGACTCCGGCTGCCGCTCAGAAGGCGCGGCAGATGTACCACGAGCGCGCCGGCGCCCTGCGCGCCGCCCTGGGTGGGGCGTCAGAGGAGGAGATTGACATCTTCACACGATTGCTGGCGCGGGTCGTACTGGAGTTCGAGGCGCTGGCCCACCGCTCGGCTGCGGCTATGGCAGCGGAATCGTCTGAGGTGAAGGTCGCCTCCGGTGCCGCGAGCGGTGAGGACCGAGCCTGAGGATGTTTCGCCCTCCCCGGTCTCGGCCTTCCGCACATCGAGATCCGTAGAGGCAGGGCGCAGACCAATGCAATTTGGTCGCTACAGACCCGTGAGACGTTGGGAGCGACAACTGCGCATCGATGTACCGGCTTGGTCGCAGCCGGTCTCGTACGTTTGAAAGAATCGCATCCCGGGCATAGTATCGCGTAGGACCGGCGCGAGGAGAATAGCCCTTGGATAGGAGAGCACGGCTCGTCCGGCGGATGGAGGAGGCGCTTGGCGCCGTCGCCGTCGTCTCGGAGCGGGCCGAGCTCCGCACCTACGAGTGCGACGGGCTCACCAGCTATCGCGTGGTTCCCAGCCTGGTCGTGCTGCCGGAGAGCGCCGAGCAGGTGCAGCGGGCGGTGTGCATCTGCCACCAGGAAGGCGTGCCGTTCGTGGCGCGGGGCTCGGGCACGGGCCTGTCCGGCGGAGCGCTGCCGGTGGAGGACGGTGTCCTGATCGTGCTGGCGCGGATGCGCCGCATTCTGGAGGTGGATATCCCGAGTCAGCGCGTGGTGGTCGAGCCGGGGGTGATCAATCTGTGGGTCACGGAGGCGGTCGCTCCCCAGGGCTACTACTACGCCCCGGATCCCTCCAGCCAGCTGGTGTGCTCGATCGGCGGCAACGTCGCCGAGAACTCGGGCGGCGCTCACTGCCTGAAGTACGGCTTCACCACGAACCACGTCACCGGGCTGGAGGTGGTCCTCCCGACTGGAGAGACGGTTCAGTTCGGCGGCAAGGCGCTCGACACACCAGGCTACGATCTGGTCGGCGCTTTCGTCGGCTCGGAAGGCACGCTGGGCATTGCCACCCGGATCACGCTGCGGATCGTGCGCAAGCCGGAGGTGGTGCGGACGCTGCTGGCGGCGTTCGTCAGCATGGAAGAAGCCGGTGGGGCGGTGTCGGGGATCATCGCGGCCGGCATCCTGCCCGCCGCGGTGGAGATGATGGACGCGCTCTCGCGGGAAGCGGCGGAGGCGGCAGTCCACGCCGGCTATCCGGCCGGCGCCGGCGGGCTGCTGATCGTGGAGCTGGACGGACCGGCGGCGGAGGTGGAGTACCAGTTCGGCGAGGTCGAGCGGATCTGCCACCAGAACGGCTGCACCGAGCTCCGCATCGCCCGGAATGACGAAGAGCGGGTCCTGATGTGGAAGGGCCGGCGGGCGGCGTTCGCGGCGATGGGCCGGATCAGCCCCGACTACTACGTGCAGGATGGCGTGATTCCACGGACCGCGCTGCCACAGGTGCTGCGCAAGATTGCCCAGCTGGCTGCAGCCCATGACCTACGGGTGGCGAACGTCTTCCACGCCGGCGATGGTAACTTGCACCCCCTGGTGCTGTACGACGGAGCGGTCGAGGGCCAGGCGGAGCGGGCCGAGCTACTGGCCGGCGAGATCCTGAAAGCCTGCCTCGAGCAGGGCGGCTCGATCACCGGCGAGCACGGCGTGGGCTTCGACAAGAAGCGCTACATGCCGGACATGTTCACCACCACCGACCTGGCGACCATGCAGCTGCTGCGTTGCGCCTTCGATCCGGACCATCGCTGCAACCCGGGAAAGGTCTTTCCCACGCCGCGACTCTGCGGCGAGGTGCCGGGCCCGTACCGCGTGCACCCGCTGGAGAAGGCCGGACTGGCGGAGCGGATGTGAGCTCACCACCCTCCGACTTCCCTCTTCCTCAAGGAGCGAGCGGGAATATGGACGTGCGGCTGCGGGAGATCGTGGGAGCGCACGTCTGGGAAGCGGGAACCGAGGATGCGATCGACGGGGTGCAGCCGGCGCTGGTGATCGAGCCTGGTTCGGTCGAGGAGGCGGCGGCGGTCCTTCGCCTGGCGAATGAGAACAACCTGGCGGTCGCGCCCCGGGGTGGCGGCAGCAAGCTCGGCTGGGGCAACCCGCCGGAGCGGCTCGACTGGATTCTGAGCACGGTCAGGATGAACCGGGTGCTGGAACACGCCGCGGGCGATCTGGTGGTGCGGGTGCAGGCGGGCGCCTGCCTGCGAGACGTGCAGCAGGAACTGGCCGGGGCCGGTCAGTGGCTGGCGCTCGATCCGCCGGAAGCTGAGGGGACGATCGGCGGCATCATCGCCGCCAACGACTTCGGATCGCACCGCCTGCGCTTCGGCACCGTGCGTGACCTGTTGATCGGCATCACCTACGTGCTGCCCGACGGGACGGTGGCGAAGGCCGGCGGCAAAGTGGTGAAGAACGTGGCCGGCTACGATCTGAACAAGCTCTTCACCGGATCCCTTGGGACGCTCGGACTCATTGCCGAGGCGATCTTTCGCTTGCATCCGGTGCCGGCGTCGTCACGCGCGGTGGTGGCGCCCCAGAGTGGGGCAGGTATGGGCGCCGGTGAGCTCGGTGGGGCAGTGCAAAGCATCCTGGACTCGTCATTGGTCCCGAGCGCGCTGGACTTTGAGTGGCGGGAGGGTGGCCGCCTGTTCGTACTGTTTGAGGGTGTGGAGACTGGTGTCACGGCACAGGCGGAAGCAGCGAGACAGCTGCTCGACCGCCGGGGTGGCGCCGCTATCCTCGAAGACGTGCAGGTTCGGCCGCTGTGGCAGGGTATGGGGCGGCCGCAGCTCGACCGGAATGGAACGCGCCTCAAGATCACCACGCCGATTGCCGAGCTGCCGGCGCTGATCACCTGCGTGGAAAACCTGGCGGCCGGACACCCGTTGGTCCGGACGATGTGGGGCCACGCCGGCAGCGGAATCGCCTATCTCGATCTGGGAGCGGACGAGCAGCCGGTGATCGCGCTGCTGGCGGAGCTACGGGAGAAGATCGCGGCGCTCGGTGGGAGTGTCGTGGCTCACGCGGCGCCGGCGGGCGTGAAGCGCGCGCTCGATGTTTGGGGCGAGGTAGGCACCGCGCTGCCGCTGATGCTCGCCGTGAAGCGGCAGTTCGATCCGATGAGAGTGATGAATCCAGGGCGGTTCGTTGGAGGGATCTAATGGCTGACGACTCCCACATCCCTGCACAGGCACGTGCCGCGGCGCAGTCCGGCGGGGCGCGCCGCCCGGCGGACACCGTCCAGGAGGTTGGCGTGGCGAGCGAGGGGGTGGCCGCGGGTGCGGTTGCTGCGCCTCGCGGCGGATTCTCGATTCTCCCCGCCTTCGACGAGCATCATCCTCCTTCCTTCCAGCTCGTCGAGGAGTGCGTCCACTGCGGGTTCTGCCTGCCGTCCTGCCCGACCTACCTCCTCTTCGGGGAGGAGATGGATTCGCCGCGCGGACGGATCTATCTGATGAAGGAGGCGCTCCAGGGCGAGCCGCTTGACGGTGCAATGGCGCGGCACTTCGACCTCTGCCTGGGCTGCCTGGCCTGCGTCACTGCCTGCCCCTCGGGCGTCCGCTACGAGCGGCTGATCGAGGCGACTCGACAGCAGGTCGAGCGCCGCTACCGGCGCTCGGTTGCCGATCGGTCGTTTCGGGCGCTCATCTACCAGCTCTTTCCGTATCCGGCGCGGCTGCGGCTCTTCACCGCGCCCCTTGGTCTGTATCAGCGATCGGGGTTGCAGTCCCTCGTTCGGCGCAGCGGTGTGCCGGCACGCTTTCCGTCCCGGCTGCGGTCGCTGGAAGAGCTGATGCCACCGCTTTCACCGCGCCGCGACACCGGCGTGCCGGTATGGACGCCGGCGCTCGGTTCCGAGCGCCGGCGGGTTGGCCTGCTGCTGGGCTGCGTGCAGCGCTTCTTCTTCGGCGAAGTCAATGCCGCGACGGCTCGGGTGCTGAGCGCAGAGGGGTGTGGGGTGCTGGCACCGCAACGGCAGGGCTGCTGCGGTGCCCTCTCGCTCCACGCCGGCCGCGAGGCTGAGGCGATGCGGTTCGCGCGGAAAACGATCGATTGCTTCGAGGCGGCGGGCGTCGAGACGGTGGCCGTCAACGTCGCCGGCTGCGGCTCGGCGATGAAGGAGTACGGCTATCTGCTGCGCGACGATCCGCAGTATGCCGAACGGGCCCGACAATTCTCCGCGCGGGTGCGGGATGTCTCGGAGCTGCTGAGCGAGCTGGGACCGGTGGCGGAGCGGCATGCCCTGCCGCTGACCGTCGTCTACCACGATGCATGCCACCTGGCGCACGGTCAGGGTATCCGGGCGCAGCCCCGCGAGCTCCTGCGCCAGATTCCCGGACTGACGCTGCACGAGGTACCGCGGGAGCGGGAAATCTGCTGCGGCTCGGCGGGCACCTACAACCTGCTGGAGCCGGAACCGGCACGAGAGCTGGGCGAGCGTAAGGCGCGAGCGGTGCTCGACGCCGGTGCGCAGCTGCTGGTCACCGGCAATCCCGGCTGTCATCTCCAGATCCAGGCCGCCCTGCGGCGCCTGCACCGGCCGCTCCCCGCGGCGCATGTGATGGAGGTAATCGATGCGTCGATCCGAGGGGTTCCAGTCGACGCCCTGGTGCAGTGGCCCGCCGCCTCGAGGCGCCTAGCGTGGCCGGGAGCCGGAGCGTAGGTGGGGCCCGTGCCGAGCCGGCCCCATGAGCCGTCGCCGCTGGCGCGTCTGAGTGAGCTCGACGGCTTCTTCGACCGGGCGCCGCTCGATGCGCCGAATGACGACGAGCCGTTCACCCGGCTGCTCCAGCCGGTTCTCGAGCTGAGGGAGGAGCTGCGCCGCTCGGAACGGCGCATTGCCTTCTTCGGCGCATTCAAGTCGGGGAAATCGACCCTGCTCAACGCCCTGATCGGCGCGCCTCTCCTGCCGGTCCGGGCCCACCGCGCCACCGGCGTGGTGACGACGGTCCGTTACGGTCCGCAACCGTCGGTAGACATAATACGGCGAGGTGGGGAGGGACGCGTCGACCAGAGCATCCCGTTCGACGATGCGGCGCGCCTGATCGTCCGCGATGCGGAGGGCGGCGAGAGCGATATCGAGGAGGTTCGGATCGCGGTGCCCCTTCCGCTGCTGACCGGCGGTTCGGTCCTGGTCGATACGCCGGGGCTGCTGGACGACGAGCTGCTGAGCGACCGGACCCGACAGGAGATCGAGCGCTGCGATCTGGCGGTCATGGTCCTGGCGGCAGACAAGATCCTCTCGGCGCGCGAGCGTGAGGTGGCGGCCTGGGCAAACGATTTGTTGCGTGGCAACGTTGTGTTCGTAGTCAACCGGCTGGACCTGGTCGACGAAGAGGAGCGGGAGGACGTGCTGGAGTGGACGCGGCGCGCCCTCGCCGGCACGGGCAACGAGATGGTGGGGCGGCCAAGAATCTTTGCAACGGCCGCCCCGAGGAGCCGCGGGCCGGCGCCTGGCGGCCGAATCGCCATTCTGGTCGACTGGCTGACCGACCTGTTCACGGCTGACCAGAGCGTTCAGGTGGCGGCGGTATCTCGGCTGGGCATCCTGGCGGAACGCCTTGCCGTGGCGGAAGGGGTGGTGCGTGCCGAGCTGGAGGTTGCCCGGGACGCGGGGGAGCGTGCTCGGAGTCTGGAGATGGAACGGCTGGCTCGTGAGAAGACAACGATCCGGAGGGAGATCGCGCGGTGCCGCGGCCGGCTGGTAAGCGTGAGGGAGCGAAGCGGGAGCGCATCGGCGCTCGGCGAGAGGTTCGTCGCGGACTGCGTGGCGGCAACACAGCCACAGCTACAGGCATCCGGCCCCACCGCACCGCTGCGGCTACAGTGCGACCTGGCAATGGAGCGCTACCTGTCGGCGCTGAGCGACGAGGTAGCGGAGGCACTGGCCGGTGCTCCCATTACCGTTCCACGGTTCGAGCTGCGTGACTGGATCCTCCGGATTCAGGTCGACCCGGCGCGGGAGCGTGCCTCCGATCTCGCCGTGCGATTCGGCGAGCTGGTAACCCGACCGGTCGACGGTGGAACCGTGGGGCGGGAGGCGGGCGCCACCATCGGCGGGTGGATCGATCGGACGGTGTTGGGGGTGGACGCCGCGAAACGAACGCTGGAGCGTGTCGAGGCGGTAGCGCGCGAAGTGCTCGCGCTGCTGCAGGTGGAAACCGATCGGTACCTTGCGGTGGTCGAGGGGTTGCTTGCCGAGGCCGAAGCCTTCTATGGCGGCTGGACTCGATCGGCGCCGGAGGTCGAGGCGGCGGAACGCCACGAAGCTGCGCTCAGTCGGCTGGTACAGTGGTGCGAAGGCTTCCGGCGGGCAGTGGAGCGGGAGCTGAGTGTCCTCGCTCCTTCGCCTGACGATTCGGAGCCCACGTCGTGACATGAGCGCCGATCCGGCAGCAGCCGCGACAATCGCCCGCCAATCGACTGAACCTCCACGAGACACGATCATGACCGAGCAATCCAGTCCCCAGGCTCGCAAGGCCTACTATCTTGACCGTTTCCGCCGTAACCGCGCGGCCATCCTCGAGGCCGCCGCGCTGGGCTTCGACGCGCCGATCAAGGGCTGTCCCGGCTGGGACGTCGCCGGCCTGACCGCCCACATGGGACGCGTCTATACCTTCTGGCTGAAGTGGGTGAGCGAGCGGCCCCGCGGCTTCAGCCGGGAAGCGATGAACGAGATCGCCGCCGATCGTGATGCCAGGCTGCCCGGCTACACCGCCTGGGACCGGGCGGGCTTCCCCAGGGCATCGCGGCCGGATGGGATTCTCCCCTTCGCTCGTCAGACCGGTGACGAGCTGGACTCGGCCCTGGTCGATCTACGGCCCGAGGAGGCCGTCTGGACCTTCGTGCCGGCGCACCAGACCGGGGCATTCGTCTTCCGCCGCCTTGCCATGGAGACCACCATCCACCGCTGGGACGCTGAGGAGGCCCATGGCGTCGCCCGTCCCATCGACGATGTGCTGGCTCGCGACGGCATCGACGAGATGTTGATGATGTTCCGCGAGGACCCGGCGTACGAAAGCAACAATGATCGACGCCACGGCCAGAAGATCCTCCTCCGCGAGAGCCCGGGATCGGGCCGCTGGGCCGTCTCCTTCGACGATTCCGGCGTGAGCGCCTCAGCGGACGACAGGCCGGCAGATGCGACCATTGCCGGTACCGCCTCCGACCTCTGGCTCTTCATCATGGGGCGGCGCTCGCCCGCCGAGATGCGGATCGAGGGTGACAGAGATCTGGCCGCGTCATGGGGTGACCTCGCCGGACGATTCTGATCACGGCTCACCGTTCAGGGCTGTGTGCAGCCCGGAGAAGAGCCGATCGAGCTCGATGGCGATCGTGTCGAGGCGCTGCTTCTCGACCTCGACCGAGAATCGCTCGTCACGTTTCTGGGTGAGAATCCGCTCCTGCTCGGCGCGGACCTGATCGATCTCGCTGCCGATGACGCCGGTCATGTCGCGCGCGAAGCGTCGAAAGCGCTCCTCGATCGCTCCGTGGATAAAGGCCCGCTTCTCCTGCACCTGCTCCCGTAGCGCGGCGTGGAGCCGCTCTCCCAGGCTGCGGCGCAGTCGCTTCTTGATCTCTCCTTCGCTCGTTCCGAGCCGAATCGCCTCGACAATGAAGAGCGCGATCAGTGCGTTGCCGCCGGTAAGGAAGGTTGCGACCAGGAAAACCAGGATCGCCTGCTGCACCATGCGGGTGACCAGAACCGTCCAGTCGCCGATCCCCATCACCTGGTCGGTCAGGCCGCCGATATCTCCCAGAGTCAGGGCAAGCTGGAGCAGCCGGGCGCCCGCCGGGCCGCCTCGCGCCGTACCGTGGGAGCCACCGGCGAAGACGGCCGCGATCTCATCCAGTTCCAGCTGGAAGTCGTCCACCTGTGCCTCGACCTCCGCCACCATGACCTCGACATCGCGCCCGATGGCGGACGGAATCCGCT
>DATGJB010000195.1:0-14908 GCA_035295425.1 Chloroflexota bacterium | reverse complement strand
CTCAACGCGACGCCGCATCGCAGCAACGCGGCTCTCTTGGGGTCGCTCCTCGGTGGCGTACTCTTCCCGTCGTCGTATCGTTCTTGACTTAGAAGCCAGCTTACAGAGCCATAACCGGCTTGTCAAATCGGTGAGAGTCGTACCGATTGCGATGCTTCGCCGCCACATCCGATGATGGGCTGGGCGACCCTGGCGGGTCGCCTTCTGCCGGCGGCGCCGGCTCTGCCGTGACATCCCGCGCCACGTTCTCCGTCCGTGGATGGGGCGCGTGGCAACGCTGCGGGCTCGCCGGACCGGTAACGACCAACATGGGAAGGTGATATGGCAATCAAAGAACAACAGGCGCGCGTCCTGGCGTGGGAAGGGTGTTTGAACGCACGCGATCTGGGCGGCTACCGAACCCGCGATGGGAAAGAAACTCGCTGGGGAGCGGTCGTGCGGTCGGACACACCCTCGCAGCTCACCGCTACCGGCCAGGCGGCGCTGCTGGCGTACGGCATTCGATCGATCGTGGATCTGCGCAAGCCCGATGAGCTCGCGCAGCACCCCAACCCGTTCGCCGCGCCGGGGTCGCATGGCATCACGTACACCAACATCTCGCTGGTCGATCCGGCCAGGTCGCCGGCCGCCGAGTTCACCACGCTCGCCAACGACTATAAGGGCATGCTCGACCGCTTTCAGTCAACCGTCGGCCGGATCGCGATCGCGATTGCCGAAGCACCTTCCGGTGCGGTGCTGATTCACTGCATGGCGGGGAAGGACCGCACCGGCATTATCTGCGCCCTCCTGCTGGCGCTGGCGGGCGTCCCGAACGACACCATCGCCGCCGACTACGCACTGACTGCCGAGTGCCTGCGTCCCTTCGACGAGCACTGGTTGGAGAACGGTCCCGGCGAGCGGGCGGATCGCGAGCGCGACCTCGTCCGGGCCAGCGCCCGCGCTGACGTGATGCTCGAGGTGCTCCAGTACCTGCACGAGCGCCACGGCGGCGTCGAGGCCTATCTTCTGGAAGCCGGCGTAAGCGCCGCCGATATTCAGCGGTTGCGGGAGCGACTGCTGGAGTAAGAGTGCCGTTCCAAACCCGTGGGCCGGCGCCTTCGTGCCCCGCCTCCGTTCACCCCCTGTAGGCCGGAGCCTTTGTGACCGGCGCGTTCACAACTCCCGTGAGCCGGCGCCCCGGCGACCGGCTCCGGAGGATCTCGAAGGCTTCACCAGGAGCTTCTCCGGCGTCAGGAGCCGGCAAGTTGCCTGATCAGGCGTTCCGGCGCAACCATCCGGTACGCGTCCGCGACCAGACCCTCGACATCCTCCCAATCAACCGGGACATCGAGCCACACTCCGAGCCAGCCACGACCGCCGACGTACGGTGGAACGAAGAAGCGTTCCGGCTCCGAGCCGACGAGTGCCTCCTGGACACCGGCTGGAGCGGCGCACCAGAATGCCAGCCGGTCGTCATGATGGTGATCGGCGTACATCACGAACACGCGCTTCCCCTGCACGAACCAGGTCGGCTCGCCGTGACTGAGCCGCTCGGTCGCCTCCGGCAATGTCAGGCAGATCTGTCGAAGGCGCTCCAGCGGGTCAACAGGTGTATCCATCCTCAGTCCCTTCTTTGCCTCGACCCCGTCCCGGTAACGACTCGCGGCGACGCTCTCGCCGATGATAATCTGCGATCGATAGGACATGCGTGCTATTCTGCCCATATCCCACGGAGACGGGTTATGCCCACCCTCGACAACGTGCGAACCCAGCGGCTAGAACGTTGGTGTCAGACGCCTGAGACGCACCTGCCGGGTCCGGAAGCCGCCGGCGATCTCATCGACCGGGTCGGCGTCGCCACGCTGTTCGCGGCGTCGCCCGAGATACCCAACCTCTTTCACGCCTACGTCGGCAATCCCAACGAGAAAGCCGACGCGGAATGGGACAGCCCGGCCGGACAGGTCTTCGGCTGGCGCTGGGAGCTGGGCCGGCCGGAGCGGGCGTTTTACGCGGTGTTGGTTCGCAACCGGCCGACCTGGATCTCCTGGGAGCTGCTGCCCAGCATCCTTCGGCTGCGCGGTGAGCTGCGGATGCCGGATGAGCTATACGACCTCGGCGAGCTCTCCGAGAACGCCTACCGTATTGCGCGGGCGCTGGAGGAGTCGGACGGTGCGCTCAGCACCGGTGAGCTGCGGGAGGCGGCCGGCTTCCCAACGGGGAAAGAAAATCGTGCCGCCTACCTCAAGGCGATCGACGAACTGGACCGCCGGCTGCTGGTGGCGAAAGTGTTCTCTCCCAATGTCCACGATATGAGCCATGCCCTGGTACGGGTGCGCTACCGTGGATATGCCGATGCCGCGGATACCGTGTCGCGGGAGGAGGCACTCGATCGGTTTCTTCGTGCCTACCTGCCAAGCGCGGTCTATGCTCTTCCCACCGTCCTGGCGAAGCATCTGGGGCTTGCCGAGGAGGAGCTGCGTGGGGGACTCATGCGCCTGGTCGAATACGGAACTGCCGAAGCGACTGCCATCGAGGGTGTCAAGGGCGCTTGCTATGTTTGGCGTCCCTCTTAGTCAAGAGCCCCCGGCCCGTGGTGCGGGTGGATACCGTTTCCGGTGACGGCTATATGGGCCTGAGCCCACCCGGCGCTCGGTGTGCGGTCACTGCCTGTGCAAGAGATAGTCCACGATGGCTGCCGGCACGTCGACGCCGGTGGCTTCGATCAGGCCCTTGAACTCGGCGCCGGTGTTGATCTCGATCACCTTCAGGCCTTCCTCGGTCTCGACGAGATCCACCCCCAGGATCTCGCCGCCGACGACCTGGGCGGCACTGAGCGCGATCGTCTCCAGCTCGGAGGTTACCGGACACGGAGCCGTCGAGGCGCCGCGCGCCACGTTGGTGATCCAGTGCGGCGAGCTACGCCGGGAGGCGCCGATCACTCGCTCGCCCACCACGAAGGCGCGGATGTCACCACCGCGCTTCGGCACGTATTCCTGTATGTAGAAGATCGAGTGGTGGTACGAGCCGAGGATCTCCTTGTGCTCTAGCACCGCCTCCGCCGCCTCGCGGTCGTTGATCTTGGCCAGGAGACGGCCCCAGGAGCCGACCGGCGGCTTGAGCACCGCCGGATAGCCGAGCCGCTCGATGGCGTCGAGGGCGGCGGCCGGCGTGTAGGCGATCATGGTGCGCAGCGTTGGAATGCCGCCCTTCTCGAGCGTGATCGTGGTCAGGAATTTGTTGTCGCAGACGATCGTCGCCTCGTAGGAATTGACGGTCGGAATGCCGAGGTCACGCAGGTACCGCAACGTGTATTCGGCGCGCGAGTGGACCAGGCTGCGATCGAGCACCAGATCGACCGGCGGAAAGTCAGGCACGGCCAGGTCGAGGATGAGCTCCTTGTCGAAGATCTTCTCGACCGCGGTCCCGATCCGTTCGGCGGCGGCGAAGATCAGCTTCTCCTCGAGACGAACCTGGGAGAGCAGGATGGCCAGCCTCATGGCCGGAATACCCTGGTCGTTTCGGGGCGGCCCATCACAGTCGGTTGGCGAGCCGGTGCTGCTGTCATCTCATTGCCTCCAACGCGATGCGCCGCGACCGTAGCTCGTCGTCCGCATTCCTCAACTGTCGCTTGACTTCGTCGGGGTGCGTGCTTCCCGTGGTGCGCTTTCGCCGGATCGACGCGGCGGCGGACAGCTCGGGAATGGTGTCGAAGTGGGGCGAGGCGGCGCGCAGCTCGCCGGCATCGAGCTCGGTCAAAGCGCGGCCGTCGGTCAGACACCCCGCGACCAGCTGACCGACGACGGCATGCGCCTGCCGGAACGGCACGCCGTGCTGCACCAGATGGTCGGCCAGGTCGGTGGCGAGTGCGTAGCTGGAGACGGCTTGCGCGGTACGTTCGGTGTCGAAGCGCAGCTCCGGAACCATGGCAGCCAGAACGCGCAGGGAGGCCAGCAGCGTGTCGGTAGCGTGATAGAGCGGTGTCTTGTCCTCCTGCAGGTCGCGGTTGTAGCCGAGCGGAATCGCCTTGACCAGCGCGAGCGCGGCCGACACATCACCGAGCACGAGCGCGGCTTTCCCCCGAATCAGCTCGGCGACATCGGGATTCTTCTTCTGCGGCAGCATGCTGCTGCCGCTGGCGAAAGCGTCGGGCAGTTCGAGGAACCCGAACTCCGCCGACGACCAGAGGACGATGTCTTCGGCGAGACGGGAGAGATGGGTCATGCCGAGACCCGCGTTGAAAACCGTTTCCACCAGGAAGTCGCGATCGCTCACGGCGTCGAGGCTATTGCCGATGACGCCGGAGAAGCCGCAGAGCTGGGCCAGAAGCTCCCGATCGAGGGGAAATGTCGAGCCGGCGAGCGCGCCGCTCCCCAGGGGAGAGTGATCGGCGCGAGCGTATGCGGCACGGAACCGCTCCCAATCGCGGCCCAGCATCGCGGCATGGGCCAGCAGCGGTTGCGCGATGAGGAGCGGCTGTGCCTGCTGCAGGTGCGTGTAGCCCGGCATGACTGCATCCTGATAGCGGCGCGCAAGGTCGAGCAGGGCCGACTGCAGGTCGAGGAGCGCTTGCAGCGTGGCGCGTATCGTGTCCTTGACGTAGAGCCGGAGGTCGGCGGCGATCTGATCGTTGCGCGAGCGGCCGGCGTGGAGCGCGCCGGCCAGGTCTCCCAGCTTCTCGCGGAGCCGTGACTCGACGTGGGTGTGCACATCTTCCAGATCGTCACGCCAGGTGAAGCGCCCGTCGCGGATCTCCGCGCCAATCTCGTCGAGCGCCGCGACCAGCTGATCGCCACTGTCCGCTGCGATGATCCCGGCCGCGGCCAGCGCGCGGGCGTGCGCCTGGCTCACCAGGACATCGTACGGGGCAAGCCTCCGGTCCTGCTCGATTGAGGAGGTGAACGCTTCAAAGAGTGGATGAGCCGGCGTTCCAATCCGGCCCTGCCAGGTCTTCACGCGGTGGGAACCTCGGTCTTGTTCAGCGCCTGCTTTCGCGCCTGCGTACGCAGCGGCAGGCCCCACAGGGTGATGAATCCCTCGGCGGCACGGTAGTCGAACTGATCCCCTCCGCCGTAGGTGGCCAGCTCGACATCGTAGAGCGAGTACGGGGAAGACCGACCAACCACGGTGCAGACACCCTTGAAGAGCTTGAGCCGGACAGCGCCGGTAACGTGCTGCTGCGAGCTGGCGACATAGGCCGCCAGGTCACGCCGGAGGGCGCCGAACCAGAGGCCGTTGTACACCAGATCGGCGTAGATAGGCATGACCATCTCCTTGAAGCGGAGCGAGTCCCTGGCCAGCGTCAGGTCTTCCACCGCGCGGTGCGCGGCGTGGAGAATGACGGCCGCCGGCGCCTCGTAGAGCTCCCGGCTCTTCAGGCCGACCAAACGGTTCTCGATCATGTCGATGCGTCCCACCCCATGGCGGCCGCCCAGGCTGCTGAGTGTTTGAATCAGGTCAAGCAAACCGACCTGGCTCCCGTTGCAGCGAACCGGCACGCCGCCCTCGAACCCGATCTCCAGGTACAGCGGCTCGCCTGGCGCATCCAGCGGACTCACGGTCCAGGCATAGGCATCCTCGGGAGGTTCCTGATTGGGGTCCTCGAGCACGCCGCATTCAACGCTGCGTCCCCACAGGTTCTCGTCGGTACTGTACGGCGAGCCGGCGGTCACCGGCACCGGGATGTCGTGCTGACGAGCGTACTCAATCTCCTCCTCGCGTGACATCCGCCACTCGCGGATTGGCGCGATCACCTTCAGCTCGGGCGCAAGGGCGGTGGTCGCGACGTCGAATCGAACCTGATCGTTTCCCTTGCCGGTGCAACCGTGAGCGATAAGGGTAGCGCCGGACCGATGGGCCACGTCGACCATGAGCTGGGCGATTAGCGGACGGGCCAGCGCGGTGGCCAGCGGATACTGGCCCTCGTAGAGGGCATCGGCCTGCAGGGCGGGCAGGACGAAGTCCCGGGCAAACTGCTCGCGGGCGTCGATGACATACGCGTCGACTGCTCCCACCTGGAGCGCCTTGCGGCGTGCCGCCTCCAGGTCGATATCGCCACCAAGATCCGCCGTCAGGGTGACAACTTCCAGGTTGTAGCTCTCCATGAGCCAGCGAATGGCGACCGACGTGTCGAGTCCACCGGAATACGCGAGTACCACTCTCGTCATTGCAGCTTCTCCTCAATACAAGAACGGCGGCGGGCTCATCCTCGAAGGGACGAGCCCGCCGCCCGTGGTACCACCCTTGTTGCCTGCCGTGGAACCGTCTCCGTGACGGCAAGCCGCTCGACACCCGTTGCTATCGAGGCCGGTCCTCGTCCGGGGCCCGATAGGGCCGCCGCAATGCTCGGGAGCCCGTTCGGCGGCTCATTCGGGCTTCCACCATCCCCGATCGCTCGGCGCGCCGCCTACTGTTCTCCGTCCACGCTGTCTTGACTTTACAGTTATGGTAGTCGCCTGGTAGGCGAGTGGTCAAGTCCGCCGTTCGCGCCGGCAGGGGGTGCCGGCAGGCGGGAGGGCGCTGGACGCTATCTGTCCCGGCTGGCCAGGCCTCCGGCCGTCTCGCCGGCGTCGATCGGAATCGCGGCGCCGGTAATGTAGGCCGCCTCGTCGGATGCGAGAAACGCAAAGAGTGCGGCGACCTCCTCGGGTGTGGCGTGACGCCCCAGCGGGATCTTGCGGTCGGTGGCGGCCAGCATCTCGGGCGTGTACTCGGCCCGCTGCATCGGGGTGAGAACGTAGCCGGGGCAGACGCAGTTGACGCGGATGTCCGGAGCGAGCTCGAGCGCCATGGTCTTCGTCAGGAGGATGACACCGGCTTTCGATGCGTTGTAGTCGGCATAGTAGGGATGGGCGACCAGTCCGTTCGTGGAGGCAGTCATCAGAATGACGCCGCCCCCGGGCGTCATGCGCCGCGCCGCCTGCTGGGCACAGTAGAACATGCCGCTGAGGTTGACGGCCAGGACACGCTGCCACTCCTGTGCCGTGATCTCGAGGAACGGATGACGCAGACTGACTCCGGCGTTGTTGACGAGCACGTCCAGGCGCGGCGATTCGGCGCCCCCGAACAGCTCGTCCGCCGCGCGGAAGGAACGTTCCACCTGCTCGGGATCGGCGACGTCCACCTGCAAGGCGGCAAGCAGACCGGGGAGGTGGTCCGGCGCAGTTGCGCACTCCTCGCGGCCGGCGGCAAAGGCAATCACCCTGGCGCCGTCCTCGATGAAGCGACGGCTCGTCGCCTCCCCGATCCCGCTGGTCCCGCCGGTGACGATCACGCGCTTCCCGCTGGCTGGGGCGTGGTTTCGAAGCAGCCCGCCTACCTCCCGGCGCCGAATCGGCGCATTGTACCCGATGCCGAGTTTCGTGGACGATCTTGTGGATGCGCGTCTGGAGGTGGGGACAGTGCGTGGAGAAGCCTCGGCGGTCAAAGAGCTACCTCCCCTGCCGCCCCACAAGTGGTCACCCAGCGCGACAGGACACACTCGACATAACACCGCGTCCGCTGTGATAGAGCGTCACCCGGCCATTGACCGCCGCGCGGGGCGCGGACAACCATGCAGTAGCACTCGGCGGACATGGCAGGGACGCGTCGAGGGCATCCGACCAGCGGGAGGAAACATGAGCGCGACTATCGCCGTGATCGAGGACGATCGAGACATTCTCGAGCTGGTCTGCGAGGTGCTGGAGGCCGATGGCTACCGCGCCGCGGGATTCACCTCGCCCGATCTCGCCGCAATCATCGACGCCGTGCCCGAGGCCAGCGTCTTCCTGATCGACCTCATGTTGCCCGGGACAACCGGCGTGGAGCTGGCGAGCCGGTTGCGCCGCAGCGCATTTCCGCACACGCCCATGATCGCCATGTCGGCATCGCGTCTCATGCTGGAGGTTGCGGGCAGCTCCGGAATCTTCGACGAGCTGGTCGCCAAGCCCTTCAACCTGTCGACGTTGCTCCAGCACATCGAGCGCCACGCGCAGGGGGACCGGCGCTCATCACTGGCTCCGCCCGAGACTGCCGCCTCCTGACGCGCTTCCGCCCGGCGTCGCGGCTACCCCGCGTGGAATCCGCGGCCCGTCGAGCGGATGGCCCGCCTATCCAGTGCCGCCATGTGATTGATCGGGCTCAGTGTCAGTGTGGCGAGCGTGACCCAGCCGCTGCCGGCTCCATCGTTCCATTGGATCTGGTACTGGCCCGCCGAGACCGGCTCGAAGGTGAGCCAGTCGAACATGTAGGAGCTCTTCGACCCAAGGAGCATGAAGGGTACCGCCTGACCCCAATTGCCGACGGTGTCCAGATATTCCGGGCCGGGGACGAGGGGACCAGAGCTGTGGCCGTCCGGAGCGAGTAGCCGGAAGTCGGCGCTGCTCGACTTCCACACTCCCAGTGTGTCGGTCAGCGCACCCTCCGCCCCGAGCATGTCCACGGCCCAGGATCCGTGCATGATGCCGAGACCGGGAAGGTGATGGCAAGCGCCGCACTGCGGCTCGACCAGCCCGCACAGCGGGATGCCGCGTCCCTGGAAGTCCCCACCTGGCGATTGGTCGCAGACGCCACTTTGCGTGAAGGGCTGGCCGTTACTTGCGGTGTAGGCGCCGTGAAAGAACTGCAGATTGCCGGCGATGCCGGCGCTGGGGTAGCTGAGCGATGCGGTGAGCGCTCCCGGACAGGTGGCGCCACTGGAGCCGTTGACGCCGGCCCGCTGGCTCGCGGTGTCGAGGCCCGCCAGACCACCCTGCCCGGGGATCATGCCGTCGCCGCCGGCGCCGCCGCCGAAGGATGAGCTCGCGGTATACGGCGGCGGGACCACCTGGCCCGAGGATGAGGTCGCGGTCACCGCCAGGGCGCCGCCGTTTCCGCCATTCGAACCCTGCGTGACGGTCGAGGCCGTACATGCGCCGTATCCGCTGCCGCCGTTGGCGTAGTGGCTGAAGCGGATCGCCCCGATGCGTGTCGGGCCTTCCTCGTGGATAGAGATCGTGACCTTGCCGCCCGGGCCGCCCGGGTGTTGATTGTCGCCGGCCGACCCACCGTTACCGCCGCCGCCCAGTGTAATGGCGCCGGTCGAGGGAATGGCCTTCGTGAAGACAGGCCCTTGCGCTGTGACATGGATCGACGTGCTGCCGCCTGCACACCCCGGACTTCCGTTTCCGGCAGCGGCCAGGACACGCCCGTTGCTGCCGTCGGCGCCGGATCTCAGCGCCTTCTCGGTAAGCTGGCCGGTCTTCTTCTGTCGGAAGAAGAGGATCTCCTGACTCCCCATGCCACCCTGCCCCGGAGTCGCGTCAAGGTTCACGCCCCCCTGGCCGGTCGCTCCGTCGGGCGCCTTCGCCGGCTCCCCCGTAGCGGGATCGCCGACATCACCGCCGTTCCCGCCGCGGCCCACAATGACCCGGGCGCCGGTCAGGTTGACGTCTGTTGGGAGCCCCGCGTCGTATCGCACCTCAGCCCCGTCGGTTCCGTCCTGGCCGGCAAAGGATTGTGTCGCATTGCCCCCGGCGCAGGGGTTGGCTTGCCCCGCCGGGATTCCGCGGCTATCGCTCTTCCCGTCTTCGCCGCCTCCGATGCTCAGGACCCCGGAAACCCGGATGCTACCCGGCACCGGCTTGGTCTTGCACTGGTTCTGGCTGCAGCCGGAGTGGATATCCAGAAGGCCGCATGGTGCGTCACCGCTGGCCGGTCCGTCTGCCACCTGGGTGTGAGTTGCCCCGCTGAGCGACACCGTGCCGGCAATCGACACACCCCGGTAGCCAAAGAGGTCGGCACAGGCGCCGTGCCCGAGGGAAACGACCGCCGAGTTCCCGACGGTGATGCGTCCCGGCGAGAAGAGGTCGAGCAGCACACGCCGGTCTCCGGGACGCTGCGTCGTGGTGTCGATCCGTCCCCGGATGAGTACAGGATTGCCGTCGAGCTCCAGCCAGGCTCCCGGCTTCAGCGCGATCGTGCCGTCGATCTCAATCCGGCTCCGACTCTGGATCCACAGGTACTTCGAGACAACCGCGCTCTGCCCGCGCGCCAGCGTGAATGCTTTCGTGGCGTACTTTCCGTTGAGCGCCTTCGCCGAGACGCCGGTGGCAGCGGTTAAGGGCTGGGCACGCGAGCCGGTGGCGGGCAATAGACTCACGACGGCCACCAGTGCCGCCGTGGCTCCAGGGCGCCAGAGACTGGTCATGGCTGAGGGGAGAAACACACGAGCTTCCTTCTGAACGGGATGATTTCAACGGGATGATTTCCTGCTGCGGCGGGGCCGGGCACGTCCAGCGGCACTGCTCCACGTGAGGGATGCGGAGCAGTGCACCTCCGCCATTCGCGCCGGTGCGGTGCGCACAGAATATGGAATCCAGCTTCCGCCTGTCAACGTTCACGGCACGGCGAAGCGTTCTCTGTCTAGACAGCGCCTCCATCCTGCGGTACGATGTGCTTCGGTGAGAGGTTCCGGACGGCATATTCGCCGCGACCGCACACGCCGTCCGCCTTCAGCAGTGCGCGAGTAAGAGCGTCCTTCACAACCGGTAGGCCGGCGCCTCCGGGCCCGGCCCGTTCACAATTCGTAGGCCGGCGCCTTTGCGCCCGGCTCGTTTACCACCCGTAGGCCGGCGCCTTTGTGCCCGGCTCCGCAGGATTTGAAACCTGCGCCAGGAGGAAGGAGGAGCGTAGATGCAGTGCGAGCGCTGCGGTAACGACGTCCCGGAAGGCGCCTTCTGTACCCGTTGCGGCGCCCAGCAGGGACTGCCGGCGGGCGATGCCGGACTGCGACTCGGACATTTCGCGGCGCATCCCGGCGAGCACGTGCTGCATCCGGGAATCCTGAGCACACTGCTTCCCCATGCGAGCCACGAAAAGGTGCACGAGTTCCGCTATGCGTTGCTAGCGGGCATCGCCGGAATCTTCGTTCTCTACATCGCCGGGCTGATCTCGGCGGCGGTGCTGGTTGCGGCCTTCCTGATTCCACTCCTCTACCTGCTCTACCTCTACGAGGCGCAGATCTACCGCGATGAGCCGCTACCGGTGCTGGGCCTGACATTTGGGGGCGGCATCATCCTCGGGATCATCGTGACGTCGCTGACCGACTACTTTAGCCCGGCAGCCGCCGGCCTCCCCAACCGGGAGAGCGCCGGCGTCACCGTCATGCTGTTTATTGTCGTACCGATCATCCAGGCAATTGTCAAGCCGCTGCCTGCCCTGCCGCTTCGCACCCGGCCACAGTTCCGGGAGACGGTCGACGGGCTGGTCTTCGGCGTTGCAGCAGGACTCGGCTTTAGCATTTCCGAGACGCTGATCCGATACTCCAGCGTGATCGGTCACCTTCCGCTTCAAACCAGCCCGGGCGACTGGATCTATCCTTTGCTCACGCTTGCCATATTACGTCCGCTCATGCAGGGAAGCACCGCCGGGGCGGTGACCGCCGGCCTGTGGAGACTGTGGCGTGGCCGGGTGACAACTCCGGCAATCATGGCGATCCTGGCCGGAATCGCCGGGGAAGTTGCCTTCATCTACGGCAGTCAACTCTTCGTCGATCGCGGCTTCTCCGCCGTCACGATACTCGCCTGGCAAGTCCTGATAGTTGGTCTTCTGACCTTGTTCATTCGGTATCTGCTGCACCACGCGCTGCTCGAGGAGGCGGCGCACATGGGCTACGCGGAGACGGTCTGTCCCAACTGCCGGCACCGCGTCATGGCATCGGGATTCTGTCCGCGCTGCGGGAAGGCACTGACCGCCGGCCCCGGCGTATCGAAGCACGGGCAAGCGGTGGGTGCGCGGCCGGCCGCGCCGGAGGGCCGATAGATGGCAGTAATCTGCGCAAACTGCGGCACCCAGAACGCGGAAGGCAATGCCTTCTGTCAGCAATGCGGCCGGCCCCTGGCGACAGGCAGCGTACCGCCGGCCAGCCCTCCACCGGGACCCGCGCCGGTCCCCCCGGCGGGAGGTCCGCCCGCGGTGACCGGTGTGACCTACGGTGGAGCGGGACAGGCGCCGTCAGGCGTTCCGGCCGGGGGGACGCCACCCACGCCGCCTCCTTACGCGCCGGCCGGAGGGCCTCCCTCCGGACCGCATCGTCTTCCTCCCTTCGCTCTCGTCGCCGCGATCCTCGGCGCGATCATCCTCCTGGCCCTGACCGCGGTGGTGGTCCACGCCATTCACAGCAGTCCGAATCCGACGCCGGTGGTCATCGCCACGGTTGCTCCAACCCCTGCTCAAACCAACCCGACACCGTTGCCCACACCGGCCACCACGCCGACGGTGGCGCCCACCCCCCCGTCGACGGTGCAACCCACCCCCGCCGGCGTCACGCCCACCCCGGTTGTCACCCCCGGCGGAGGCGGTGGAAGCGTGATATCCACCAATACCTGGAACGCGACCATTCCCGCCGGCTGGTCGACCGTCAAATCGGACAACGTCTCGGCGGTACTGCGCGACGGGAACGGCAACGGAGCGATCTATATCGAAGCGGGCCATCCCCAATCGCCCACGACTGCCCAATCCCTGGCCCAGAGCATCGAGAGCTCCATCACCAAGCAGAATCCAGATGCGGCAACCTGCATCAACAGCAACAGCGTCACGCTTGGCACACCACCGATCGCCGGCACGGACTTCGCGCTGTGCTACACGTTCACCCCGCAGAACGGTCCGGCCTACCCGGCGGTCGACGAATACTGGGTGGCGTCGAATACCGACGGTACCACGATCTATGAGATTGAGCTGTTCAGCTCCCGAGACAAGCACACCGCTCTGATCAACGACGCGGTACCGCTGCTCAAGTCCATCCAGTGGAAGGTTAGTTGATAGGCAGGGTCTGGAAGGCGGCTGTCTGTCTGGCAGCCGCCTCCGTCATATCCGGCTGCGCTCCGGGACAGAGCGCATCGCCCGGCGGGCCCGCGCCGGGCGTCCGCCTCGCGGGTGACGCGTTCGCAACGCTGCTACTGTCCTCCCGCGATTTCGGACGGGTTGGGCCCGATCGCCCGATCACGACCATCATGCTGTTGAAAGACCCGAACGCGGCCCGGGAAAGTGTCGAGCTGACCGCGATGTACACGCCCGGCTCGCCCCGGTTCGGCCGATACGAGACACCGGGCCAGGTGAGCCGTAACGGTCCCTCGCCCCGGACGATGCGCCGGGTGCGCTCGATCCTGCA
The DNA here is from genome assembly GCA_035295425.1 of Chloroflexota bacterium. Taxonomy (GTDB): domain Bacteria; phylum Chloroflexota; class UBA5177; order UBA5177; family UBA5177; genus DATGJB01. Next base: position 1,806 of record DATGJB010000195.1, on the reverse strand, counting down.
CGCACTCGGCATGGAATCGGGCTGGCAGCCCGGCTCCTCCTGGATGACGGTGAGCGGGACCGCGGGGTCGATGGCGCGTGCTCTGCGGGTGGACATCCACGACTACGTCGCTCCGGACGGCGCGAGGTACTACGCGGCGCTTCACTCGCCGGTTGTACCGCGGTCGTTGCGCTTCGCCGTTCGGACCGTCGGCCATATCTCTAGCTATCGGGACCCGCTCCGCCACATCGCCGCTCGCGCCATTCCGGACGGCGGCCTCCGGCCGAGTGGCCTGCTGGCCGCCTACGATCTGACGACCCTCCAGAAGATGGGAAACGACGGAGCCGGTCAGACGGTCGCCTTCCCGGAAATCGACGGCATCAATGCATCTGACCTGAAAGCATTCAGCAGCGGCTACGGGCTTCCGCCGATGAACGTGACGACGCGCGGCGCGACGATCCCCCCTCCCGGCGGGGAGGTGGAGCTCGACCTCGAGATCGTGCACGAGATCGCGCCGCTGGCGAAGCTGATCGTCTACTACTGCGGGACAACCTGCAACAGTCTGTCTGCGGTGCGGGACCAGATGGCCCGAGACATGGCGACGGAGCATCCCGGCGCCATCATCAGCGACAGCGTGGGAATCTGCGAGGGGGAAGCCGGTTTCGCCCAGACCGACGCCGACCGGCAGGCGTACCAGGACGCGGCATCGTTCGGCGAGCCGGTGTACGCGGCCAGCGGCGACAGCGGCGCCTACGACTGCCTCGACAAGAGCTGGGGCGCTCCGCCCACGTCGAATCTCGTGGGAGCCGATGAGCCGCCCTCGGTGCCGAGTGTTACCTCGGTCGGCGGGACCCGCCTGAGCGTCAATGCCGACGGCAGCTGGTACCGTGAGGAAGTCTGGGAGAGCCCGGGCGAGACCGAGGGCTCAGGCGGCGCCCAGAGCCAGTTCTACCCACAGCCGGACTGGCAGAAGGCGCCGGGAGTGAGCGGGCGCATGCGCGAGGAGCCGGACGTCGCGGCCGTCGCCGATACCATTACCTCGCCGCGCATCTACGTGGGCGGCACCTGGCTGCAGGAGGGCGGGACAAGCCAGGCGGCGCCGATCTGGGCAGGGATGACCGCCCTGATCGACGGCTATCTCCAGAAGCAGCATCTTCGCCGTCTCGGCTTCATGAATCGGGCCCTCTACGCCATGGCCAACGGGCATCCGCGCTACCCGCCCTTTCATGACATAACGGTCGGCGACAACCTGTACTATCGGGCGGGACCGGGCTACGATCTTGCCACCGGACTCGGGTCCCCGGACGGCTGGAATTTGGCGCGCGATCTCGCGACATACATACGAGGGGGAGGACGATGACGGAGCCGGCGCGCAGCGTGCCTTTGACCGTCTGTTCGGTGTGCGGCTCGAGCGTGCCCGCCGGGGAGTACTGTGGCGCGTGCGGGGCTGGCTTGGTGGCAGGTGCGCCGTCGCCTGCAGCGCGGACGCATGCCTACGCGGCGAATCCCAATGAGCACATCCTGCACTTCAACGTCGTCTCGACGCTCTTCCCCCACCTGCCGCACCGCCGCACCGCGCCGTTCCGGATCGCGTTACTGCTCGGCGCGGTGAGCTTGCTCGTCCTCGGCTATCTGCGCCTGACCGGCCCGGCGATTGCGGCGGCTGCCCTGATCGTTCCGGTGCTCTATCTGGCGTATCTCTACGAGGTCGAGGTGTACGAAGAGGCGCCGGTGCATGTCATCGGCTCGACATTCGTCGTCGGCCTGCTCGGCGGCGCGCTCTGGGCCAACGCGACCGGCCAGTACATCACGCAGACGCTTCTCCTG
>DATGJB010000194.1:0-2688 GCA_035295425.1 Chloroflexota bacterium | reverse complement strand
TGTCCAGCGAGATGCAAGGGTATCGTGGTCCTCGAAGACGAGAGCTCTCGTCCTCGAAGACCAACATTGAAGGAGAATCACGATGGCCATCCTGGCGAAATTCGAAGTCAAGAACATGCCGGCCGCGACCTATGACGAGGTGATTCGGAGGCTGGAGGCGGCCGGCGCGGGTGCCCCTCCCGGTCGCCTGTATCACATCTCATACGGCAACGCCCAGAGTCTGCAGGTCCTGGACGTCTACGACAAGCCAGAGTCCTTCCAAGCCTTCGGCAAGACGCTGGTGCCGATCCTTCAGGAGCTCGGTGTTCAGGCCAGACCGGAGATCCAGGAAGTTCACAACACGATTGCCGGCTAGTCTGCTGCAATGGGACGTCCCCTCCCCTGCGGACAGGGGAGGGGACGTCCCATTGTGCCCGGCACAATCCCAGCTTCCGCGTCTCGCCGGCTGAGGCAAGCCAGGCACTCTCCCTGTATGATCTATCCGTGGCGCCGCGTTGCCATAGAACTGCCGGGAGAGGCGTGCGACCAACCTATGAACATCGTCCTAATGGGCCCACCGGGAGCGGGCAAGGGCACCCAGGCAGATCGTCTGGCATCTGTGCTTGGCATCCCACATATTTCCAGCGGCGATATGTTCCGTGCCCTGATGCACCAAAACACACCTGAGGCCACCGAGATCAGATCGTACGTGGATCGCGGTGAGTACGTTCCGGACCGGCTAACCATCGATATGGTGCTGGCCCGCCTGAATGAGCCGGACGCCAGGCGGGGCTTCATCCTCGACGGCTTCCCGCGTACCGTCCCCCAGGCAGAGGCGCTCGATCATGCCCTGAAACAACAGGGACGCAGGCTCGATTGCGTCCTCGACATTACGGCTCCGGTTCCGGTACTCATTCAGCGCATCCTCGGGCGTCAGGGAGCCGAGCACCGCAGTGACGACACACCGCAAGTGGTCCGTACCCGCCTGGAGGTCTACAACCAGCAGACTCAGCCGGTCATCGACTATTACGCCTCCAGCGGGCGGCTCCTGACCATCGACGGCACCAGGACGGTGGACGAGGTGCGCGAGGACGTCGATCGCGCTCTGGCGCTCCCGACTCCTCGCCCATAGCCCGACTCGCCTGGTACGGGCGACCCGTACGCGATCAGGGCTCCTGCCGTACGATGCGGCCGGAGCGTCACAACCGCGTGCGGTCAGTCGAGCGTCGGTCGCGAACCAGCTTCCCACTGTGCAGAACACCGGCCATCGCGCGGTCACGCCACGCTGCGGTGGAGTCGTAGAGTGATTCGGCAGTGTCGACAGTTGAAATCAGCACACCCGGAACATGCAGCCGGAGCTGGCCGGTGATGACGCCGTCCGGACGCACGGCGAAGCTCGGCCAGCAGCTCTCTCGTGCCGAGCTGTTGGGACAGCTGATCCAGAGGTGATTTGCTGCGGCGGCCGCCACCATGCTGGCCGGCATGGTGATGCCGGGCAGGGTTGCGCGGGCGCTCATGCTGTGTTGATGCACGCCGACATAGACGCGCATTGCGCGCATTCGCTCCTTTGAGACGTTGGCGGCGTGATACGAGTGGAAGACAATATCAACACCCCGCGCCTTGTAGGCCCGATACAGCTCCGGATAGCGGTAGTCGTGGCAGATCAGGGCGCCGCAGCGAACTTCCCCGATCGAAAAGACCGAAAAGTGGTTGCCCGGGCTGTAGTTTGCGAGATCTCCCGTCCGTGGGTCTGGAGAGCCGTCGCCGGCACAGAAGCGCTTGTCGTAGCGGTCGACGATCTCGCCTCGATCGTTGACCACGTACAGGCTATTGTGCGGCTTGTGCCGGCCGCTGAGCTGGTGGCTCGACCCCAACACCAGCCACAGTTCAAGCTGTCGAGCCAGGTCGAGCACCTCGTGTGTATGCTCTCTGAGCTGCTCCCAGTCGATCTCACGGTACGACCCGAAATCAACGCCGGCGTAGCCCGATAAACAGGCCTCGGGGAAGTGGGCAATATCCGCGCCGCGTTCGCGTGCCAGGCGCATCTGACGCAGGACGTATCGACAGTTTGCCGCGACATCGGCGCTCACGGGAAACTGGCAGGTAGCGACCGTAAGTTTCATCGATCGCCGAAGTTCAGTCCGCGTCTCGTCCGGCCGCCCGTCATACCCTAGCTCTCCGGCAGACCGAACCAGCGCGAGCGATGCGCGAAGAGGTAGTGGTCGGTCAGGTGATTGAGGACGCGCCGGGCCTGCCCGAATCCTTCGGCGAGATCGCGAAGCACCGATGTAGCCCCGCTCTCGGCGCCCTTCCAGGCCAGGTGATAGGCGCGGCGTCCGACCTCCTCGAGCAGCGAGACGGTGCTCTGCAGGCTTTCACTTCCTGCAGGCTGATCGCCGTCCCAGAGCCCGGCCGCCCGGCGCAGCCGCTCGCGCTGTACTGGCAGGAAGAGCCGGCGCGCCGCGTAGTCGGGGAAGACGCCGGTGAGGAAGAGTGCCAGGTCGCCGAGCCGGCGGTACAGGGGCGGCCGCTCGTACTCCGGCACCGCCTGGGTCAGCTCGAGCAGCCGGAGTGGATCGAGCTCGCTGTAGCGCCGCCTGCGCCAGCCACGCGGCGTCTGGACCCACAGGCTGCCACTCGCCACATGCGTGTAAGAGGACAGGAGCTCGGCGAGGAAAAGCCGGTGCACCGGATCCTCGGCAAACTCCC
>DATGJB010000193.1:0-55156 GCA_035295425.1 Chloroflexota bacterium | reverse complement strand
CGAAGCGGTAGAGACCAAGCCGCACGGCTCGTGACGTAGACGATGCGGCACACATCCGTACCGGCACCGCTCCCCAACTCCCGGCCCTGCTCCGCAACCCGATCCTCACCGTGCTTCCCCGGACCGGAGTGAGTGCGGTTGGAGCCACACGGCGTGCCGTCGCGGCTCATCCTCTCGGGCGTTCCGTTCTCGCCGCCCAACGCTTCTCTGCCTACCGGCAGTTCACCAGCCGTGATGGAGCCGAATCGCCGGCCCTATCTCCGCGCGGGACCGAGCTCACCTCAGTCTTCGGGGATTGGGGCCGCGCTCGGGACGGCTGGATGGGAGCCGCCCCGAGCAGCGACACGCAAACAAGTGAGTCGCCAGTCGTCTCGAACGTCGTCAATGGCTGGGATTCGCTTGGGTCAACTGCCACTTACCAGGATGGCTCAAGAGTAACTTTGCAGCGTCGCTCTTCCAAAATTCTTCCGGCAACAGGGATATGGAATCGTCTGACGCCCACAAATAGTGTCTCTTAAGGGGGGCCTGGTTGGCAACCACCTCCCGATATCCTACGACGACCAGGATCGCCTCTGCCGGACGAGCGGCGGTTGCGGCTCTACGAGGAGTTGCGCATATTCATCAGTGCGCCTACGGGTCTGTGCAGAGCGGGGACGAGCCGAGGAGGCCGGCCACCCGACCTGCCGCCGGCTTGACTCCCGGTCGTGACTCCTCTACCGGTCAGTCCCGACCGCATGCCTGCAGAATGTGATTGAGCCGATGTTGGCGTCCGCAATCCTCCCGGTACGCGTGCTATCTCCGTACTGGCGGTGGGCGCCGGGCCCGCCATAATGTCTGAAATATCGGTTGGAGACCCGATGGGAATCTCGGTCGAACTGCGGTAACGTGATCATTGAGAAGGGATCATTCGGACGCAGAGACATCCCTATCGACTGGAACGATGAGATCCGTCGCCGGACGGAGGTCATCGAGACGGGAAATGCTTTCCTCCCCAAAGGGGAAGCTACAACTGGAAGACTGGTGGGATCCTCCTATCCCACTTCGTCAAGCAGACGATAGGACCCGGGTGGAGCGTCCGACACGATCTCTTCTCTCTATGCGCTGGGAAGCTTGCAACTCGCGGTCGAACGCGGCGTCTGCAAGGCGTCATCCATCGGGCCCGAACACGCCTGGGCCGCGGCGAGCCGAGCGCGGCCATATCCCCTCTTGACACAGCCCGGGTAGTCGGGTAGTGTGGCGATGGGCCGGTGGGAGACAGTGCCGGCCCGCGTCGTTCCGCGGAAGGCGTCGAAGCACGGTTCGGGCATGGCCAGCCTGACCGCGCCGGACCCCGGCAGCCGCTGCTGTCGCCGCCGCTGCCGGCGGGCGCATTGGTCTGTCTCGCTCGATAAGGAGATCGTCCATGGCATTCTTCGCGTTCACGGCGCCCATCCTCCCTGGCAAACGGGCTCAGTGGGACGAGTTCATCGGCGAGATCACCGGTCCCCGGCGCAGCGAGTTCAACGCCTCCCGCCAGCGCCACGGCATCCACGAGCGCACTTTCCTCCAGGAGACGCCCATGGGGGATTTCGTGATCGTGACGCTCGAGGGCGAGAACCCGCTGGGTTACATGGCCACCTGGGCCAATACCGACGACGACTTTACCCGCTGGTTCGTGCAGCAGGTACAGGAGATTCATGGTTTCGACCTCCGTCAACCCCCACCGACCGCGCCTCGCCAGGTCGTCGACTCCTCGACGACGTCGGAGGGTGGCGAGGGCCGCGAGCATGGGCAGATGTGGGCGCAGCTCATCAAGAGCCGCCTCAGGCCCGGTAAAGAGGAGCTGCTGGGCCGTATCACCGACGCGCTCGAGGCTACGGAGCAGTCCGGGTCAGGGCTGGTGCGCAGCACCGCATTTCGGGACCAGAACGACCCGAGCGTGATCTACTACCTGCCCGTGTTCGAGAGCGAGGCGGAAGCTCGCGCGCGCGAGAACGATCCACGCCGCCAGGAAGGGCTGCAAGGGGTTCGCGCGTTGATGGCCGAGGCATTCGAGGGCGCCCCGGAATTCGTCGATCTGGAGCTCCTGAGCGAATCGACCTATGAGCCAGCCGGCGCGACCGAGGAGCAGAACAAGGCCGCCTGCCGCCGCATCTTTGACGAGGCATTCGCCGACGGGAACCTGGCGGTGATCGAGGAGCTGGTATCTCCCGACTGGGTCAACATCGATCCCTCGCTTCCGGAAGAGCTCCGCGGCCACGAGGGCTTCCGCCGGCTGATCACCATCTGGCGCACCGGCTTCCCGGGATTCCATCTCGAGATCGACGACCTCGTTGCCGAGGGCGATCGCGTGGCCGTCCGCTTCTCGTTCAGTGGGACGCACCAGGGCGAGTTCATGGGCCTGCCGCCAACCGGCCGGCAGGTGCGCGGAACAGGCACCGGCATCTTCCGCTTCCGTGACGGGAAGGATGTGGAGCACCGTGTCAACTTCGACGCACTGGGAGTGCTGCAGCAGCTGGGTGTCATCCCCTCGCCGGAGCAAGCCCCGGCGTAGCGTCGGCTTCGAGGCTGCTGTGACAGGCACGGCAGCGCGATCCTGGTAGCAGAAGGGCCCCGTTCCTCGGGCGTGAGGAACGGGGCCTTATATCACATGGAGAGCTCGAGCCGGCTCAGGACAGATTCCAGATCCGGTCGAAGCGGGCCGTGGCGTGAGCCAGGGTGTAGGTTCTGCGGTAGGCGGCGAACGCATTGGCCGCCATAGCCGCAGTCAGGTCGCGGTCCGACGCCAGCGTGCGGATCGCCTCGGCAAGGGCACCCGCATCTCCCGGCGGTACGACCAGACCACAGCGCTCCTCGCGCACCACATATGCCACTTCTGAATCGTCGGGGACCTGGGCGAGGACCGGGCGTCCAGAGGCCAGGACGCCGTAGAGCTTGCTCGGCACGGCCACACCGGCCAGCCCGGGCCGGAAGGAGATGAGCGCGGCGTCGCAGCTGGCGAGCGTCACGGGAAGACGGCAGCGGGGCACGATGTTCAGCCACGTCACATTGGTCAGGCCAAGCCCTCGCGCCAGCGCCTCGGCCGGCCCCCGTCGCCGTCCATTCCCGATCAGCAGGAAGTGGATGCCGCGATCCAGGCGGAGATGGTGCGCGGCACGCACCAACCCTTCGATGTCGTGCCAGAGACCCATGTTGCCCGAGTACTGCACGACAAAACAGCGCTCGATACCCAGATCCTCCAGCAGCCGGCCACGAGGCGGCGGCGCCGCCGCCTCGGTTTCCGCCGGAGCCCAGTGCGGCACATAGTCGACGCGCGCGGGCTCCACGCCATAGTCGCGGCAGAGCAGCCGCCGCATGTCTCGCCCGATCACAAGCACGCGAGCAGCGTGCCTGAAGCTGCGCCGGTTCGCGGCACGCCAGATCCGCACCGCGACCGAGCGCTCGCGCAGCCGGCCGAGCGCTACCAGGCCGTCTGGATAGACGTCCAGTATCAGGCACTGGTACGTGATCCGGCGAACGCGCGAGAGCAGCCAGAGCGCCACCGCAGTGAACGGCGGATCCGTGCCGCCGACCACCATCACACGGTCGCCGAGGAGGGCGAGTCTCCAGCAGGCGTGCGCCAGGAACAGGAGGTACGCCACGGCACGCGAGGCCAGGGAGCGCTTCCCCGCGATCCGCGGACCGCAGCGATGAATCTCAACCGACCCCAGACGATCATTTCGAGGCAGGACGCGGCTGCTGGCCGGGTCCCGAGCCGGAAAGCCGCAGAGGACTGTGACTCTGGTGCCGCCGGCCCCCATGCGGCGAAAGAGGTCGGTGAACAGCATGCTGGTCGCCGAGGTGTCGGGATGAAATGCCAGGCTCACGAACACGATGTGCCGGCCGCTACTCCGCGCCTCGACAGCCTTCAGACCTCGAGCCCGCAGCCGCCTAGCCTGCAGCATGCGAACCCATGCCGGTCGCGAGCCGGTCGTGTATCCAGCGGTACGTGCGCTCCAGGCCCAGCACCAGTGGAGTCGATGGTTCCCATCCCAGTCGCTCCCGGAGCATGCTGTTGTCGCTGTTTCGGCCGCGCACGCCCTGGGGCGCTTGCGCGTTGTAGTGCCGCCGCAGCCGCACGCCGGCGATTGCCTCGACCAGGTCAACCAGCTGGTTGATCGTTACAAGCTCGCTGCTTCCCAGATTGATCGGCTCGTCAACGTCACTGTCCATGATCGCCACAGTTCCGCGCGTACAGTCGTCGATGTACATGAAACTGCGGGTCTGCCGGCCGTCTCCCCAGATCTCGATCTCGTGACGGCCCGTCAGCCTGGCGAGGGCGACCTTGCGGCAGATCGCCGCCGGCGCCTTCTCGCGCCCCCCGTCAAACGTGCCGTGCGGACCGTACACGTTGTGGTAGCGCGCGACCCGCGTGTGCAGGCCGAAGTCCTCGGAGAAGTGGCGACACATCCGTTCGCTGAAGAGCTTCTCCCACCCGTAACCGTCCTCCGGCATGGCTGGATAGGCGTCCGACTCGCGCAAAGCCGTCACCTGCGCCCGGCGTTGCCTCGCGGCAGCGTAGACGCAGGCGGACGAGGCGAAGAAGTACCGTCGGACGCCCAGTCCGCGGGCCGCCAGCAGCAGATGCGTGTTGATCAGGACAGAGAGCATGCACAGGGCGCGGTTGTTCTCGATGAACCCCATGCCCCCCATGTCGGCGGCCAGATTGTAGACATCCCGGGCGCCCTCGAGCGCCTGGTAGCCGGCAGCGCGGTCGGCGAGATCGAGGCGCAGATTCTCGACGTCGTCGAATCGCTGGTGCCAGGTATGTTCCGGCTTGGTATCGACCGCCCGGATCGGGCCATCGTGGGTGCGTCGAAGGAGGCTCACGAGGTGTCCACCGATGAAGCCGCCGGCGCCGGTCACGACCACGAGTTCACCTGTCATGCTTCGCCCCTAACTCGCCGCCCGGCCGCCCGGCGTGGTCCGGGCATGGAGCCGCTCCCGGCGCGACACCCGCTGAGCGGAGTCTTTGACGGCCAGGTGGTTTCCTATTGCCAGTGCATCCATTCTGGTTCGCTCCATCACGGCAACCGCCTCTTCCGGGGTGCAGACGATCGGTTCGTTTTCGTTGAAGCTGGTGTTGAGCACCACCGGGACGCCTGTCCGCTCTCGAAACGCGGAGATGAGCTTCCAGTAGCGCGGTGCGGCCTGCCGATCGACAGTCTGCAAGCGACCGGTGCCGTCCGCATGGGTGACCGCCGGGATCTCCTCCCGTCGCTGTGGGAGGACGTTGTAGACCTTGAGCATGAAGGGATCCGGATAGCTCTGGTCGAAGTAATCGCCAACATCCTCGAGGAGAATGGACGGCGCGAACGGCCGGAAGGGCTCGCGATGCTTGATGCGCGCGTTGAGCACATCCTTCATCTCGGGGCGGCGTGGGTCGGCGATGATGCTGCGGTTTCCCAGTGCGCGCGGTCCCCACTCCATCCGGCCCTGGAACCAGCCGACAACATTCCCGGCGGCGACCAACTCGGCGACCCGCGCCACCAGGTCGTCTTCGTCGAGGGTCTCGGACGTGATGGTGCCGATTGCTCGCCGAATCCTCGCGTCATCGAATTCGGGACCGGTGTAGGCGTCCTGCATCACGTAGCACCGCGGCGCGCCGATGAGTTGGTGGTAGATGTAGTAGCACACACCCAGCGAGGTCCCCGCATCTCCGGCCGCGGGCTGAATGTAGATGTCGTCGAACCCGGTGCTGGGGAGGATCTTGCCGTTGAACGCGCTGTTCAGGGCAACTCCGCCTGCCAGGCAGAGCGCCTTTCGCCCGGTTTGGGCGTGCAGACGACGGACGAGCGCCAGCTCGGTCCGCTCCAGAGCCGCCTGGAGCGATGCCGCCACATCGCAGTGATGCGGCGTGATCTCGGCGCCCGGAACACGCGGCTCGCCGAGAAGAGTCACAAGCCGGCCCGAGAAGATGGTACCCAGCCTCGGCTCGTCCTGGCTCCAGGACATCGTCGCGCCCTCAGCGTGGTGCACGAAGTAGTCGAGGTCAAGCTCGAACGTGCCGTCGGCCTGCCCACGGAGAACCTTCTCCATGCGGTCCAGATAGCGCGGCCGTCCGAGCGGTGCCAGCCCCATCACCTTTCCCTCGTCCCCATACTTGAGGAAGCCGAGCCACTGCGTAATCGCGGTGTAGAAGAGACCCAGCGAGTGCGGAAAGTTGATCTCGCCGGCGACATCGAGCCGGCTGGCCCCGCCGGTGCCCCACATGGTGCTGACGAAGTCGCCCATCCCGTCGACGGACAGGACCGCGGCATCGTCGAAGGGCGACACGAAGAAGGCACTCGCCATGTGCGCGCGATGGTGTTCGACGTTGTGGAACTGTGCTTTCAGCGACGCGCGTGGCACGGCAAGGTGCTCGCAGAACACGGTACGCAGGTCACCAACCTGCAGGCCGTTGTTCAGTCGATCTCCCACCAATCGCAAGGAGGGACGGTTGCGGAACGCGAAGAGCGCCTTCCTGGCGAGATTGGCGGTTGGCCGCCGGCTGATGCCGATGTGATCGAGATCCTCCGGGCCGATTCCGCCGGCCTCCAGCACGAGCCGGATTGCCCGCGTTGGGAATCCAGCCTGGTACTTGATACGCGAGAGCCGCTCTTCTTCCACCCCGGCGACGAGCCGGCCGTCCCGAATGAGGCAGGCCGAAGCGCCGCCGTGATATGCGTTGATGCCGAGTATGTACATGATTCTCCCGGTTAGCCTCCGACCATGGGCGCGGCAAACGTGTCAACCGACGTGATCAGGTGACGTGCAGGCGGCAAGGACGATGGGGTCTGAGCCGCGTCGCGAGCTCCAGACCTTGACATCCACATAGAAGCGAAACCAGCACGCTTGAAGGAAGTGAAAAATGAGACCTTCCGTCCCGTCGCGATACCCACCGCGCAGCAAATAGCGATAGAGGAAGTAGAGGAATGCCCGCAGGAACAACGGCGACGCCCCGAATACGTGGGCCTTGAACCAGCGCCGGCGAAGCACGGGATCGGAGCCAAGCCGGCCCTGCAGGCTACTTTCGGTGGTTGTGCCGGCGAGGACGTCCGCCGCCTCAAGTCCCGCCCACCGAATGTGGCGAATCGACCACGTATCGATGTCGGGGGTGAGAACGTCGATCAGATCACCGGCAAGCGTCGCGACCGATCCCGATACGACAAAGTGCTGGTCGTAGCGACGCTGCTCGCACCGGCCGCGTAACCGGCGGAACAGACGGGTGTGGAAGACGGGATAATGCCCGCCGTGCCTGATCCAGCGCCCCATAAAGACGGTGCGCCGCGAGAAACGGGCTCCCGACCTGGTGCGTGCCTCGGGCGACGACAGGAACCTCCGCATAGCCGTGGCGAGCTCTGGTGAAACACGCTCGTCGGCATCGAGATGGAGCACCCAATCGAAACGAGGCGCCGCGGCCTCCTGTGCCCAGTTGCGTTGCCTCGCGTAGTCCTCAAACGGGCGATGGAGGATGCGGGCGCCGGCGGCACGGGCTACCTCGAGCGTGCGGTCGGTGCTGCCCGAATCGACCACGACAATCTCACCTGCCCAGGCGGCGACGCTGTCCAGGCAACCGGGAAGATTGGCCTCCTCGTTAAACGTCAGAACGATCACCGAGACCGGCACTCGCTCCATGAGAACCGTCATGCGGCACACCGTTGGGGAGCAATGGTTGCGTAGAGCTCGCACAGCTGCCTCGCGGTGCGCGCCATCGAGAACTCCCGGGCTGCCGCCTTGCTTCCGTTCGCCGCGTACGCGTCCCGGAGTGCCGGAGACGAGAGCAGGCGGTAGAGCGCCGAGGCCAGGGCACGCGCGTCACAAGGCACTACATCTCCGGCGCTGAGCCGCGCCACGTCGGGAGCGATCCCGGTGTCAGGCGAGACAATGACCGGCACACCGGCCGCCATCGCTTCCACAGGAGCGATTCCGAAGTTCTCCGATCGGGAAGGCAGCGCAAAGCAGTCGGCGGCACCAAAGGCCACACGCTTCTCTTCGTCGTCGAGGAATCCCGTGAAAAGAATGCGCGATCCGATTCCCAACGCCGTCACGAGCGCGCGAAGCCGAGCGACGTATTCCGGCGATCCATCGCCCGCGACGATCAGGACGGCGCAGTCGAAACGGGGCGCGATCTCCGCGAACGCGGAAATCAGTACCTCGAGCCCTTTTTTCGGATCGAGTCGCGAGAGAAAGAGGACGACCTGGGCGTCGGCAGCCAGGCGGAGGCGCCGGAGGCAAGCGCTGCGATCCATTCGCGGCGCGAAAGCGTCATCGGGGAGCCCAAGTGGGATGACCGCGCCGTTCCGACCTGCCCAGACGTCACGCGCCTCGTCTGCCTCGAGCCCGCTGGTGAAGTGAACGGCGCCGGCCCGGCACAGAATCCGGCGCTCAATCAGCGCAAACGAGAGTCGCTTGAGGGCCGGCCGGCGGTTGCGCATGCCCCAGCGATTGAGCGTGCCAAGAGGACGTACCACATACGGCACAGCCTGTCGGGCTGCCTCCCGCGCCGCTACCACACTGGGATAGGAAAACAACGCGTGGATGTGCACGACGTCATGACAGGGCACGTTCGCCCGGACCCAGCTGGCCAGCGGCCGAGACACCGTGTAGAAGCGGTGCTGGCGACGGAAGTACCAGGTGCTCACCCCCGAGTCGGATATTGGCACATTCAGCGGAAGCGGCAGCAATCCGGGACCGTTGTCATCGGTGGTCGCAATCGTCACGCCGAGTCCAAGCCGTGCTTGCTCGCGCGCCAGGGCGCGCAGCGCCTGGGTCGGGCCGCCCCGCAGCGGCCCCATCGAGGGAATGACGTGCAACACCCGCATCCTTCACGCCACCCCGAGTGCAAGCTCGCGCAGCAGCACATTGACGCGGGAGCGGAAGCCTTCGAATGAAAACCGGGTGCGAACATGGAGTTGCGCCGCGCTGCTCATCCGCGCGCGGAGTGCGTGGTCACCCAGCAGACGAGCGATCGCAGTCGCGACGTCGCCGCACGAGTCCGGACTGACCAGCAAGCCGGTCTGGCCATCGGCCACAACTTCTCGTGCGGCATCGCGGTCACCCGCCACGACCGGCAGCCCATGAGCCATTGCCTCCACGAAAGCGAAACCAAAGCCTTCACCGCTGCTGGGCATGACGAACAGCGAGGCTTGGGTGTACCGGCGAACAAGTTCATCGTCCGGCAGCGCGCCGTGGAATCGAACGGCGTGATCGACTCCGAACCTCCGCGTCAGATCACGCAGGTACGCAACCCCGTCGCCGGTTCCCACCACGTCGTACACGAGGCGTGGGTACCGCTTCAGCAAGGCGGGCAAGGCGGCGATGACCTGGGAGTGTCCCTTGTACAACTCGGTGAGGGAAACACGTGACACGGTCAGCAGCCGCGGCTCGCCGCTACGCTCACGCGTCCCGTCAACGGCTACCGTTGCCGCGGGCAGGCAGCTCGGCAGGACGCGAATCTGGCGGTCGGGGATGCCGTTGGCATGCGAGAGCCGATCGGCAGTGAACTGACTTACACATACCGCTCGATCAGACGCCCGCAGGGCACGGCGCAACGGATACGGAAGGCGCCTCCAGCACTCGATGCCGTGGCAAACGACCACGGCCCGGGCTCCGCCGGCTCGCGCGGACGCCCAGGCGAGGTGAGAGAAGTGTGGATGCTCTGCAATCACCAGCCCGGGCCGGGACGCCATACGAGCGAGCGCCGCCGTGACGAAGGCTCGACGATCAGAGTCGAAGCTGTGCGACTCGCAGAGCGACGCTTGTGAGGCATGCCGACCGGGCCGCGCACCATTGAGAGCCAGCACCGATACGTCGCATCCCAGTTCCTCCAGTGCCCGCCACAAGAGTCGCGCGTGGCGTGCGATTCCGCCGGTGGATTCCTCCAGATCAGGGACCAGTAGCAGCACGCGACTGTTGGTCCCGCGTCCCGAAGCCAGACCCCTCATGTCATGATCTCACCGGGCCGCAATGTCCCTGGTGACTGCGAAGCGCCTGCGCCCGCGCGGGTTCCGAGATGTGAGCGCCGGTTCGCGACCATCACCGGAAGGCACACGACGAGCAGGAGTAACACGCGCCCAACCATTCCCGAGAGGTACACGCCAAGCTGCGACTCGATCGAGAGCAGCTGCAGCGCGGTGAGCATGCCAATCGCCGAGTAGAGCACGCCGACATCAGGATTGAGGAAGCTCGATTCCACCCATGAGAGGAGAGTCCCCAGCGTCACCATGACGACGATGACCCCTATCCAGCCGAAGTTGATATAGGCCTCAGTCAGGCTGCCAACCGCAATGGACACCCTCGCGAGATCGCGCGGCGACGTGAAACCATAGGCGACCTGGACGAATTGATTGGCTTCGTTCTGGGAGGGCTTCTCGGGCCACAGAACTCTGGGAACCAGCCCCGCCGCCACGTATCCGTACAGGGAGCCGTACTGAAACGGAACTTCGCCGGGTGTCATGGCAATGACATGGGCCGACGCCGTCAGCAGGGACGTTCGCATGATCATCGGTCGGACCAGATCGAGCACTCCTCGACCGGACGCTCCCCCGAGAGCGCCGCCCCAGGCGCCGGCAGATGCGTCGACCCATGCCGCGACGCGATCCAGTCTGGAGCTCTGCATGCCTTGATTCCAGTACGCCTGCCGGTACTCCTGCTTGCCGGCCTGGAAGAACAAGACGTAGGGCAAGAGCAGAACGATCGGAAGTATCGGAAAGCGCTTGCGCTCGGCGAGGACGACGAGGACAAAGGCCAGAGCAGTCATGAACCAGGCACCCAGCCACCCGCTGGAGAGACCGGTGATAAACGTTACGACGACGTACCCTGTCACCAACAGAATGTCGACCGGAGCCCTCCGCCCGCGGAGGATCCCGCGCAGAAGAATGATGAAGAGTGCCAGCGGGATCGCCGACTGGAGGTCGATGACAAGCTGCCGGAACGACGACCCGGCGGCCGCCGGCGCTGACTCAGCCAGGCTGAAGGCCGTCGTGGCCGCGAAGAGGAGACGGAGATAGTTCCAGGCCCCGGGGGAAGGAGAGAGACGAACGAGCTCCGGAATCCGAACGCGGCGCCCCATTGGAAGATTGCGCCCAACCCACAGGGAACAGACGCCGAGGGCCGCCATCAGCATCGCGCTCGTCACGCTGTCCGACGAGACGTAGCGCGGACCATACAACGCCGGCGAGAGCCGGTCGCCCCAGAAGAGAGGAACGGCGAAGTACAGCCAGTAGATCCCCGCAACCAGCGCAAACAGCGGCAGAAGTGAGCGTCCGCCTCGCCGCCACCGGACATAGGCCGCCCAGGGCATGCTCGCCAGAAGGAGGGCGCATGCAACATCAACTGCTGACACGTCGGTTACCCGCGTCCCATAGAGCACGCCCGTCACACCGAGTGGGACGAGCGCCCGTTTTCCCAGGCCCACCGCGCGCCGGTCTCCGCGGGACGTAGCGTCAACTTCCATCACACCTCGTCCCGACGCTCACGGCGTCCAGTGCTTGCCGCAGGCCATTGGTTGCGGCTGTAATCGAGTAACCCTGCAAATGCATGCGGGCGTTCCGGCCCATTGCTGCCAGCCGCCCCGGCTCAGACGCGAACCGCACCAGCAGGGAAGAGAGAGCCGGCACGTCGCCTTGCGAGAAGACCTCGCCCGTGCAACCGGCACGGATCAGATCCGGGCCGGAGCCCACGGCGTCGCTGACCACACAAGGGCGGCCGCAGAACATCGCCTCGTTGGCGACCAGTCCCCAGGTTTCGTGCCCATCCGAGGTCAAGACAAGCGCATCGCTCGCCACGTATGCAGCCGCGATCTGCGACTGGTTGAGGAACCCCGCGAACCGGACAGGAGCGCCCAGCCGCCGGACCGCGGCCTCGCACGCACCGCGGAGTGGTCCATCTCCGACAACCAGGCCGGCGACCCGGTCGTTCTGGCGAGCGGCAAGGCCGACCGCCCGGATGAATTCAAGTGGTCGCTTGCGCGCGATCAGCTTGCCGGCGAACAGATAGATCAGCTGTCCGGGTCCGAAGCCCCAGCTCTCGCGGAGCGTCTCACGTAGCGGCCCGAACCTGGCGGCGTCACGCTCGAAGCGAGGCTCATCGATCGCGTGGGGCACGCGGAAGATTCGCTCCCGCCGGGCGCCGTGGGCCGCGAAGTACTCTTCTGACCAGGTGCCGACCGCCAGACAGGCGTCGAACCGCGGGATGAACAAGCGGTGGGTGAGCTGCTTGGCCACACGCCGGATCGGGCGACGTGGCGTGCGCAGGTGCGAATCACCCCGCACCATGACCGGCGTGCCGGCGGACCGGCACGCGCCAATCGCCTGCCAGTCGCTCTTGTGGCTCCAACCAAGGACGATGACGGCGTCGAAGTGGCCCTGTTCTATCACGCGTCCGATCTCGGGCGTGTCGAGGCCAGAGAAACTGCCTACTCCTGGCCGGCGCGAGACGTTCTGGAGAATGCGATACGCGAAGCCCTCGAGCAGAGGTACGTCCCAGTCAAAGTCAACCGAGAATCCGGCCGCGCCCTGCTCGCGCGGGGACGCCACGTGGGCGAACAGAACGAGCAGATCAAAGTCGGCTTCAGCCGCCATCGCCCGGAACCAGGGGGACTGGTACTGGATGGGATGGGTAGCGACAATGCACACACGTCTTCGAGGGCGTGCGCGTGCCGTTCCGGTCGGACCGGCAGACCGGGTCGGGAACGATCGCAGCGTGTCCACGGTCATGCGCTCAGCACTTCCGGAGTCTCGGTTCGAGCTGCGACGGCTCGATCCAGCGCGGATGCCAGCCTTCCGGTCATGGCGCGAGCCGAGTAGCGGCCGAATGCCTCCCAGTCCGTGGGCGGAGGTGTCTCCGCACCGAGTGCCAGTATCCGATCCAGCTCCTCGGCGAGCCGCCCCGCCTCTGCAGCAGGTTCGCGTCTCGCCCCGAAGGCGACTACAGCGCCGGCTCCGGTCTCCCGCAGGATGGAGCACACCGTGCTCTCCCGGTGGAAGACGGCCAGGAGCGGGCGACGGGCCAGGATGCACGGAAAGATCTTTGAGGCGGTGTAGTGCGGTGCGTCCGACCCGATCAGGAGCAGAATGTGCGAGTCGAGCAATAGCTGCAACGAATCGAGATACGGCACGCGGGTTGGTGTCTCGTCCACGATGTCGGCCACACCGGCCCGACGGGCGAGCTCCAGGATCTGGCGCCCCTGGCGCGCTCGGGGATCGTAGCTGCTCCCAACGAAGTGGAGACGCACCCGGCCGAAACGGTCGGGATTCCGCCGCAGGCCCAGGCGCACGGCGGCAAAGATGCTGCAGACTGACTCGTACATCTGCGGTATGCAGGCGCCCACGTAGCTGATATGAGTGCACCCGTCGGACGGGTCGAAGATGGCATTCCGCCGCGGATGAGCCCGGACGTAATCGAGGTCGGAGGGTTCCGCGCCGAACGGGATCTCACTGATCACGCCGCTTGACAGCCAGGGGTAGCGTTGCAACAAGCCCCGCGTCGTGCCCGCCGAGACACCGACGATGTGCGCCACACCCCGAAGCGCCAGTGGCTCGAGACTTCGGGCAGCAACGTCGGAGAGCGCCGCCTTCCAGTTCTGGTGTGCACCGCTGAGCCGGCACTGGCTGCCGGATACCCACGGATCCATGTAGTCGACCACGTACGGTATCCCGTAGCGGGCGTGCGCCAGGCGCGCCAGGAGCATCGTGTAATTCGACGGCACCGACACCAGCAGACAATCTACCCCTCCGCCGGCCATGAGGGAATGGAGCGTATGCCATTGATGCCAGAAGGTCCGAATGCCGATATCGCCAAAGCCGGCGAAGCGTGTCAGCCGGAGGGGGAGCGCACCGGTGCGAACCACGGTCAGATCCGGAGGGACGAGCCGCAAGTTCTCCTCGTCGACATCCCACGCGAAGTGCGCCGGGTCGGTGGTGATCACGGTCGGCTTCCAGCCATAGCCAGGCAGGTGCCGGGCGAACAGCCGGGCACGCGTGGCCGGTGGCATGCCGCTCGGCGGGAAGTCCGGACTCAACATCACCACGTGTCGCATCAGGCCACCATGCTCCGTGCATCAAGGCAGTCCAGCAGTTTGGTCTGCTCGCGGTCCCAGTTCAAACTCTCTCGCGCCGCATCCCAGGCAGCCTGCTTGGCGCATTGCAGCGCGCCTGCATCCTCTACCCAGGGCTGAAGAGCAGCCGCCAGTGCGGCAGCATCGCCTGGCGGGTAGGTCACGCTCGCCGGTAGCGCCTCAAGTGCCTCACGCTGACCGGGCGTTTCACTGGCGGCGACAGCCAGGCCCGCCAAGACGTAGGCAAAGAGCTTGTTCGTCGCCGTAAGCGCGCGATTGATGGGCTCGAGGCGTTCCAGAGCCAGGCCAATATCGAAGCAACCGGCGGCCAGAACGTGCAAGTCGTGATCGACAACGGGGTAGTGGTGCACCCTGTCGGCGACACGCAGGTGCTGAGTCAACGATTCTGCCTTGTTGCGGTATCCGCGGGCCCACTGC
Organism: Chloroflexota bacterium; assembly: GCA_035295425.1. Taxonomy (GTDB): domain Bacteria; phylum Chloroflexota; class UBA5177; order UBA5177; family UBA5177; genus DATGJB01. The sequence goes on along the minus strand of DATGJB010000193.1, from coordinate 40,662 downwards.
CCCCGCAGGTGGAGCTCGACGTTAGGTGGCAGCAGGGCGAGTGCGGCGAATGCGTCCTCGAGTCCGCGGTCCGGGCCGATCGTCTGGCTTACCCAGTGCAGGCGAACGGTACCGTCGACCGGTCGCCGTGCTGGCGGACGGAGCCCGCAGGCGAGCGCGAGGGGGAGAACATTTCGCAGGATCACCGGCTCGCACCCGGCCCCGCGAGCGTGTAGGGTCGATGCGATTCCGCGTGACGGCGCCGATACGTAGCGGCACAGCGGGAGATACGATTGCTCGATAAGGCCGATCGCGCACCCGAAGTTGGAGTCATCGGCCAGCAGATCTTCGCAATCAAAGCCCAGAGCTGCGTCCCACCGCTCCGCGGCATGGACAGCTGCGCTCAGTGCCGGCTGAGTGTGTGCGATGTACCAGTCGGCCCTCTCGGCAGCCGCGGTGGCGGCCAGCCGGCCGGCGCCGGCGAGCGCCGACTCGACGGCAAGCGCTCGGTCTCGGCTGACCCGGAATAGCGCCGCTGCCCCCCGGCGGCGCGCCCTCCGCCAGTACGTCCCTGGGCCCTCCGGGGGCCAGGCGTAACAGTGCTCCCACCTGCGGCCGGCGAGGAGACGGCGATCGCACGCGGCAAGATCGCCGCCGACATAGGGGGTGACCACCCTGACGGCATGCCCAAGGGCAGCGAGTGTGTCAGCCTCACGCACCAGTCTCGGATTGTGGCAGGGATGTGTGGCGCCGACCAGACAGACCCGCACGGTCAGGAACACTCCGCCATCGCCCAGCCGGCCAGGAATTCACTCACCACCGACGCAAGTCGCGCGCGATAGTGTGGCCACTGCCAGCGCGCGGCGGCCGAAGCCGCTCTCTGTCCCATGATGCTCACCGCCTCTCGATTGTCCAGACACCACTGGATTCGATCCGCCAGTACGTCGACGGATCGAATCGGGACGAGGAAGCCCTCGACGCCGTCCCGCACCAGATCCGGGCCTGCCGTGTGAGGTGTGGTGATCACTGGCAAACCGTGGGCCATCGCTTCGCTGATAACCATGCCGAAGCCATCACAGAGCGACGGGAACGCCAGGACCGACGAACGGCTGTAAATGGCCCTCATCTCGCCGTGGGGTACAGGAGGCCGAAGGATAACGCTGGCCGGTAGCTGTTTCAGCAACCGCTCCGGCAGGAGCAACTTTCCAACAAGCCAGAGCTCGGCGCCGACCGGCCGGAGTCGCTTCCATGCTTCGAGTAGATAGTGCGTGCCCTTGAGTACCGACTGAAGGCCGGCGCTGAGGAACACCAGCGGTGCGTTCGAGACTGGAGCTCGGGGAACGACCCGAGGCGGGCTTCCGAGCGGTACGACCGCGATGCGCGCGCCCGGAACGCCTGCGGCCAGGAGCGACTGTCGGGTGAAGGTCGAGCCGGCGATCACGAAGTCCGCGTGACGCAGCTCCGCATCTTTTCGCTCGTTGCGGCGCGGGGCCAGACGGCGCAGCCGCCGATCGAGAGGCGTCTCGGTCTCCGGATGCAGTTCCGCCTCGGTAGCGAGGATCGCGGAGGCAGTCGCGTGGTGAGCAGCGGGTTGGTCGTAGATACGAGCCGCGCCGATGGCCCCACCTGCCTCGAAGGTTGACAGTGCCGCGTGCTCATAACAGTACACGGCGGCGCAGCTCGAAACGTGATGGCGGGCCACCATGGAATCGAACCAGTGCTCGGTCCTCTCCCACACCAGATCCTGGGCTCGGGGTCCGAGCCGCCCGGCGCCCACGCGAAGGATCTCCGGAAAGGGATGAGTCGCAAGAACACTGTCGTCCACGAGACCGGCACGGCGCCGCGACACCCCTCGTTCGATGCCTTCGATACCAACGGCCCGACACACACGGACGGCGCGACCGAGCAGCCCCCCAGAACGCAAGGCAAAGGTGGTGACGTAGCGCTCCAGCATGCCGGCATCAAAGAACGCGAGGGCCGCCTGCTGTGCAAACGGTGGAACACCCGGATGGGAAAGCAGGACTCTGGGGCCAGCCGTGTTCGCGATCCTCACGACGTCACCTGGCCGAGTCGAGAATCGACCCGGCGGGACGCCCCTTGCGCCGGACCGAGCGATAAGGCAGTCGCAATCGCCTCCAGACTGCGTGCGACAGTGTGCTCCGTAAGGGCGCGACGCTGGGCTCCCCGCCGCATTTTCAAGCGACGATCTCCATCGGCCAGCAGCTTCGCGATCGTCTCTGCCAGCCCTTCCGGACTGCGATAGGTAGCCACCTCCTCACCCACGTCGTAGAGCCGTTCAATCTCGGGGGTGTGCTCGGTGACGTAGCAGGCTCCGACCATCGGAGCCTCGACGTCGCGCAGTCGCGAATAGCTATCCGGCGCGGTGCGGGACCGCCGCAGGCTCGGATATCGGTTGATGCCGAGCGTTACAGTGCTTCGCTGCAAGACTCGATACAGCGTTGCGCCGTCCGGCGAGCCGTGGATCGCTGCAAGTGGAAGCGATGGCTCTGCCACCGGCCGTGCAGTCCTCGCGACCTTTCGCAGAACGGCTAGCGGACCGTCGCGCCGCGCCAGCGCGACTTGGTTGGGAATCACCGACCGTAGGCGGCGAGTCGGGGCCGTTTCGTTGGTCCCCGTCTCGGTTTTGTCCCAGCCACGTCCATACAGCTCAAGGGGGACTCCCAGCTGGATGGCCCGAGACGCCAGCTCCCCGCGCAGCTCGTCGCACGAGCCCACGAAGGTGACTCCATACTCTTCCGGGTGGTCCCAGCCGCGAACCTCCGGACTGACCCAGCAGGGCATCGGCCGGAATATCGCCGGAAGTCCCTCGCGAGCGTACATGTCGAGGGCTTTCACCTCTGGGACCCAGTGCAGGTCGAACGGGCTGTATTCCGGCGGGATCCGAGCGAATTCGCGGACGTTGTCGCAGAAGAAGTTCACACAGGGAATGCCGAGCGAACGAACCTCTTCTACCGCCTCCCGGTCAATCTGTTGCGGGAAGAGGTAGCTCAGGAAGAGGTCAATCCGCTGACGGCGGTGACTTCGCCGTACACAGTCGACCACCCGTGGCCAGGTACGTGCGCGCCACCTCGCCTGCGCAGCCGGGTCCGCGGCAACCAGCCCCTCTGCCCAGTCGAGCGACGGCTCGTCGACCCAACTGTGGCCCGCTTCCTCGATGCCCCGCTTGAAGTGGCCCTCCCAGTGACGGTAGTGGGTCAGCGGGTGCGCGCGCACCGACTGGAGACAGCTCAGGAAGATGTGCATCGTGAGAACAGAACGTCGGTTTGCACGAGAGGCGCGCCACGAGGTGTGTCGACACTCAGCGCATGCAGGTAGAAGTTGCGGTCGGCGAGATGGCAGACAATGTCGTGAAAGAGCGGCTGGTTCTCGTAGAACGGAACGAAGCTGACTTCGACTACCAACCAGCGCGCATGGGAGAGGCATGCTGCCCCGCCCTCGAGTACCGCGAGCTCGCCTCCCTGCACATCCAGCTTGATGAGGTCGGGAAGCGGCAGACGTTCGCGATCCACGAAATCATCCAGCCGCTCGACGGGGACTGTGCGGCTGGTCACCACCTCGACCCCAAACCCCGCTCGCAGGCGGGGCGTGGGAGCGAGCAGACTTGACGAATCAGGCGAGTCCGTGACGTGCATGGGATGACGTTCGGTCCGACTGCCCAATGCCGTGCGGTGCAGATGGACGCCGGTGAGGCGGCGTGAGGCCCGCGCGAAGCAGTCAGCCTGCTCGGGCAAAGGCTCGAAAGCGTGCACCTGTATTGCCGGGAGAATTGCCTTCGCCAGCAGAGTCCATGTGCCGGTACTGGCCCCGATGTCGTATGCCATGCGTGGCTCGTCGGCCCGCGTGATAGCAAGCAGCTCGAGGGAGCTGATGTGGCCGGTGCGGAGCCTCTCGGCGGGAGTGCCGCGCAAGAGGCGGAGGCGCCGCCCCCGCTGGAGGCGGTTCATCGCGCGACTCAGCAGCGACGTTCTGACCATCCAGCGCGAATCAAGCGACGTCGCTGGGCCGGACGTTGGCAGCGGACGGGCGGTCTCAATCATGGCGGCCTCCCGTCACCGCCACTTCACGAGCCGGCTCTGCGGTAATCGCGCGGAGGAAGATCCGCGAGGCCGCCGCGGGCGAGAAGCACCTGTCACCCGCCCGCGCGGCAGCTGTTCCGAGCGACGAGCACAACTTCGGCTCGGCCATCAGTTTCCGCACGGCGACTTCAATCGCGCCGTCGTCCACGACATCCACGGCGAGCGCTGCGCCGGGGTGCTCCCCGGCCCAGCGAGTCGCGGAGCAGTACGGTGGCCCCCAGATGACGATCGGCAGTCCGGTCGACGTATAGTCCGCGAGCTTGCTGGGAAACGACAACGACATGTTGGAGCGATGCTCTCGCTCGAAGCTCATCGGCAAAAGGAGGGCATCCGACTCGAGACTCAAGCGGGTAATGAAGTCGCTGGCCGGAACTGTCCCACGAAGCTGGACCATCCCCTGGTCGATACCGGCCGCGGAGAGACATGCAGAATCGATATTTCCGTACAGCGCGAACCGGCCGCCGGCGGAGGTCACGATGCGTCCGAAGCGGCCGATGAGCGCGGCATAGGCACGTGATCCAACCGAGCCGGCATAGCTGAATGTGAACGGCCGCGTTGGTCGCTTCAATCGGCGGATACCGCCGGCATACGGCGAGCGCGAGGGGTACAGGACCGTGGCGGGGCAACCGAACTCGCGCTCGTACTGCTCTGCCATGGCCGGCGAGATGCAGAGGCGCGAGGCAGCCTGCCGGTACAGGCGAGCGAACGACATCTCGGCCCGTCGCGTGGCCAGCGGACCGCAGGATATGCAGTCCTTCCAGTGGTCGTGGACGATCACGTGCAAGGGCAGCTTCAGCTGACTCGCGGCGCGCATCGCCGCCATCCAGCCGAATCCGTGGGCGATCGTCACAAGAGCATCGGGCCGGGAATGCCGCACCCGGCCGGTCAGTCGACGACCGAAGTAGGGGGCGCTCAGCGTAAGGAAGCCGGCGTACCCACGGCCCAGCCGTGTGTATAGAAGCCGGCATGCCGGAAAGTCGAGGCCGAGGTACCGCACCCCCGGAAGCCGCCTCTCCGGATGGGTCGCCTGAATGTTTGACTCGACAATCGTCAATCTGTCGGCCGGATAGGTGAAGAACAATCGGAAGAGCACCTGAGAGCCGGCGAAGCCCGCTTCAACCGGCACATCTCCGACATACGTCAGTCGCGGATGCGACACGCCACTTCGGGTCGCCAGGAGGTTCCGAACGTTTTCTGCGATCACCGTGCGACCTCCGAGATCCAGACGTCTCCCGGGCGTACTCCGATTCGGCGGGCAGGCACACCGGCAACAACGGCACCCGCCGGCACGTCCCTCGTGACGACGCTACCTGCGCCGACCACCGCGCCGTCGCCGATCCGTACTCCCGGAAGAATGACGGCATGCGCGCCGATCCAGACATCGCGACCGACGACTACCGGGGCGGTCACGACCGTGCGATACATCTCAGTCGCCCCGTAATCGTGAGTCACGCTGGTAATTGCGCAGTGTGAGCCCACCATCGTTCGGTCTCCGATCACCACGCCACCGGCGCCCCAGATGTGAACGAATGAGATGATCGAAACCTCGTCGCCGATCTCCACGGATTCGGGATTCATAATCGTGAGCGGAAATGAGAACGAGGTGGACGTTCCACACCCCTTGAGCGCCCTCCGCAGTGACGCAACCTTCGCGGCATGGAACAGCTGCCGGGTGCGTGTCGCCCAGGTGCATCCGGCGTGCGAGGTGACAAGCCGGACAAGCAAACGTGCGGCGAGGTTCATGCCGCGACCATCAAACCGCCCGGGCAATGCAGTCCTCCCGATCAATCGACCACTCCAGTGGCACCGTCAACGTGCCGTGGCGGCCGTCGAAAGCGCGGCCGTCCCGGAAATGTCCGAGCACCTCGACCGTGGCGAGATCGTCAACCCAGTCCACGATATGCCCGTGCCTGTCGATGAGCCCGGCACAGAGCCGGTACACTCCGGGCAACAGCTGGACTCCTTCAAAATGCGCGGTCGCGACACCGCCCTCTGTCAGCACAGGCAGCGCGCCCGTGTCGCCCTGAAAAGTGCTGAGCAGTACCTGGCTGTCCGCGGTCGTGACAAATGCCCAGAAGCCGCACTCACGGACGGCGTCCACGGTGTACTCAAGGTGCAATTGAAATGGCTCGCCGATCAGGAAGGCACCGGCGGCCGTTCCCTGTGCGTCCGTTACCCGGGCGTGTGTTATTCGCACTTCCTGCGTTCCCATCCGGTGTTGTGTGTCGCTCACCTTCACTACCTCCCGCGCACCGGACAGGCTGGCGAGGTAGTGCTGTGTGACCGCCGCGGCGTTCCCGGCCTCGCGCACCTGACCGCCATCCAGCCAGAGAGCGCGGTTACACAGCGCCTTGATGGTGCCGAGATTGTGGCTGACGAACAGCACGGTCCTGCCTGAACGCGCCACTGCGTCCAACTTGCCGACGCAACGGCGCTGGAAGTCTGCGTCTCCGACGGCGAGCACTTCATCGACCAGCAGAATCTCCGGATTCAGGTGCGCCGCAACAGAGAACGCCAGACGCATGAACATCCCACTGCTGTACCGTTTGACCGGCGTGTCAACGAAGTGCTCGACCTCGGCAAACTCCACGATCTCGTCGAAGCGCTGCGCGATCTCCGCACGCCGCATTCCCAGAACCGCACCGCTGAGGAACACGTTCTCCCGCCCGGTGAGCTCCGGATGAAAGCCGGTACCCACTTCGAGCAGCGTTCCCACCCGCCCGAAAAGCTCGGCATATCCTGCGGTGGGTGTCGTGATGCGCGACAGCACCTTGAGCAGCGTGCTCTTACCTGCACCGTTCCCCCCGACTACCCCGAGGATCTCGCCCCGATGCACCTCGAACGACACGTCCCGGAGCGCCCAGAATTTGGTCGCACGGGAGTCCGCACCAGCCAGCGATCGAGCCAGTCGCGCAGGAATGGCCAGTAGATCTTCCTGCAGGGTGCGGTAACCAGACGGCTTCGCCGCAGCTGCAATGCGGTATGCCTTGCAAAGACCAGTGGCGCGAATCGAAACACTGCTCACCGTCACACCACGTCCGCAAAGTCGCGCTCGACGCGCCGAAATATGAACGCCCCGCTCATCAGCGCGAGCAAGGAGATAGCAACCGTCAGCGACAGGGTGGTGGCGTTAAGAGAATCACGCCCGAGGAGCGCCCACCGAAATCCTTCCACGTAGCCGAACGCCGGATTCAGGCTGTAGAGCCACTGCCAGCTCCTTGGGATGATCTTTCCGGCGTAGGCAACGGGGGTGGCGAACATCCACACCTGGATGATGAACGGCAGCGCATACATAAAATCGCGGTACCGGACATTGAACGCTGCCAGCCAGAGCGCGATTCCAAGGGAACCCGCAATGGTGAGACAGAGGAAGCCGGGGACCGTGAGAATTTGCCAGCCCGGGGTGACACGGTAGGCGGCCATGAAGACCAGCAAGACGACGAAGGAAACCGCAAAGTCGATGAGACACGCGCCCGCGCTGGAGACAGGAATCAGCATGCGCGGAAAGTAGACCTTTTGAACGAGCCGTGTGTCGCCCACCAGGCTCATTCCGCCTCGCTGCAGTACCGAGGCAAACAGGTTCCAGGGCATGAGTCCGCAGAATACGAAGAGCAGATACGGAGAGCCATCAGAGGTAAGTCTTGCCAGGTGGCCGAAGATGACGGCGAAGATGATCGCGGCCACCAGAGGCTGGAGGATCACCCAGATCACGCCGAGCGCTGTCTGGCGGTAGCGCAGTTTCACGTCCCGCCCGGCCAGGATGCGTACCAGATCCCGGTACTCCCAGAGCTCTCGCAGGTTGAGCGCAGTCCAGCCGCGGGCAGGCCCGACGACAATGAGTGGGCGGTGCGTTTGCTCCGCCCTGTCGCTCACGCCCTTCACGGGAGTGAGTCCAAGCTCCACCTGGCTCACGCGTGCGCCCCGATGTGCCTGACCAGCCATTGCTGCAGGACGAAGAGCGACCAGGGCCTCGACCAGTGAACCTTTCCCTGCTCGTGCAGTAGCCAGGTCCGTGCGCTTTCGCGTGGCGAGATGACAGGAGCCGTGGAACCTTCCAACGCCTGTGCGCGCAGCGAGCGGCACCCGCCCCGCCTCAGCCAGCGATCGAATGGGAATACAAACCCCTGCTTGTCCCGGCGGCGGATGGCAGACGGCAACAGATCGCCGACTGCCGCCAGCAAGAGCTGCTTGGGCCGCGCCGCGGACTGTATGCCACGCGGCAGGCGGAGAACGGCGTCGACGAGACGCTGGTCAAGGAGAGGAACGCGAACTTCTAACGAATGGGCCATGCTCATCACGTCGGTGTCGCGCAGCAGCTGGTTGCAAGTGTAGGTAGCCAGCTCGGTACGGCTAACCCAGGCTTCCGGCCTACTGCCGAAGTCATCGGCGCCACTGCGGGTGCGCAGGTGCTGGATGGGATCAAAGCGACGCAGCGCCCCATGCCAGATCACGTCGCCCACCAGCGCGTGGATCTCGCTGGGAGCGAACACACCGCGACGCGCCAGGTATGCGCTGGTCGGTGACGGCTCGCGTCGGAGAGCGTCGGTTGCTTTTGCCCAGGCAGCGCCGCGCGGCGACGATTCAAGTGCCAACGCCGCCGCGCGGTTTCCGAAGGGGAGCGCATGGAGCAGCTGGGTGGCGGCGAGGAATCGGGGTACTCCGGCGAATGTGGAGCGATACCCGGCGAAGAGCTCATCGCCGCCCAGGCCCGAGAGCGCGACCGAAAGACCGGCCTGTCGTGCCGTCTGTGAGACGAAGTACGTGTTGACCCCATCCACCGTTGGTTGGTCCATGCAGTCGAACACACGGTCGAGCTCGCGCTCGAAGTCGTACCGGCTGATGACACGCTCGTGGTGCTCGGCGCCAACCTGATTTACCACCGCGCGTGCGAACGTTTGCTCGCCGTAGCCCGGCTCCTCGAAAGCTATCGAGCAGGTACGGATCGGGCCCGCGGTCGCCTGCCTCATCAGGGCGACGACGGCACTCGAGTCAAGCCCACCGCTGAGAAACGCTCCCAACGGAACGTCGCTTACCAGTTGGGAACGGACTGCATCTTCCAGGAGTTCACGAATGCGCCACGGGAGATCATCGGGCACTGGCTCCTCGTCCGGGTTGGTCGGCAGAGTCCAGTACGTCTGGGGGCCGTCTCCCTGGCACGCTGGAACGCCAATCTCGAGCGTGTTACCCGGCTCGAGAGCCATGGCGTCCTGGTAGATCGTCACGGGGTCCGGCACGGAGCCAAGTAGGAGAAAGGCCACGATAGCGGCCGGATCAACGTCGCCTCCGATCAGACCGGAGGCCCGCAGGGCCCTCAGCTCAGAAGCGAAGGCGAACCCGTGCTCGCCGTGCGTGTAGTAGAGCGGTTTCACGCCAAGCGGATCTCGGGCCAGAAGCAGGGTCGCATCGCCTGCTCCACGCCGCTCGTCGAGGATTGCGAAAGCGAAGATGCCGCTCAGCCGGCGTACCACATCGCGTCCCCACACCGAATAGCCGCGCAGGATAACTTCGCTGTCGCTTCGCGACTCGAAGGTGCAACCGCGTTCGGCAAGCTCGCTGCGCAAAGCAGGAGCGTTATAGACCTCTCCGTTGTAGGTAAGCGAGATCCGTCCGCAGGAGCTGCGCATCGGCATAAATCCAGCCGGAGAGCAGTCGCGAACTGCCAGGCGGCAGTTCCCCAGGCCGAAGGAAGCCCCGCACGGCGTGTAGATACCGGCCCCGTCCGGTCCACGATGGCGCTCGGCTCGCACCATCGCCGCGAGACGTCGCCGCACCTCGGCCGCCTGAAGGCGCGGCGCGACAAGACCCGCTACGCCGCACATCGCGACACACCGAGCCGGACGCTTCGATCGAAAGCGAGTATCGACGCGTTCACGCTACGCTTCCCGCCGACGGCGAAACCAGCCTGGCCGCTGCAGCGACGGCCGCCGCGCCGTTTCGGGCTGTGACACGGGCGAGCAGCGATACAGGTAGCGCCCGTACTGTGAGTACAGCGATCCGTTCGGCCGCAGCCGGTTCAGCACGACGCCGAGCAGCTTGGTCCCGACACCCTCGACTGCCTCTCGCGCCTGGCGGATCTCGCGCCGGCTGGTGCGGGACGGATCCACTACCAGCACGACGCCGTCCGCATTGCTCGCCAGGATCGCGGCGTCGGCGACCGCCAGAACCGGAGGCGAGTCCAGAATCACCAATCCATCCCTGGACTGCTGCAGCTGGGTCAGCAGCGAGCGCATCCTGGCCGAGCCCAGGAGATCACCTGGGTTTGGTGGCACCGGTCCACACGAGATCACCATGAGGTCAGAGTGCGGCCACTGGTACACGCCGTGGCCGTGCAGTGGGTTCCCCATAAGCAGAGTCGTCAGCCCCGCGCGCCGTCCCTCGGGCACCGGGAACATCCGGTCGAGCGTAGGGCGCCGCAGATCGGCATCGAGCAGGGTCACGGTGCGACCGCCATCCGCCAATGCGCGCGCCAGGTTGCTTGCGGTTGTCGTCTTTCCTTCGCCGGGCAGGGAGCTCGTCACAACAACCGTGCGAGGGGGCTCGTCGACGTTGGTGAACTGCAGGTTGGTCCGGATGAGACGAAATGCTTCGGCCGAGGGCGACCGCGGATCGCGGTCGATGATCAGTCCCGATGGCTCGCCACGAAGTCCGAATCGTGGCACCGAGCCAAGGATAGGAGCTCCCGCCGCCGCCTCGACATCCTCGGGCGTTCGCGGCAGGTCGTTCAGGTAGTCATAGAGCACGATGGCGCCACCACAGATGAGAAGGGCAACCAGTGCGAAGAGGATCGCTTCCCGCGTCGGGTGGGGTCCAATGGCACTCGCCGGGACGGCGGCTGGCGAGTAGACACTAACGCTGTTACGCTCTGAATCCGCCGTCACGCGGAACTGCTCCGCCGCCTGCACGAGCGTCGCATAGGTGTTCTGGTACGCGGTCAGCGCGGTGCGTAGCGCGTCGAGTCCCCCGACAGCGCCGCGATAATTGTCGATGGAGACTGTCGTGTCCTGGATCTTCTGGTATGCCCGCGCGAGCTGGCGGTCGAGGCCGACCAGATCGGCGGCGAAGCGCGCGGCTTCCAGGCGGCGCACGCGGCGGATGAACACGTTCGCGGCTGCATTGGCGGCGTCTGCCGCGCGCGCGGGAATCGTATCCTGCACCGAGACGCCGATGAGCTGGGACGTTTGCAGCGCCGGTGGCTGGGTCGTCTGAAATGCATGGCCCTCCAGGACGTATCCGGGCCATCGACCGGCCATGGCGCGGTCGACACTGGCGAAGATCGCGGGATCCACGATCATCTGGCTATACGACTGAGCCAGGGCAGAGCTGCCATTGACGTCGGTGCCGCTGGGCAGGCCACTGCTGCCAGCCACCGCCTGCTGCACGTACAGGGTTGCCGTCGCCTGGTAGATGTTCGGCTGGTGCCGGGCGTACTGGTAACCGAGGATCGCTGCGATCGTGGCGGGGAGAGCGGCGAGTACCAGCCAACGGATCGCCCGCTGAACGTACTGAGTCAAATTTACGCCGCGCAGATGGACGCGCAGGTGCATACTCCTACTTCCCCACCGGATCTTCGATGGCTGGGTCCGGCGGCACGTTAGACATTGACTGCGACTCGATCCGGCCGGTCCATCGCACCGGTGGCAATCTCACCCGATCTCCAGGCGCGGCGCCGGTCCACGCACTCAGCGCGCTGGCGACGCTCACACCGACAAACAACCAGCCAGAGCCCCGTACAGAGGCAAATCATACCGCCGCCCACGACCAGGTGTGCGGCTCCGCCTCCGGTTTCCCAATACAGCGCCAGGACTGCCCCGGCCACGGGAAGGCATGTATACAGGGCAGCGGAGCGGGTATGGCCCCAGCCGGAGTCGGCCAGCCGATGGAACAGGAACTCGCGGTGGCCGGTGAACACGCTTTGTCGGTTTCGGAGACGGCGGAGCACCGTGAAAGTACTATCGAAGAGCACCGGCCAGACCAACAGCAGACCCGGCAGAACGAAGCGCGGGCCGTAGTGTGCCGCCACCACGGTCAGCACGGCAAAGCTGAGCCCCAGGAAAGTGGACCCGACGTCTCCCATGAAGATCGTGGCGGGATGCCAGTTGTGGACCAGAAACCCTAGACTGCTGGCCGCGACCAGAGCGCCGATGGCGGTCAGCGTGGGTCGGTGCATCGTGAACCCCAGCATCGACCAGCCGGCGCCGGCTGTCAGCGCCTGCCCGGCGGCAAGACCGTCCAGACCGTCAACGAAGTTATAGGCATTCACGAGCCCGACGATCCAGAGGCAGGTCAGAACGGTTCCCGCCGCTCCCAGTCCCACGATGCCGATGACGGGGATGTCCACCGAATGGACGGCCCCAAAGGCAACGACAACGAGCAGCGCGGCGGATAGATGTGCTACAAGGCGCGCCGACACCGGCACGTGGCTTAGATCGTCCACCAGACTGATGGAGGCCACGATCAGCGCGGCAGCGGCGAAGACCCGCACGTGTAAACCGGGCAGATTGGCGTGGCTAAACGCTGCCGTCGTCCAGCCGATCAGATTGACGGCGACGAGCACGACTCCTCCGCCCAGGGGAATCGGCCGGTGATGCGAGCTCCTGGCATTGGGCTTGTCGACAACGTCGAGCCGACGAGCGAGCCACGCGATCGCCATGACGCCGAGGTACGTCCCCGCAACCACCGCGACAGTCAAGCCCGCAAGCATTACCGCCAATTCTGAGTCCTTTTCGGCAATTGCCATACGCGTTGGCGCGCCACACCCGGCTCTCTCACGCGCCCCATCGGCATGCACCATGCCTGCTCGAGAGACTGCGCACCGTCACTGCTCGCCGGGCGCCCAAGGAATCGAGGAAGCCGGGAATCCTTACCATCTTCGGCATCGATTGACTCTCCTCACCGACCGGCCAGGTGGACTGTGTGGTTGCGAGACGGGTCGCCGACCGTTCTCGACATTGGGCCGCATGGTAGATGTCAGCCGTTCCACTCGATTTCCACGCAGCTTCCACGGTCGCCGGGACTGTACGACGCAGGTCCGAAAGTCCTGTTAGATGGAGGCACCTTCTCGTCCATAACCGGTGAGACGTGCGAAGCAGGTCCTTCGCCGTGTATGCTGTGCAGCACAGGTCGGTACCGGTCCAGATGCGATCGACGCCGGCGTCACATAGGCACCACTTCCCCGTAGGCCCTACTCGACAGCGCTCCTAACCAGGAGAGGCCTGACGGCTACCGCTATGCTGACAGCCCCCACAGTCCGCGATGCATCATTGCGCCTGGAGCTCCTGGGGGGCTTCAGAGCGGAGCGAGAAGGATCCTGCGTACTGGCCTCAGCGTGGCTCCGCCGCGGCTCGGCCCGAACGCTCGTCAAGTTGGTAGCCCTTCACCCCCAGCACAAGCTGCATCGAGAACAGATCCTCGATATGCTGTGGCCCGATGTGGAGCTTGATTCGGCCCTCAATCGCTTTGCCAAGGCGCTCCACGCCGCGCGAAGAGCACTGGAGCCGACGCTCACCGCAAGAGCGGAGTCGTCCTATCTCCGTATGTCTGACGATGTGCTGAGCCTGGACCCGTCCCACGTTTGGGTCGATATCGACGAGTTCGAGTCCGCTGCCCGCCTCGCTCTCGAAACCAACGACGTGGACGATCTGCACCAGGCGAAGGCGCTTTACCGCGGCAAGCTCCTTCCGGAGGACGAGTACGAGGAATGGACCCTTGTCCGCCGCGAGGATCTGGCGCGGTTGCACGAACAGATCCTCGAGGCGCTGGCGAGGAATGCGCAACGGCAGCGCAAGTGGTGGCAGGCCGCGCAGGCGTGGAAAGAGCTCATCGCGCTTGACCCAACCAGGGAGGGGGCGAGCCGTGAGCTGATGCGTTTGCACGCTCTCAAAGGAGATCGCGCTCTGGCGCTTCGGCAGTACCAGGAGTTGCGTGCGGTCCTCGCCAATGAGCTGCAAGCGGAGCCCGAAGCCGCGACGGAGGCCCTATATCGTGAGATCCGATCCGGATTGGGGCCATACGCCGTCAGCGAGATCTCTGGAACGTCAGACGCTGCACCGTTGCCTGGACCTGTTCGCGAGCAGCTGAAGTACCCTCTGGTTGGCCGGGCCGCCCCGCTGGAACACCTCGGCCAGGAGCTTGACAGTGCCGAGTACGGCGACGGCCGGGCTGTGTTTCTGCTCGGAGGGGCCGGCATGGGTAAGACTCGCTTGCTGGCCGAGGTCGCATCCGCTGCCCGGCAACGGCGCGCTCTAGTGCTGTGGGGCAGCGGGTACGCAGACAAGGGCGATCCGGCGTTCGCTCCGCTGGTGGACGCCCTGGAAGGGTACCTCGCGACACGCCCACTCCACGAGCGCGGCGCCATCGCCGCTCAATTCCCCCTCCTGTCGCGCCTCATTCCATGCCTCGCGCCGATGGAGACCAGTCCGCCTTTGTTGCCGGACCCGGCCGTCTTCGTCAGCCGGCTGTTCGCCGCGTGCGCGGCGCTGCTCACCGACCTCTCCTCGACCCGGCCACTCGTCTTGATCCTCGACGCTCTGCAGAACGCCGACGAGACAACGATTCGGCTCGTATACTATCTCGCCAGACTTGCTTCCGACCATCCATGGCTGCTGATCGGCGCGTTCCGCTCCGAGGAGCTCGCCCTGGACGGCTGTCCCGCTCGCACGCTGCTTCGCGATACCGTCGTCGGTCCGAGTTGCCGGCTCACACTTGCCTCTCTCACCCTAGAGGAAACCGAGACGCTCCTTTGCGGACTGCTGCAGACTCCGGACGTCGATCCGGCCCTCCTCCACAACGTGTTCCTGCTTACACGCGGGAATCCACGGTTCGTCCACGAGATCGTGCACAGTTTTCAGGAGTCAGGGGACCTGCACCGCACGAATGGCCTCTGGACGTACCGAACCTCGGGCTCGTGCCTCACTCCGCCGGGAATCCGGGAGCTCGTTGCCGGGTTCACGACTTCACTGGCTCCGGCGCATAAACTCGTTCTCGATCTCGCCTCTGCACTGGAGCGCGAATGGCGTCCCGACCGGCTGGTCGCGGCAGCGGAAATCGCGTTCGGCACGGCAATCGGCGCCGGCTCGGCGCTAGAGACCCTCGATCGAGCGTTGATGGCCGGTATCATCGAGGATCGGGGAGAAACCTACGCCTTCGCATACCCGATCGTTCAGCAGGCGATCTTCGAGCAGCTGCCGAGTCACCGGCGCTTGCAGTATCGCAAGGCCGTATGGGAGACGAGTCAGGTAGCCGCCGAGTGACCCGTGGAGTAATCCATCGGGCCATCGCGGCACTTCTCGTGTGCGTCGCGCTCACCGTCTCAGGCGCTGTGGTAGCGGCGCACCAGCTGCTAGATGCTCGCGACAGTCTCGTCCGCGGGTCTCACGATCTCGAATCGGCCCGGTCCCTGGTGCTCGCCGGTCATGGCTTCGAACGAGCCGCCCAGAGATCCGAGCTTCGGGTCGAGCTGGCGCGCGCCCGCAGTGAGCTGGGGCGCGCCCGAGCTGACCTGGCCAGTTGGGCTCCCGTGCTCGCCCATCTCAGCTGGTTGCCGTCCTTCGGCGGGGAGCTGGCCGCGATATCGCCCGCAGCCAACACCGCATACCTGACAACCCGGTCGGTAGAAGATCTACTGAACGGGGCGGAGCCGGCCCTCGATGCGTGGACCCAGGAGCGCGCGGGCAATCGGCTACGATCTCTCGCCAAGATGCTCGCCGTCCGGCACAGCAGCTTTCGGCACGCGCTGGTAGACGCCAACGCGGCCGCCGCCAGCATTGCTCTGCTTTCGCGGCCGTCGGGTAACCCGGCGCTCGACGCCGGCGTTCACCGGCTCCGCACGATGATTCCGCTGCTCCGTGCCGCCGCGACGTGGCTCGCGGTTGCGCCGGCATTGCTCGGAGAGGGGCGGCGCAGTCGCGTCTTGCTGGTACTGCAGAACCCGGCGGAGCTCCGGGCCACCGGCGGGTTTATCGGCGCACTCGAGTACGTGCAGCTCCACAACGGTTCTGCTCAGGCGGTCTTCAGCGACAGCGCGCTTCCTCGCGAGGTCGGCGGTATCGCCACGCCGCTTCCGGAAGCGCTTTATACGCCAGAGGGGCAATGGCTCCTGCGGGACTCGAACTGGTCACCCGACTTTCCACTGACCGCCCGCCTCGAGCGCTGGTTCTACGGGGAAGACACCAATCGTTGGGTCGACGGCGTCGTCGACATCGTGGATACCGTGGCCCCCTCCCTCATTGCTGCCACCGGTCCGGTCTATGTTCCTGACTATCATGTGCGGATAACGGCCGGCAATGTGTTCGCGCTGTCGCAGCGGTACGTCCACGGACCGGCCGCGCCGTCGGGAAAAGCATTCCTCGGTGCGCTGCTACGCAGCATTGCGCGCCGCCTGGCGTCGCTCCCTACCGCCCGGTTACTGGCCGTGGCGCATGTGCTGGCCGATGCTGTCTCCCGGCACGACATCCTGCTGTACGATACGAACCCGGCTGTGGAGTCCGCCATCTCGTCGGTGTCCGCCGACGGAGCTCTGCGTCCCACCGGCGGTGATTTCCTTGCCGTTGTAGACGACAACCGGTCCTATAACAAGCTCAATCCATACGTCCGCGAGACTGCGAGTCTGCAGGTGAGGATTGCGCCTGACCGCAGCGAAGAGGCGGTACTCTCGCTACACTACGCGGTCGCCGCGTCGCCGGCCGATCTGGAAGGTATGGGACCGGGCGCCGGCATGTGGGGATCGAAGCACGATTACCAGGACTTTCTCCGGGTG
The DNA here is from genome assembly GCA_035295425.1 of Chloroflexota bacterium. Lineage (GTDB taxonomy): Bacteria > Chloroflexota > UBA5177 > UBA5177 > UBA5177 > DATGJB01. Next base: position 23,832 of record DATGJB010000193.1, on the reverse strand, counting down.
TATGTGCCGCCGGGCGCGCGACTTCTCGCCGAGCGGGGCCTGGACCGGTGGGCCCCGGTACAGGCCTACAGCCTCACACAATTCGCTGGACGGTTACTGGTTCGAGCCGGCAGGCAGGCAACCGCCGAGTTCCGATACGTCCTGCCACCCGACGCGTGGAGTAGTCTCCACCCCGCGGTCTATCGCCTCACGGTCCGTCGCCAGCCGGGCGCCGACCTGCAGGCCATCTCGGTGACAATCGCCGGCAGCGATGGCGTGCGCGTCGGCGTGTTCGGAGCGGGGATGCCGTTGCGAGCGGTACTCCAGCTCGGCCACGACGCTTCTCTCGTCGTACCACTGCACGGCGCCCGGCTCGCGGGGCAATCGGTGTTCTCCGACACAAGCCGGCAGCCGGATCCGTATCTGCCCTACAGCGACTTCCGGGACCCACGCCATCCACTGTAGAGGTCCGCGCCGGCGGGGCGGTGGAAGTACGGTGGAACCAGAGTGGAATCGGCCGGTGTCAGGACCCGGTCAAGCCGTGACGCATCGCGTAAACTACCGCCTGGGCGCGATCGCGCAGTTCAGCCTTGCTGAAGATATTGTTGATGTGCGTTTTGACGGTGGCTTCGCTGACCACCAGGCGCCGGGCGATCTCGCCATTGTTGAGGCCCTCGGCAATCAGTCCCAGCACCTCGACCTCGCGCGGCGTCAATCCGTCCGGCAGGGAGGGTTTCGGCCGCGCGGCGGCTGGTTCGGCGGCTCGAAGCTGCTGGATCACCCGCCGCTGAACCACTGGATCGAGGAGCGCGTCGCCGGCATGCACGGTGCGCACCGCTTCCTGGATCTGCTGGGCACCGGCATCTTTGGTCAGATAGCCCATCGCGCCGGCTTCGAGCGCCCCAAAAATGGAGTCGTCGTCGGCGTAGGTCGTGAGGATGATCACCCGGCTCGCGGGATAGTCTCGCGCGATCCGGCGCGTGGCCTCAACCCCGTCACAGCGGGGCATGCGCAGGTCCATGAGCACGACGTCGGGCGCCAGGATACCGGCCTTGCGAATCGCCTCTTCTCCGTCCTCAGCGCAGCCGGCCACCTCGATTCCGGCGCTGAGGCGAAGCAGCATTTCCAGGCCCTCGCGAATCAGGGCCTGATCGTCGGCGATCAGGACGCGGATCGGTCGCTCGGATGGGTTGGTATCCATGTGCAGACCCTGAAACCTCGTTGCGTCGGCCCGGCTTCCAGTATCCCACCGAGTAGCTCGGCACGCTCCCGCATGCCGCTCAGTCCGTAGCCACCGCCCGGCAGCGGGGTGGCAAGCGGCACGCCGTCATTCTCGACGATCAGCTTGATCCCTTCCGGTCGATACTCGAGAGCGATGGAGACGGCAGACGCGTCGGCATGCTTGCGCACGTTCGTCAGAGCCTCCTGGCAGATGCGGTAGAGGGCAAGCCGCGCCTCGGCGCCGGGGTTCGCGGGTTCTCCCTCGACGTGGAGCCGGCAGTCCACGCCGGTATCGTGCTGGAACTCATCGGCAAGCTGCGGCAGCAGGTCGGGACCGGGAAGCGTCTCGCCGCGCAGCGAGCCCACGGCCCGGCGAGCCTCACTCAGGCCCTCGCGGGCCAGGCGCCCCGCGCGATCCAGCGCGGTCACGACCGTCGGGTCGCAGGAACGCTGCTCGGCAAGCAGGCGCGTACCCTCCAGCTGGATGCTGAGTGCCGACAGCGCATGTGCCAGAACGTCATGCATCTCCCGAGCCAGATGCGCTCGCTCGTCGAGTGCCGCGGCCCGCACCTGTGCGTCGCGGCCGGCAATGGCCTCGGCAAGCAGGGCCTCGGCACGCTGCTGCTCTTCCCGCAGCCGGCGCGCAGCAGAGGAGCCAAGGTAGGTGAACAGCAGTGCTGGAACGGAAGCAAATACCTCAGCGCCGGAGAGAGCATGCGAGCTCGTGACGCCGGCCAGTAGGAATCCTGCGGAGCACAGGATCGCCGGCAAACGGCTGGTGGCCGCGTCGAGCCTCGTCCCGATGAGCGCGACGGTCGCGATGATCGCGACCAATGCACCGTTGCTGGGAGCGACGAACTCCATCACGATCGCACCGAGGCCACTGATCGAAAAGAGCACGCCAGCGTTTCCGGTGGGCCGCTCCACGACAAGCGTGAACGACCCGAGAAAAGCGACCGTTCCGATCCAGGCGGCCGTGGCACGCGCGAGGGCCAGGTGTGGCACGACGGCGGCCGTCCCGTAGACAACCGCGAGCCAGCATGCAACGAGAAGGGCTCGACCAATCCGCGAGGGAAGGATCGAGCCCGTCGCTGTCGGTGGGGCCGGCTTCATCAGGTCGCGGATTAGAGCGCTCATGCCTCGCCCCTACACTACCGCGCCTGTGGCACACATGGGTAACGGTGGAGTCGTGCCCCCGGCCACTACCTGGCCAGGGCCGGCACTGCCGGCTGGGTCAGCAGCAGGGCACGCACGCCGACCACGACGGTACGGGCAACGACCATCGACAGTGCCATCAGGATAAATGCTGCGGTCCAGGCGGCCGAACCGGTAATTGCATGCTGAAGCGAGAACTGCGCCAGCGCATGCGACCAAAGGTGTGTGGCGCCCCAGGCGAACGCCAATCTGCCGCCAAATATGACGACCCAGAGTGAGGCGTACGCGATACCGGCCCGGGTAAACAGGACACCGCTCTCGGCGTCGCGCTCCACGCTCATGAACCAAGCTGCCAGCACTCCGCAAAGTGCCCCGACAACGCTCAAAACGATCTCGAAGTCGAGGTCGCCGCCGGCAGTCGGGATACTGTGCAGGTACTGGATGGCGACGAATCCGACAGCCAGAAGCGGTACGGCCAGCCGGCGAAGTGTCAGGCGCCGGCGACCCACTTGCGTCGCGATGATCAGCGTCGCCAGTCCCGCGAAGATTACGATCTCGGTCGCGTTCATCTCTATTCTCCTTGGTGGTCACGGATCTTACGCGTTCCACAGTACCGGAGAAACCGGACGGCTGCATCGGCGCACGGGTGGAACTTCCAGCTACGTCCACCTCCAACCACGGGTGGACTCCCTCCGCCGACCGGACGAGCTCGGACGGGACACACAACGTGCTGCCGCGGCCTCAGCGCAAGCCCGTTAGCCTCTACCATGGCACAAACGATGGTGCTTCGGAGGTGCCTCATGTCGGTTCTGCGTTCGCTCGTCCTGTCGATTCTGGCGTCGACGCTGGCGACGATCGTCGCGCGTCGAGTTCTGCAGAGCCCCCAGACCGGGGAGACAGATCAGGCCCGGCCGCGACGCGCAGGCGACGTCGTGATCCTCGTTCCGGTGCTGGTTGGAAACAGCGGTAATCGCATCGGCTGGGTGAAGGAGGTGCACCACCACCACCGCGCGCTCGTCGGCTTCAGGGGTCGCTGAGCGCGCCGGCGGGCCCTGCTACCGCTCTACGGCGAGCTCCGCCCGGATACCGCGATCGAAAGTGCTGTCAGACCGGCAGCTCGCCCCGGACATACTGCGTCCGCATGCGCTGCAAGGAGAGGAGCTCGTCGGTCGAGACCAGCGCGGCCCCGAGCGGCCCATCGAACCACATGCACTTGCACGACTTGCACAGACACAGGAAGAGCTGTCGCTGCGGCAACACCATCGGTATGATACCGTCGTCCGAACAACCGCATGGGCACGCGAACGTGCGCCACTCCGCCTTCTCCACGATCCTTCCTCACCTTCTCATTCGCCGTTATGAATGGGGATATCGTAGCAGATTAGTGCGCGCGCGCCCAGCCGGTGCGCGGATTCGCGGATTCACCCCCGCTATCAGAGGCTGCCCATCTGAGCCACTCGGGACCGCGCGCCCTCCTCTGCAACTGCGGCGTCCGGCAATGCCTTCTCGCCCCGAACCGGCGCTGCCGCGCAGACCTACGTGGTGACCGCTGACCGGGACACTCCGCAGTCTCCTTTCCGTGTGCCCTTGCGCGGTATACTCACACATTGACTATTCACACTCGAACCCATGATGCGCCGCGGCTAGCCCCCACAGCCGCGGCAGGAGGAGAGAACGGTATGGCACTCAAGACCAGCGCGCGGAATCAACTGCCAGGTGTGGTGACCGCGGTGCGGTTGGGGAATGTGATGGCCCAGGTCGAGATTCAGGTTGGCGAGAACCGAATTGTCGCAGCAATCACCCGAGATGCTGTCGTGGAGCTGGATCTGAAGGAGGCCGACCGGGTGGTTGCGATCATCAAGGCCACTGAGGTTATGGTCGGCAAGCTCGACGGTGCGGAGGCCAGCGGTGGCGCGTAGATTCAGAGCGCTCGCGCCGGCGACCACTCGGCGCAGCGCCGGCCTTGCCCTCATCTCGATCGTGCTGGCCATCGGCGCGTTCCCCGCGCGTGCCGCGAGCGGCACCGTCAACGTGTTTTACGCCGGCTCGCTGGTCAATCTCAATGAGAATCTCATCGGACCTGCGTTCGCCGCCGCCAGCGGCTATGTCTATCAGGGCAAGGGCGGCGGATCGGCTGCCATCGCGAACCAGATCAAGGGGAAGATCGCCACGCCCGATGTCATCGAGCTGGCCGATCCCGCCGTGAATACCTCGTTGATGGGCAGCGCCAACGGCGGGTACGTCTCCTGGTACTTCACGTTCGCGACCAGTCGCCTGGTCATCGGCTTTGATCCGCGCAGCCGTGTTGCGGCAAATTTCGTGGCGGTGCAAAAGCACCATCTCCCGTTCTACAAGGCGCTCGAGGCGAGAGGGCTCCGTATCGGCCGCACCGATCCGAACCTCGATCCCAAGGGGTATCGGGCCATCTGGATGGCCGATCTCACGCAGAAGGTGTACCACCTGAAGGGGTTCGAACACAGGCTGTTCGGGGATGCGGAAAACCCCAGTCAGGTCTTTCCAGAGGAGGTCCTCGTGGCCCGCATGCTGACCGGCCAGGTCGATGCCGGCGTCTTCTACCTCTCGGAGGTGAAGGACCTCGGGATTCCCTACATCTCCTTGCCGGCCCAGGTGGATCTGGGCTCCACCAGGTACGCGAAGCTGTACGCGACCCAGCACTACACGACGTCGGCCGGACTGACCGTGACCGGGGCGCCTATCGAGTACACGATCACGATTCCCAGTACGGTCAAGAACCAGGCGGGCGCGGAGGCTTTCGTGCGATTCGTCCTCAGCAAACGAGTCCGCGCCATCGCCGCTGCCCATGGGCTCCTTCCTGCCAGGGTGACAGTCGGGGGAGAACGAGCCGCGGTGCCGGTCACACTGATGCAGTACATCGGAAAGTAAGTGCCGGCCCGCCGGACGAGCGTCGCCGGTCTAGAGTGGCCGGCTATCGGGATCCGCCTTGCCACTGTGCGTGACCATCGCGCGTCGCTCGCGGGCCTCCATGCACGGGCGTCGGGACCTGTTCCGGTGGAAACTCAGTGGAAGTTCCGCGGAATCACCCACGTGTAGGGTGTAGCCCGCGAGCTGAGCTACCCGCCGCCTTGCCGGGAGCCGGCGCGCCACACTCGCTGCAACGAAAGGCCCAGGTTTGTGAAGAGTCTATCGCTCCCCCTGGCGGCGGCCGCCGCGCTCGGTTTCGCCTCGATCCCTCCGGCGCTGGCCTTCCCCCCCGCTGGACCCGGCGTGGCACCCGCGGCCAGGGCGTGTCATGGCCAGCCGATCTGCAGGTGTCGCCCGTACACCGGAAAGTGCCGGATTCTGGCGATCGGCCCCTTCACCGTTACCGTTCCCGGCTCGACGGTCCGGCTGCACGGCAGGAGCACCGCAAGAACTGCGGGGACCGCGGTGGCGGTCGAGCGCGTCTCGCTGCCGCACCTGAAGAGGGGGGAGCTGGCGTTCAAGGTCTTCGCCAGCGGCACGCTGCCGCCGCTCAAGGTCGTCGGCAAGGCGAGACTGTACAGGTTGGATGTCGCCACGAATCGGTGGCACCGAGTGCACGAAATTACCGGTACGGGCATCTTCAAAGTCTTGAGGGCGTGAGGGGTCCGCGAACCTGACCCGTAACCTTCCCGCGTAGTCACCATTGACGCGCGAGAGCGCCTTTCAAGACCCGTGGGCCGGCGCCTCGGTGGCCGGCTCCATGGGGTCCTGAATACTTCACTCAGCGCGTGGCGTGGCGGCAGAGTCGAGGGAGGTAACGGTGACAAGTTCGCGAACACTCTTTTCGGGCGTGACCCTGGTTGCGGCGCTCGCGCTCGGTGGGATCCCGTCAATTGCCGGTGCCGGGCACGCCGCGGCGTCGACACGGCCCGAACTGCAACGGACCGGCAATCTCATCATCTCGGACCAGTTCAACAACCGGGCAATCCAGGTGGATCCGCGAACCAATGCCATCACCTGGCAGTTCGGCTCGGGTGACCCATCCCTCTGCAATCCGGGCCCTGGTGCGATCATCGGGCCGAATGACGCGGAGTCACTGCCGCACGGACTGGCCGTCCTGTCGGGCACCGGCATTCCGCCGGGCGCATCTCCATACATGCCCGGCGGCTGCGTTGACAATCGCGTGATCGTGGTCGATCGATCCGGAAACATCGTCTGGCAATACGGACAGGCAGGTGTGACGGGTGGCGGACCGAACGAGCTCAACGTCCCGGTCTTTGCCATACAGTTGCCGAACCGCAATATTTTGATCACCGATCAGGGCAACAATCGAATCATCGAGGTCGATCGCTTCAACAAGAACATTGACTGGTACTACGGTCCGCTCAGCGGCCCGGGGGTCCTCAACAACCCGAACAGTGCGGAGCTGCTGGGCAACGGGCACATCCTCATCGCCGACGAGAACAACAATCGAGTGATCGAGGTTACGCGCACCGGCCAGATCGTCTGGCAGTACAACAGAGGGCTGCAGCTGGCTGCATTCGCCAGCCGTTTGCCGAACGGCGACACGCTCATCGTCGACTCCGGACACAGCCGCATTCTCCAGGTCACACCCGACAAACGCATCGTCTTCTCCTACTACACAAACGCTCCGGGCGGAAATCCCTCGCCCTTACCGACAAACGCTGTTCGACTCGCGGACGGAAACACGATGATCGCGGATCAGTTCAATGACCGGGCCATTCTGATCGAGCGTGGCGGCGATCTGGTCTATCAGTACGGGCAGACCAACATGCCGGGGAACGGTCCGGGTCAGCTCGACGCTCCGTATACGGCATTTCGAGTGGGCGACTACACGGGGCAGACTCCGCCTCCCTCGCAGTTCTGATTGACGCAAGGCCGGAACCGCGTGTGGCGGTTCCGGCTCCGGGCCGGGTACCATCGAGGATGCGCGATTCGGTGCCCTGCCGGGCCGTCATCCGGCTGAACTGAAACATGGCGGCGGTGCGGATTAATCCCGACCGCGTTGCCCGTGCCGAAGCGGCCGGATGGCGCGCCTACTACTCGCGTGACTGGATCGGCATGCTTCGCCTGCTGTTGAAGCTCAATCGAGAGCAGTTCCAGATGCCGCGGTTCGCGTCCCTCGTGGCCGCGTACTACACCGTGCAGGCCAGCCGGCACTGGATGCCGCCGCGAGTCGCGCCGGAGCGCGTGCTCTACTTCCTGACCCGCTTCTACGGGCAGGCTCGCGCACATGCCGGACTCGAGTTCGATCCGCGTCGCGCCGCCTGCCTGGAGCTCGCCTACTGGGATATTGCTCGCCGCTACCGTGAGGGGGCGCCGCGCCAGCAGTTCGTGGGCGCGCTTCGCGACCTCCACGCCACGGTGTTCGGCATCGCCGGTGGCCCGGCGGAAGAGTCGGCCGAGTGGCGCGTGCGGGCGGCGGAGCTGGTCGACGAGATCACGCAGCACCGGGCTGAGGATCCCGAACGAAGTTGGTTTCTCATCGAGGACCGCTTGAAGCGGTGCTACCGATCCATCGTCCGTGCGATGCAATCGTCATGAGGGATATCACCCTCACGCTGCGTCGATTCCAAGGCACGATACGTCGAAAGGAGACGAGGCATGGCTGACAGTGCATTGATGATCGGCTGGGGCAGTTCCGTCGGCGGACGGGCGCGGGAAGCACTGCGCGTGTTCGAGGAAGCAGTACGCTACTGGAGCAGCCTGCAGCAGAGCGGCCAGATCGACGGCTTCGAGGCTTTTGCGCTCGAGCCGCACGGCGGAGACCTTGCCGGATTCGCGCTGCTGCGCGGCGATGTGACGAGGCTGAGCCGGGTGCGCTACAGCGACGAATTTATCCGCCTGAATGCCCGTGCCGCACTGGTGGTGCAGAACTTCGGCGTCGTGATGGCGTTCACCGGCGACGAGCTCACCCGTCAGTTCAGAACCTTCGGGGAGCAGGCTGCCGACCTAAGCTAGCCATCGCGCCTCGCCCCCGGACCGGCGTCTCTCGGTGAAGGTGACGGCTGCCGCGACATGTTGGGCCTGCTGGTAGCGCCTGCCACAAGAGCTGTGGTACGGGAGTTGCAAGCAGAACGGTCGAGAGTGAGTCACCTGTGTCCTGTGCCGTCAGCGTTGAAGGAGGCGCGGCGCCGGTCCGTCGCCGTATGTGGCCGGCATCTGAAGGCAACGTGCCGCGGCACGGTGAGGTAGATCGACATGGCAAGTCCTCGGCCCGCTGAACCTGACACCGACGAGGAAGCGGCACCCGGACGCGGGCCGCTGGGGTACCTGCGAGCGCTCGGACCCGGTCTCATCTCGGGCGCCTCGGACAACGATCCCACCACCGTCGCCACGATGTCGGTCGTCGGGGCATCGACGGTCTACGGGCTCTCGTGGCTGGTTGTTCTCATCTACCCGATGCTTGCCGCGATTCAGATGATCAGCGCGCAGGTGGGAGTGGCGTCTCGCCACGGTTTGCAGCGCTGCGTGCGTTCCCGCTACGGGCGCTCCTGGGGACTGGTCCTGCTCATTTCGGTGGTTGCGGTCAATCTGGTGACGATCGCGGCCGATCTGGAGGCCGGAGCAGCATCCCTCGCCCTGCTGTTCCACGTCGATCTCAGATGGTTCGTCGTGCCGTACGGCGCTCTCCTTCTCAGCGTTCTTCTCTTCGGCAGCTACGACAACGTGCAGCGCGTGTTAAAGTACGTGCTCCTCGTCTTTGGCGCCTACATCGTCGCGGCCTTTCTGGCCCACCCCGACTGGAGCGCGGTGCTGCGCGCCACGGTCCAGCCGAAGCTCTCGCTCAGCACAACCTACATCCAGGGCGCGCTTGCCCTTCTCGGCACGACCCTCACCAGTTACGCCTACGTCTGGGAGACCATTGAGGAGTCTGAAGAGCACCCGCCTGTCTCGAGTCTTGGCCTCGCCCGGGCCGATGCTGGAGTAGGAATGTTTGTGGCGGTGGCCATCTTCTGGTTCACGCTCGTTGCAACGGGCGCGACCCTCGGAGTCCGCCACGAGCAGGTGCAGACGGCAGAGCAGGCGGCCCGTGCCCTCCAGCCGGCTGCCGGTAGCCTCGCTTCGGACCTCTTTGCGGTGGGATTGCTCGCCTCGTCAATCATCGCAGTGCCTGTACTCGCTGCAACCACCGGATATGTCCTGGGGCAGGAGTTCGGCTGGCGTCGCGGGCTCTCCAAGAGAGTGTCACGGGCGCGCCTGTTCTATGGCACGATCGTCGCAACCGTCCTGCTGGCGGTGCTGGCCTCCTTTACCGGCATCAGGCCAATCCAGCTGCTCTTCGTGGCAAGCATCGCCGGAGGACTGGGAACCCCGATCAGTCTGGCCATGCTCCTGCTCATCGCCCGCGACCGGGCCACAATGCGCGGTCACCCCGTAGGATTCGTGCTCACCGCCATCGGCTGGGCGACGTTTACGCTCGTCACGGCCATCAGTCTCTACTTCCTGTGGCAGCAGCTTGGCGGCTGGCTCTGATCCATCGATCACGGCTCAGAGGACGTCGACCTCGCGCCGCACAAATGGACGGTCGAGGCGGAATGGATTCTCTGTCCAGGGCGTTTGGCCGGTAAAGAGCCCGGCGAGAAGCTGACTGCCGGCCGGGCTTCCCATGATGCCGTGCCCGCTGTATCCGGTATTCACCCAGATGCCTGCCACATCGGTCGGACCGATGAGCGGGCGGTGATCCGGTGTCATCGTGTACTGCCCCGCCTGCTGCAGCCAGTGGGCTGAGCTGCGTTCCCAAACAACCTGCCAGAAGGGCACGATGCGCGCCACGGACACCGGACTTGCGGGATCGAGCAGGCGGAAGACGAAGCTGTGATCGGTCTCGATCTCTTCCGTTGGCGGGGAAGGGGGCGTGGCCGGGTCGGTGTACAGCAGGTAGGCTCCTCGCAACGCCGGACGCCAGTGCGCTCCCGTGTCGTCGTCGATCGTCATCGGCGCCCAGGGCGGCACCTCCGGCACGTCGGGCATCACGACCTTGCGGCGGACCACCGTCTTCACCGGAAGCTGGATGCCTGCCATCCGGGCGATAAGCCCGGAAAACGGGCCGCCCGCGATCACCGCCAAATCGGTCTCGATCGCTCCACGATCGGTCAGCACCGCACTGAGACGCCCGCCCGCCAGCCGGAACCCGGTGACGGCGCATCCGGTGACGAATGACGCTTCCGAGGCGACCGAGAATCCCATGGTGAGCGCCTTCGGATCCAGGAAGCCGTCGCCCGCTCGAAAGCGCCCGCCGGCCACCTTCGGCCCCACGTACGGATACCGCCGGCGAATCTCCTGTCCATCCAGGAGCTCGATGTCGGTTTGACCCCAGGCGTGCTGGCGCTCGACCAGCCGGCGCCGATTCTCCAGGCGTTCTGGGTCGGTGGTGAGCCAGAGGTAGCCTTGCTGCTTGATAGCCAGATCGTACGTGCGCTGGCCGGTGACCTCGGCAAAGTTCAAGAACACGTCAACCGACCTCCGCACCAGCTCGAGCTCCTCGAGATTGTCGAACTGCAGGCGGAACGCCCCGGTTGAAGCGGGTGTGGTCAGCGTGCAGAGGCGCGGGCGGCGCTCGAGGAGAACTGATCGGAGGCCGGACTGCCGCAGAAAGAAGCTCGTGGCGGCCCCGACCACGCCGCCTCCGATCACCACCGCTTCGGCGGCGGCCGGGAGATGGTCGAGGTAGCTCAATCCATCACCATGGGCGGCGCAGAGCCGCCACGCCGGACGCATACCGCGAGCACGCCGCTTCTAGCCACCGCGTCCCTGCTGTTGCAGCTCGTGGAGCCGGGTCAACGCCTCCAGCGGCGTCAGATTGTCCAGGTCGAGGGCGAGCAGCTCCTCCAGGATCTGAGCGGCCGTGCCGTCGACCTGGTCACCGAAGAGCGTCAGCTGCTGGGAGCGGCGGCTACGCCTGTGTCCGTTTTGCTGCGCTTGCTCTTCGAGATCATGAAGCATCTCCTCGGCGCGGTCCGTCACGGCCGCCGGCAAGCCCGCCAGACGCGCCACGTGAATGCCATACGATCGATCGGCGCCCCCCGGAACCAAACGGTGAAGAAACACCACGTCGTGTCCGTCTTCGGCAACCGCCACGCTGGCGTTGTAGATCCGCGGGAACCGGTCGGCCAGGGCTGTCAACTCCTGGTAATGGGTGGCGAAGAGTGTCCTGGCACCCACTGTCTCGTGTATGTGCTCGACCACGGCCCGGGCAATCGCCAGCCCGTCGTAGGTGCTTGTGCCCCGGCCCACCTCATCCAGCACCAGCAGGCTGCGCCGTGTAGCGTGGTTAAGGATGTTCGCCGTCTCGACCATTTCCACCATGAACGTGGACTGGCCGGCGGCAATATCGTCCTGGGCGCCTACCCGGGTGAAGATGCGGTCGACGACCCCGATCGTGGCACTCGCCGCCGGGACAAAGCTTCCGATCTGGGCCATGAGCACGGTGAGGGCAACCTGACGCAGGTACGTGCTCTTGCCGCCCATGTTTGGACCGGTAATCAGCAAAATCTGATGGTCGTCACAGTCGAGCGTGCATTCGTTGGGAATGAAGCCGTCATCTTCCAGCGTCTTTTCGACCACCGGATGCCGGCCCGCGCGCAGCTCAATCTCCTCGCTGGCACTGAGCCGGGGCCGGACATAACGATGCGCATCGGCCACATCGGCCAGCGAGCGGTAGACGTCGAGCTCGGCCACAGCGTTCGCAGTGCGGAAAAGCCGGTCGGCGTGCTCGCCCAGTGCCTGCAAGAGCTCGGCAAACACCCGGCGCTCCACCGCGCCGATACGCTCCTCTGCCTGGAGGATGCGTGCTTCATGCTCCTTGAGCTCGGGAGTAATGTATCGCTCGGCGTTGACGAGCGTTTGCTTGCGAATGTACTCGGGCGGCACCGCAGCCAGATTGGCGTTGCTCGCCTCGATGTAGTACCCGAATACTTTGTTATAGCCGACTTTCAACGACTTGATGCCGGTGCGCTGCTGCTCCAGCGGTTCCAGCCGCGCGATCCACTCCCGGGAGTCGCGGATCGACGCCTTCATGTCGTCGAGCTCGGAGCTGTAGCCGGATTTGATCAGGTTCTGCCCGGCCGGTGCTCCGGCCGCCCGCTCCTTGCGTTCCGGGAGTGCGGCCTCGAAAACGGCGCTATTGATCAGCTCGGCGAGGTCGGCGCAGGGATCGGCTTCGGTGATGAGATCGCGGAGCGCCTCGCACTGCGCCCCCTCGAGCATTGCTATGGCGTCGGGGAGGCAGCGAAGAGAATCGCGTAGCGCGAGAAGATCTCGCGGCGACGCCCCGCCCTGGCACACCCGGCCGGTCACCCGCTCGAGATCGGCCACGCGAGAGAGCGTGGAGCGGAGCTGCGCACGCAGGATTGGCGATTCCACCAGCTCGCCCACGGCGTCGAGGCGGGTTTCGAGCGGTGCGACTTCTAGGAGGGGTTGAGAGAGCCGGCGTCGCAGGAGGCGTCCGCCCATGGCGGTCGCCGTGCGATCCAGCACCCACAGCAGGCTGCCGCGGATTCCGCCGGAACGCGCGCTCTCGGCGAGCTCGAGATTGCGCCGGGTGTACCGGTCAAGCACCATGAAGGCCGATGTGTGATAGGTCCGCAGTGTGGTCAGCAGGCCAAGCAGGCTGCGGTTGGCCCTCTCGAGATACGAAAGGATGGCGCCGGCCGCGCCGACCGCGGCCGGCAATGCATCGCAGCCGAACCCCTCCAGCGAGCGAACGCCGAAGTGGCGGCACAGCGTGTCGCGGGCGGCGTCCGGGTCAAACCGATATTCGTCCTGCACCGTCAGATAGCCGGCTAGCCGCAGGTCCATGTCGCCCGATCCAACCAGGCACTCCGAGGGCGCAAGCCGGACCATCTCGGCTTCGAGCGCACTCCCGGCGGCCGCGCCGGCGAACTGCGTTACCGCGAACTCACCGGTGGTCACGTCGACAAAGGCGAGCCCGTAGCTGTCCTTCCAGGCGCAAACCGCGGCCAGGTAGTTGTTCCGTGACTCGTCGAGCAGCGCCGGCTCGACCAGCGTGCCGGGCGTGACCACGCGGACCACGTCGCGCTCGACCAGCCCCTTGCCAGGCTCGGAGAGCTGGTCGCAGATGGCCACCTTCAGGCCGTGCTGCATGAAGCGCTTGAGGTAGCTCTGCAGGGCGTGATGGGGAATGCCGGCCATCGGCACCCGGTCGCCCCGGGCGAACTCGCGCGAGGTGAGCGTGATCTGCAATGCCTCGGCGCCGACCGCGGCGTCCTCGCCAAACATCTCGTAGAAATCGCCCATCCGGAACAGCACGATCGCGTCCGGGTACCGCTGCTTGACGGCGAGATACTGGCGATGCGCGGGGGACGTCACGGGCCAGGCAGCTCCTGGAGATGGTGCCGGGGTTGGGCGGCATCATCTTACACGGAGGTGCGGGACCGAAGGGCACAACCGGGGCCGAAATGAAAAGAGGGAGGAGCGGGCACGCCCGCTCCTCCCAGAGTCAGTTGCTCGCGCCTAGCAGTGGGCGCCGGTGGTATTGTTCTTCTTCAGCGTGACGTTGGAGTCTGCGGACGTGTCGATCGGAAGCGAGTACATGCTGGGCGTATTCATGACCGCGTAGCCGCATCCGCTGATCGTGTTGCCGATGATGCTGTCGCCGTCGCCGACATCGGCGATTCCGGCCTGGTACCCCTGCGGGTAGCCATTGCCGCTCACATTGGTGTCAGCGCTGTTCGAGACATTGTTCGTCAGGGCTGAATCCTTGGTGGGCGTGGTCGTCACGGCAGTGCAGGCCGTGTTGTAGTTGTACATCCCGATTCCGATGTCGTTATTGGTCAGCGTGTTGCCGCTGATCTTGACGCCGGTCACGAGTGGGTCACCGCAGCCGCCAAAGAGGAGTATTCCGGTGGCCGACGCGTTGTTCGTGCCACTGTACTGGTTGGCGGCAACGTTATTACCGGTAAGGGTTGCGAGCGCACCTCGGGAGACCTGGATTCCGTTCTGAGCGATGATCTGACCAAGCGGACTCGTGGGTCCGGCCCCCGTGACCCCGCTATTCGTTACCTTGGCGGACGAGCCAGGGCCATCGATGGTCATGCCGTTCTTCTGATACCCGGTGACCTGCACGGAGGTCAGCGTGCCGATGCCGACGAAGTTCTCTACACAGTAGCCGCCATTGCAATTGTTGCCTGTGCCCGCACCAGGCCAGTACTCACGGCCGATCTGAATGCCGACACCCTGCTGGCAGCCGTAATCCCCGGGAGTACCAGATACGGTGTTCGCGACCTTGTCGTTCGTCATCTTCACCGCGCCGCCGGATATCGCGAGCACGCCGTAGAACTCGTCGGTGCAGCTGTTCGAGGTAAAGGGACCGGTGAGGTCGAGATTGGTAACGGTCACCGTTGTTGCGCTCCCCCACACGATGAGGTTCGCTTGCGGGATCGTCAGCTGGTCTGTGTTGAACGCGGTCGGCAGCTGGCTGGCGGTGGGGGCGGTGCCGGGGGCGAGGGTCGCTCCGGGATCTCCGGTCAAGGTGATGATCTTGTTGTTGACGACCACGTCCTCGTTGTAGGGGTTGGTACCACAGAGGTACACGGTCTTTCCATTAACCGCGGCGTTGACCGCTGCCTGGACACTGGTGTAACCGGGCGACGCGCAGCCGGTGTTATTCCCGACAAAGGCACCGACATACAGCGCCTTCTTCGCCATTGGCAGGGCCCCGGTTGACGCGGCATGCGCCGGCCCGGCAAAGCCGACGAGGCCGGACGCCAGTGCAATAGCAGCGCCAACCATGACGCGTTGTCCAAGCTTATTCGCGAAATTCACTCGATATTCTCCTTTTCTCCTCGAGGCGCCGGCAGATGCACGGCACCCCGTCTGCTTTCGGTAGACCCACGGCGAGGGGCATCCGGGTACTATCCAACCGGTTCAAGCCCCAGCAGCGATTGTGGCCCCTCGATAGGGCCCCGGCACCTCCTCCCGGAAACACGCGGCAAGCTGCACCGGGAGCTACTCCCCGTGCAGTCGCGCATCGGGCAACCTTTCCGTACCCTCTCCAAAGTCGCAATCACGACTTCGCCAATGGGATTGCCTTGACGAAATCTCGACCAGTGAGAGCTTACACGCTGCGCGTCCGAATGTCAAGCGCAGTTCACGATCGGTCCCACTTTGATCGGCGACACTACATTACCCGAGTTCGGTGGTCCGATCCATCGGGTGCGCACCCGATATTGTCAGTCATCGGGAGCGCTGGAGCGTGCCCGCGCTTCAGTCGACGGCGATCCCGTCGGAGTACCCGGTGGGATTGCTCAGGACGGCCACCGTGGCGCAGCCCGACGAGCCCTTGGCATCGAGCTGGCACGCCTCTATGTCGCCACTGACGTTGCCGTCGACCAGCAGCGTGGTGCCGAGCTGGGCGAAGTCGGTGGGCTGCGCTTTGTTAAATGCGAGGGTGACGTGCTGGCGGAGCGTCATGTGACCGCCGGCGCCAAAGATTCCGAGGGAGGCGGTGGACTGCTCGCCGAGGACAAGATTCCCGAACTGCCCGTCGTACCATACGGCCGCGCTGTTCTGGCCCCTCCCGTCCTTGGCCGGACTCGAATGGAAGTAGGAGACCTGCCCGTTGCGGACCAGGCCGCCCTGTGTCAGGGCGTGGGGATAGTAATCGTAGGCGTTGCCGGTGAAGACGTCACGGCCGTCGCTGGCTACCCCATCCGGGTAGAGCAAGGCACTGGCGGTTACGCCCTCAAGGGTGAACGCGCCTGACGGGGAAATCCCGAAGGTGTCGATCTGATTGTTGAGGTAGTCCGCAGTTACGAGTATCCTGTCTCCCATCAGGGCAGAGGACACAAAGTACACACTCGAGCTACTGTACGAGCCGGCGGCCGACAGCACACAGCCGCTGCCGATCGTGTAGGCCTCCAGTCCGCTCAGATAAGTCCCACTGGGCGCGACCGTCACGATCGCCATGGCTCCTCCCGGCGCGATCTTGACGTCTGCCGGGTCGTTGTAAAACGCACTCATGACCGAGCTCGCCTGAGCCGAAATGGTGTGGGCGCTGGGGTCGATGGTATAGCTGTCGACCTTACCGCTGCCGTCGGCCTGAATCAAGCAGGCGCCGTGGGTCTTGTTCGGCGGAACGTAGGCCAGGGAGTTCGCGCCATAGAAATCGGCCTGCTGGTTGGCAGTGGTGGCGTAGACCTGGACGTTGGTTGCGTTCCCGTTCTCCAGGCGAAAGACTTCAATATTGTCCGCGGCTCCGTCGTGCCCCGGGGAGATTCCCTCGTCCGCGTAGAGGTAGTGCGCACTGCCCGGTGCCAGGCCGCTAATGCTCCCCTGCGGCAGGAGATGCTGAGGCGAGTACGGAGTCGCTCCCACATGGCCTGGAGCAACCGACGGTGCACCTGTCTGGACCGGTCCGGAAGCAGCCGTAGCGTGGGAGGGACCGAGAAAGACGCCGGCAACGGCCAGCACCGACCCTGCGGCAATACTGCAAAGTGCCTTCATCGCACGCTCCTGTACCTCTACATCCCCTGCTTTTGGGCGCACGAAACCAGGGCCCCATGCCAGCCCTGCGAAGCAGGGACCGAGTGCCTCCATCCCGACGCCCGCTGGGAGGTAGGCCTATGGGCTTCGGGGATCCCTAGTGCAAGTTCGGTGCCAATTGACAGATGTCAGGATGCCGGGCATGCCAGAGAGCCGGTCGGGAGCCAGCAGCACGGCGTATCCGCAGTGCCCAAACCATGCCCCGCCCCGAGGCACGGAGTCAGCGGCGTCTCGATTTGCTCAGCGTCTTCCCCGGGACAGCGGATGCCAGTCCTGCGGCGCCGGCGAATTCGTGGTAGAGACGGTAGAAGTTGGCGCGATCGTCCATCGTCAGCACGGCAGTGGCGTCGACGGCTTCCAGCGCGTAGGGGTAACCCGAGCCCACCACCACTTCGGCCCGTATTATGTCGAGAACGTGATCGAGCAGACCATCGTCCAGGACCCAGCGTGGAAAGTCGACGCGTGCCGGAAGCCGGCCGGCGCCTACCTGCAAGTACACGAAGAAGAGGTCTTGCGAGTAGTCGTGCGCCTCCGTCCGGTAGCGCGGGAGCACATCCCCGCGGGCGCACTGCAGCGCGATCGTTCGGTCAAACGGAAGCATCAGTGAAGCGAGTAGACTGGCGTCCGACGTCAGTGGGGGAGGCAGGTCGAAGGAGTGACGCAGCATCGTCACCAGATCGGTGGCGTACGAGGTGTCGATATAGCCGACGACCGGAATGCGGTGCCGGGCCGCGGCGTCGAGGAGCTCAAAGAGCGCGGTGAAGTATGCTTCTCGCGCCGCCGCGACCATTCGGCTCGTAAACGAGAGAACGAAGGTGCCGTCGACGAAGACGACCGGCGACGGCGTGGGCGCGAGCCGCTGCACGCACGCGACCGCGCACTCCAGCTCGAGGGCGAAGCGCCGCTGGAAGAGGCGAGAGTCGGCGAAGATGTCCGGATCTCCGTGATCTTCCGGCGGCTCGTCCGGTGTCAGGAGCTCATTGCGAATATCCTTGACGTATCTCAGCGCCGGGTGGTGCGGGTTCTCGAACCACGCGACCTGCACCAGGGACACCGGAACGCCTGCCTCCTTCGAGGCAGCGATCTGGCTCCCGTCGACGGCAACGGTCGTGACCCCACTCAGCCTGGCCATCGCCCATTCGCGCGCCTCGCGTGCGGTCTTCAGCTCCTGGTCGAATCGCGCGATGGCGCCGTTGCCGTTCCACTCAGCGCTCGGCCTTGCGCCGGGCCATGGCACACCGCCCAGTCGATCCTCAATCTCTCCCGCGGTGAGGTGGGCCGCCTCGGCGAAAGCGCGAGCGTAGCGTTGCCGCGACGCAGCAGACTCCATGGCAGACCGCTGGAAGGCATCGCGATTGGACTCGAGCGCCGCGCGCACCCTGGCGCCGATCAGCATTCGCCGGCTGTCCCGCCGTTACCTGGCTTCGGACCCGATCCCGCCACTAGCTTCCTTCCACGTATGTCGTATCGTGCTCCTTCCGCAGCCGGACAAGGTGCTCGGTGTGGTGCTCGAAGGTGTCGTCGTGGCTGATCACGATAAGCTGGTCGAAGCCACGAATCTGGCCGATCTGCTGGGCGAGGTTCGTGCGGCGCTCGGCATCCATGTTCTGGGTGGGTTCATCGAAAAACGCGAAATGGACCTCGCTCATTTCCTTGAGCAGGGCCAGCCGCACGGCCAGAGCCGCGCCCATCTGCTCGCCGCCCGAAAGCTGGCCGAAACTTCTCTCCTCCGGACCGCGTTGCACGATCACCTCGTAGTCCCGATCCCAGCGCAGCTCAGAGGCATGGTCGTCCATGATCTCGGCATAGATGTCGTTTGCGGTCTGGGAGATGCTGGCGAGGAGCGACTCGGTCACAGCCGGGCCGGCCGACCTGATCGTGTCGCGAATGAAACCAATGGCGTCGGCGACGCGCTTCAGCTCATCTCGCTCGCCTTCTCGCTGTTGCAATCGTTCCCGTTGCCGGCGCAATCCCGTCAGGTCGCGGTCCACCCTGGCACGCTGCTCGACGAGGTGCTCGAGCCCCGCGCCCTCGGCCACGACTGCCCGGTGTGCTTCCTCGCATTCGGACTTGAGGCGTGCATGTTCTTCTTCCCGGTAATCACGGAGGACTTCCCGGCGCTGTTGCTCGAGGGACGAGCGGTTCCGCTCCGCCTCGTCGAGAACGCTTTCCGCCTCCGCCAGAGCCTCTCGCCGCGCCGGCACCTGCTCGGCTTCATCCCGGGCACTCAGGTACCGTTCGTACGCCTTCCCGTGCTCGGCAAGGAGTCGCTGCTGCTGCTCCATCTCGTCGTCGAGCCGTTCGTACGGAGCCAGCTGGCCGCCAATAGCTTTCACTCGGTCCATGGCCTCGACCAGCCTCGCCTGTTGTTGCGCCAGGCTGGCCTCGACCTCCGCTCTGCGGCCGCCAGCGGCGAGCAAGCGCTGCGCTTCCTGCCTGGGATCTTCCAGTTCGGCCAGGCGGGCTTGCAGCTCTGCGCGCTCCTGCTCCGCCTCATGCACCGCGCGCCACTGCGACTGCAGACCGGCGAGCTCTTCGTCTTGAAGCGCGAGCACGCCGCGGTCGCGCTCGAGCTGAGCGGTGAGTGAAGGCACCTCCGCGGCAAGCCCCGACTCCGCCTGCAGCCCGCGTAGCGCGGTACCGAACTCTTCCTCACGGCGCTTCAGTCGATCTTCGCCTTCCAGCCGGTCGGACAATGTGGCAAATTCGTCGGCGCACTGACGCAGCGCAGCTTCGACCTCGGCCAGTTCGGACTCGCTACGGCTCAGTCGCGCCTCCTCCACCACGAGACTTCCCACGGCGTCGGCCGCGGTTCGAGCGCCGCGCACATCCGCCTCGAGCTGAATCAGCCTCTGATCGAGCTCGGCTGACCGCTTCGATAACGCGCGTTCCCGGTCTCCGAGCCGTTCCAGCATGCCTGCGTCCGCGGCTACCACTGGGCAGGTGAGATCGAGCAGTGGACAGCGCGCGCCAAGCAGGTCGGCGCGAGCCTGCTCGCCGTACTCGACCGCCGAGAGAATGCGGGCCCGTTCCTCGCGTACGGCACGCTCCTCTGTTTGCATCTCTTCGAGGGTCTCGGCCCGGGGGCGCTGCGCCGCAATCTCCTGGAGGATCTCCTGGTGGCGGCGAGAATCTTGAAGGAGCCGGCCGCGTCGCTCCTTGAGCTCGGCGCCGGTCCGCTTTACGTTCTCGGCTCGATCCTTCAAGAGGTCGAAAGGCGCCAGCTGTTTGTGCAGCAACGTCAGCTCCTCTTGAAGCGCCGGAAGAGACTCCAGCCGCGCTGCGGCCGCCTGTGCCTCGACCAGACGCCGTTCGCACCGATCGATCTGCCCGGCCAGGCCGGTTCGTTCGGTCTGCAGTCGGTGGAGCTGGGCCCCGAGTCGCTCCATGCCGGCCAAGCCCACATCGAGCTGATGTACCCGTGCTTCTAACTGGTCCTGCTCCACCACCGCCGATTGCAGCGTCTCGGCGCGTTTGGCCGCCTCCAGTGCCTCGAGGCGCTCTCGGTCCAGCCGCTGGATCCACCCATTGATCTCTCGCATCGCGGCTCGCGCGTCGGCATGTCGCCGTTCGAGCGCGTCCCGCTCGCGCCGTTTCCTCTCGAGATCGGCCAGCACCTCGCGCGCCCGCTCGACGGTGCGAAAGCCCGCCTCACACCCTGCCACGATCCGCCCGGCTGCCTCAGCCTCGTCGAGCTGCCTGCGCCGTACTTCCACCAGGTCGCCGAAACGCCGCACATCGTATTCGGCCGTACGCGACCGTTCCTGGAGCGAGCGCGCGCGCTCCTCGACGGCGTCGAGCACGCGCTTTTCCGCCTCGAGAGACCCCACGCGCGCCACCAGACTTGCCAGCTTCTCCTCGGAGTGCCGAACCTGCGACTCCAGTTCCTCGAAGTCGCGTTCGGCGTCGGGGATCCGGCCCGCATCGACTTCGAGGCGGGCGATCTCCTGATCGAGCTGGGCTGACCGGTCACGCAGGTAGCCAGCCGTCTCACGCAGGTAATCATACGCTGCCCGATACTCCTCGACGCGCAACAGGGGGTCAAAGATGGCCTTGCGGCTCGCGGCGCTCTGGAGGAAGTCGGAGGTTACCAGGCCCTGGGGAACCCCTACCGCGTTCTTGAAGATGGCTGCCAGATCGACCTCGCCCTCGATGTCGAGCGCCTGTGAACGAACCCATGCCTGGACGTCATCTTTGCGGTCGGCCAGACGCGCACCGGTCTCGATATCGGTCACGTAGTACTGGCCGCCGGCTCCGATCCGACGCACGATCTCGTACTCGCGCTCGTCGCGAGCCAGCAGGCCGACGCGAATCGTCCCGGCACGCTCGCCCTCCCGTACGAACGCCGCGTGCGAGTACGAGCTGTAATCGAACAGCGCATACCCGATCGCCTCCAGGATGGTTGATTTGCCACTCCCGTTGGCGCCCCAGATCGCATTCAAGCCATCCGTGAATTCGACCCGAGTCGGATCGTGATAGCTCTTGATGTTCTCCAGCTCGAGATACGTGACCCGCATCGTGGGCCGCTACCAGTCTTCGAAAAGATGGGCGTAGCAGGGTGGCTCACCGCCCAGCGGCTCGTCCTCGACCGGGATGACGTCGTTCCTGTCGACAGGCTCGGCCGCCGACATCTTGCACAGAGACTCTCGAACGTGGTCCGCGATATGCGCCGGAGTGTCCCGGCCAGCGGCCATATTCTTCACGTCGAGGACCAGGCCGGTCCAGGCCGCCACATTGGCACGGTACTCGGCACGCTGATGGACGAGCTGCTCGATCACGCTGCGCTCCACCTCGGCCCGCCGCAAGCGCTCGCCGCGCGGCGCCGTCACCAATCCGGGAGGTACGAGATTGTTGCGCACCCGGACCGTCAGCGGTGAGAACCGGCCCTCTACCACGCTCCTCAGGCGCTCGATCGGAAGATCTTGCCGCTTGAATCCGGCGATCCCGCCGAGCTGCAGCTCGATGACCGCCTTTTCCGGGATCGACCCATGCCCGCCAATCGTCTCCTCGACGGACTCCACGAACCGATCGAGCGATTCGCTGCCGTCGGCGGCAATCGAGATGCGGTGAAACGGGCGCAGCTGCGGCGTCCCAACGGCGATCACCTGGTGCTTGGGGTGTGACTCGGTGTCGACCCGCACGTCAAAAAACCCGTGTGGCCATTCGGCCTCTTCCATCGAGTTGGTTTCGGTTGATCCGGGGTTGAAGATCCAGTCGTCCATCGCCAGGCGCTTGTGCACATGGCCCAGAGCAATGTAATCGACATTCGAGCGCAGCGGCTCCAGCTGGCCCAGGGTGAGCCCTCCGTGTAGGTGTGGCACCTGCCCTTCGATACCGGCGTGCAGCATCGCGATGGTGTAGCCGGCCGGGCCCGCCACGAGGTCCTGCCTCACATTCTCCAGCAGACGCGGCGTGGCCGCACCGTAATACTTCATGCCGTAGATGCGGGCGCCGGCGAGGTCGATCCAGGATCCGCGGCGTTCCTGCGGATCAAACGGCGCCAGCGAACTGTAGTTGTTGGCCGCGACCTGCACGTTCAGCAGGCAGAGCAGGTCCTGGTCGCAGAGATACTCCATCCATGACAGGTTTTTCCGCGTGTGCTGGGTGTCGTGATTGCCCTCCACTGCGACGATCGGGATGTCCACCTCCCGCAACAGATGCAGCCCGTGTGTCGCCTGTTTCAGCATCCAGGCATCGGCGCTGGAGCGATGGAAGAGGTCTCCCGCGAGCAGAACGAAGTCCACATGCTCCTCTCGCGCGTATTCCACGACATCGAGGAAAGCGCGCGCGAAGTCATTCGCACGGGCGTCCAGGTTGTACTGCTGGTAGCCCAGGTGGATATCGGCGGCGTGGACGAAGCGGAATCGAGTCACCGTCTAGCGCGCCACCCGCTGGACCAGCTCGCGCACGGCCGGACCGCGCAGGCGATTCACGTCTTCCTGGTTCTTGACAATAACACCCAGAGTGTCCTCGACGAGTGCCGCATCGAGTGCGGTCTGCCCGAGCGAGACGAGTGCGCGGGTCCAGTCGAGCGTCTCGGCGATACCGGGGACTTTGTAGAGATCGACGGAGCGCAGCTCCTGGATAAACTCGACGACCTGAGCCCGGAGCCGCTCAGGCGCCTCCGGAACGCGCAGCGAAACGATCGCGTATTCTTTCTCCGCGCTCGGGTACTCGATCCAGTGGTACAGGCAGCGCCGCTTGAGGGCATCGTGCAGCTCCCGAGTGCGGTTCGACGTGATGACCACAGCCGGCGCAACGGCCGCCCGAATTGTCCCGATCTCGGGAACCGACACCTGATAATCGGAGAGGACCTCGAGCAGGTAGGCCTCGAACTCGTCATCGACCCGGTCGAGCTCGTCGAGCAGCAGGACGGCCGGCTTACCGTCGGTCCCGGCCTCGAGCGCCTGCAAGAGCGGACGCTTGATCAAGAACTCCTGTCCGAATATGTCGGGCGGCTCATGTCCTTCACCACGGACCTCGGCCAGTCGAATTGCCAGGATCTGGCCGGAGTAGTTCCACTCGTAAACGGCGTGGCTGACGTCGATCCCCTCGTAGCCCTGCAGGCGAATCAACCGGGTGTGAAGCATTGAGGCCAGCACCTTGGCAACTTCCGTCTTCCCCACTCCGGCTTCTCCTTCGAGCAGGAGCGGTTTGCGCAGCCGAAGTGAGAGAAACAGCGCGGTGGCCAGCGATCGGTCGGCGACGTAGCACTGTTCTTCGAGCGCCGCCTGCACGGCGTCGATGGAGGTGAAGGTGCCGCCGGCGAGCTCGGTCATGTCCAGATTATAGGTAGGCAGAACCGGCTCCTCGATGGTCGCTGCCGGCACCCCTCAGGCGCGCGCCATGGCGGCTCGCGCCGCAGCACTCCGGCAAGACAGTCAGGCGGACAGCTCGTCCCCGGCCTGAGCGCGCGCCCGTTCCTTGCGGCGGCGGTCGTACTTTTTGAGGAGCTCGCGCCAGTGGGCGTACTTCTCGGGATCCGCCTTGATCGCCCGGTAGCGCCGC
>DATGJB010000192.1:0-7546 GCA_035295425.1 Chloroflexota bacterium | reverse complement strand
CCATACAGCCAGTCGTTGTCGGTGAGGTCCGGAAATCCGGGGGCGCCGCGGGCATCCGAGCCGTGGCAGTTGATGCAGTTATTGGCGAAGAGACTGCGTCCCAGCGCGAGCGCCTTCGGGTCCTTGGAGAGCTCGATGATGCTGCGGCCGGCGAAGGCGGCATAGACGGGCGCGTACTGTCGCTGCGCGCGCTGCATCTCCTCGCGGTATTCGCGCTCCTCGGACCAGCCGAGCGTGCCGCGGCTGATGCCAGGGTAGAGAAAGAGGTACGCCAGCGCGAAGACGATGGTGAGAAAGAAGAGGATCAGCCACCAGCGCGGCATCGGATTGTTGCGCTCGCGCAGATCCTCGTCCCAGACGTGCTCCTTGACCGAGCCTTCGGCGACTTCGCCGGGCTGGCGACGCGCGGTCCACCAGATGAGCCAGCCGCACCCGAGGACGTTCAGGATCGTGACGACCGCGACGATCGTCGTCGTCAGGGGCGACATCAGGATCCCTCCGGCTCATCGAACGGCAGGCGCGCGGCGGCCTCGTAGTCCTTGGCGCGCCTGCCGCTCCACACCCACACGCAAAGGGCGATGAAGGACACAAACCACACGACGGTGACCACGCTGCTCAGCACGTCGAAATCCAGGTGCATCAGTGGCACTCCTTCAGCCTCGCGGGCGCGCCAGGCCGAGCGATTGCAGGTAAGCGACCAGGGCGTCGAGCTCGGTCTTGCCCTCGACCGCCGCGGGGGCGGCCGCGATGTCGGCGTCGGTATAGGGGGTGCCGAGCACGCGCAGCACGCGCAGCTTTCGCTGCAGCAGCACGCCGTCGAGCTTGTTGTTGGCGAGCCAGGGGAAGCCCGGCATGTTGGACTCGGGCACGACGTCACGGGGATTGTGCAGGTGCATGCGATGCCAGTCGTCGCTGTAGCGGCCGCCGACCCGCGCCAGGTCCGGCCCGGTGCGCTTCGAGCCCCACTGGAAGGGATGGTCGTACTGCGACTCCGCCGCGACCGAGTACGGGCCGTAGCGCTCGGTCTCGCTGCGGAACGGGCGGATCTGCTGCGAGTGGCAGAGGTAACAGCCTTCGCGCTCGTAGATGTCGAAGCCGGCCTGCTCGAGCGGGGTGCGCGGCGTGATATGGACCGCGCCCTGCTTGGCGGCGGCGCTGGTCGCGAGCGGGACTACCTCGACGAACCCCCCGACGCTGATCACCACGATGATCAGCACGATGAGGAGGCCCAGTTTCCGCTCGACGATGTCGTGGTTCATGGCTGCGCTCCACCCACCGCCGCCGCCGCGGGCGCCGGCAGGGGATGAGGCAGCGGCTCGACGGGGGGAACCGGTATGCGCACCGGCAGCGGCTTCTCACCGTGGATCGTCTTCCAGGTGTTGTAAGCCATGATCCACATGCCGGCGAAGAAGAGCGCGCCGCCCATGAGGCGCACCAGGTAGAAGGGATAGGTGGCCTTGACGCTCTCGATGAAGCTGTAGGTGAGCGTCCCGTCGTCGTTGAACGCACGCCACATCAGGCCCTGCATGACGCCGGCGATCCACATGGCGGTGATGTAGAGCACCACGCCGATGGTCGAGAGCCAGAAGTGCACGTCGATGAGCTTGACGCTGTACATCTCGCGGCGATTGAAGAGGCGCGGAATCAGGTGATACATGGTGCCGATGGTCATCATCGCCACCCAGCCAAGGGCGCCCGCGTGCACGTGGCCGATCACCCAGTCGGTGTAGTGCGCGAGCGCGTTCACGGTCTTGATCGACATCATCGGACCTTCGAAGGTCGACATGCCGTAGAAGGACAGCGCCACGATCATGAATTTGAGGATCGGGTCGGTGCGCAGTTTGTCCCACGCTCCCGAGAGGGTCATGATGCCGTTGATCATCCCGCCCCAGCTCGGCGCGAGCAGCAACAGCGAGAACACCATGCCGATCGACTGCACCCAGTCGGGGAGCGAGGTGTAGTGCAGATGGTGCGGGCCGGCCCAGATGTACACGGAGATCAGCGCCCAGAAGTGCACCACCGAGAGGCGGTAGGAGTAGATGGGGCGCTGCGCCTGTTTCGGCACGAAGTAATACATCATGCCGAGGAAGCCCGCGGTGAGGAAAAATCCCACCGCGTTGTGCCCGTACCACCATTGCATCATGGCGTCGATCGATCCGGCGTAGATCACGTAGGACTTCGTGAAGCTCACCGGGATCGCGAGATTGTTGAATACGTGCAGCACCGCGATCGTGATGATGTAGGCGGCGAAGAACCAGTTGGCGACGTAGATGTGTGTGACACGCCGCCGCGCGATGGTGGCAAAGAACACGATCGCGTAGGCGACCCACACCACCGTGATCAGAAGGTCGATCGGCCATTCGAGCTCGGCGTACTCCTTTCCCTGAGTCATGCCGAGGGGGAGTGAGATGGCGGCGGCGACGATTACCGCCTGCCAGCCCCAGAAGGTGAAGGCGGCCAGCTTGTCGCTGAAGAGCCGCACGTGACAGGTGCGCTGCACACAATAATAAGAGGAGGCGAACAAGGCGCTGCCGCCGAAGGCGAAGATCACCGCGTTGGTATGCAGCGGGCGCAGCCGGCTATAGGTGAGCCAGGGGATGTCGAAATTGAGCGCCGGCCAGTAGAGCTGCGCGGCGATCAGCACGCCGACCGCCATCCCGACGATCCCCCAGACGACCGTCATGATGGCGAACTGGCGCACGACCTTGTCGTTGTAGGTCTCGGTCAGATACATGACTCCCTCGCCGGCATGCCCGCTTGCGGGTGCGGGGCCACAGGCGCGTAGCACACCAGCTTTGCAGCAGCCGACCTATAGGGAGATGTGCGTAGCGGCGCGGGAGAAATGCCTAGCGCGGTCGCGCGCGCGAGGCCGCCCGCGTCGCGGTGTCTCAGTCGAGCGGCATCAGGAAGCGCCTCGGGCGCAGCTCGTAGTAGCGATCGGGGTTGAGGGAAACGATGACACGCGTGGCGCGACCGATGATGGCGCTGCGCGGAACGAAGCCGAAGTAGCGCGAATCCGCGCTGTTGTCCCGGTTGTCCCCCATCATGAAGTAGGTGCCCTCGGGCACGACCACGGTCGCGACGGAGCGCAGCGCCGCACGCCCCGGGAGCAGCATGATCTCGTGCGGTGCGCTCAGGCCCGACTCGCGCAGCAACCGCGGTCGTTGGGCCGCAGTGGCCGCCAGCAGCGAGCGCACGCCCGCGGCGTCCTCGGGCGTATAGCGCGCGCGCTCACCGTTCACGACCAGATGCTCGTCCTCGAGCGAGAGCACATCCCCCGGCACCCCCACCACGCGCTTCACGAGCGAAGTGCCGTCGACTGGGGAATCGAACACCACGATGTCGCCCCGCGCGGGGTCCGCGCCACTCGTGAGGTGGAGGTGGGTAAAGGGCAGCCGCAGGCCGAACACATGCTTATCCACCAGCAGCCGGTCGCCTTCGAGGATCGTCGGATTCATCGAGCCGGAGGGCACCACGACCCAGTCGGCCCAGGCCGAGCGAAAGCACAGCATCAGCAGCAGGAAAAGGATCGTCGCCCGGTATTCGCGCCACAGGCTCGCGAGTGTTTGAAGTCTGGTGTTTCCCACTCGAGGCTCCCGATTCGGACCCTTCGACCGGGCGGCCGCCCGCCGGGTTCCCGATCCTCCCGCCCGGCATTGAAATCACCCGCGGCGCGCCCCACACAACGGCCAATGACCGGGACGCTGCACATCGTCTGCCCGCACTGCGAGGGGGTCAACCGGATCCCCGCGGCGCGCCTCGCGGATGCGCCCAAATGCGGTCAGTGCCATCGACCGCTCTTCACCGGGCATCCCGTCGAGCTCACGACCGCCAGCTTCCCTCGCGCTATCGGGCGCAGCGACATCCCCGTGGTGGTGGATTTCTGGGCTCCCTGGTGCGGACCCTGCCGGATGATGGCGCCGGAGTACGAGGCCGCGGCCGCCGAGCTCGAGCCGAGAGTGCGCCTCGCGAAGCTCAACACCGATGCCGAGCCCGGGCCCGCCGGTGAATTCGGCATCCGTGGCATTCCCACCCTGATCTGCTTCAAGGCAGGACGAGAAGTCGCGCGCCGCTCGGGCGCAATCGGGAAATCAGAGATCGTACGCTGGGCGCTGGCGCAGTCCTGAGAGGCGCTGCCTGCCTCGGCGCACCATGCCGATCGTGCCGAGGCCGATCAGCGTCAGCCAATTCAGCGATCCACCTCCTCCGCCACCGCCTTTAGGGGCGGCAAGGCTGGCGCTGACTTCGCTGGAATGTGCCGATACGCCTCCCGAGTCCACACCCGCCACCGTAAAGTAATAAGTGGCGCCGTTCGTCAGCCCGTTGATCGTGGTGGTCGTTGCGTTGACGGAGGCGACGGGAGCCGCGCCTTCACCGCCCGCAGAGCTCCCCTGATAGACGTTGTAGCTCGCAGCCCCGGTTGCAGCACTCCAGCTGAGCATGACCGTGCCGCTGCCGGCGGAAGCCATGAGTCCGGCGGGAACGGCGGGCACGGCCATGGCGGAGACTTCCGCTGAATTGGGTGAGGTGCCAAAGGCACTGACGGCGGCAATCTCGAAGAAGTAGGTCTGGCCGGGAGTGAGCGCCGACTGGGCGACGAGACTCGAATCAGTGGTGATGCCTGTCTGCGCGGGGCTCGCCCCCTCCTGCCCAGATGCCGAGCCCTCATAGACATTGAAGGTGGAGGCCGAAGGGTCGGCGCTCCACTGCAAAGTGATGCCGCTCTCGCTCGCCGCGGCGCTCAAGCCCACAGGAGCCGCCACGGCCGACATCGCGGCGACCAGATTGGCGGCATCGATGCTTCCGAGGCCGCTCGCCAGGTCATAGCCCGGTCCTGCGGGGTAGGAGCCGGTGCCATTGGCGGAGCTCGCCGTCATGAGACCGGTGGTGAATGCCGCGTTACCGCCGTTGTCGCACACACTCGTCGGAGCGCTCCCCGTGTCGACGAAGGTCGCTACCGGGCAGGGTTGGGCGTTGCTGCCGAGGGTGATGTCGTAGAACACGCAGGCCGTGTGGCTGATCGCCCCCTGACTCGCATTACACGCCGTGAGATTCGCTGCGGATCCGTATTCAGCGGCGGCGAGCTGATAGAGCAGGGGATTGATCAACCCCTGACGACCGTCGGCGTATACCGAGCCCGGCTGCTGCGACTGATCGACGAGGGCAATGATGGCGGCGACGACCGGCGTGGCTGCCGAGGTGCCGAAGAAACTTTTGTTTCCGGGAAGCGGATCGACGGTGCACGGGTTATCGGAGTAAGAGCAGATCACCCAGCGGGTGGCGATGGCGGAGACGTCGGGCACGGCTCGACCGCCGAAGCTCACGATTCCCGGGACGCCCTGCTGCCAGGCGGGCTGCGCGTACCCGCCGGTGCATGCGCCGGCGTTAAGAGATGTGCAGCTGCTGATGCCGCCTCCACCTCCCAGAACCTCGATGTAGGGGTTCGCGATGGTTCCAAAGCCCGGGGCGCTGAGGTTGGCCTGGTTGCAGAAGGCGAGCGGACTTGCCGCCGCGAAGTATTGGCTCCACTCCTCATTTCCACAGGAATTGTTCCAGACCATCTCGGGCACGTGCGTCGCTGCGCTGTGAAGGGTGGGAGGCGTGTTGGATTTGCTCCAGTAAGCACCACCCGCGGTGCCCTCGAGGTTCGGGTCGAAGTCGGTTCCGCCGACTGCGAGTGCATAAGGCGTCGAGGCAAAAGCACTCACCGCCAGTCCCTTCGAGGCCACGTCGCCCTGCACGCCCTGGTCGGACGAGCTCATGCAGCCCGGGGTCGCGGCAGGCGCCGTCTGATCCGCTCCCGCATCGCCGGCCGCCGTTGTGACGGTGATACCCTCGGTTGCCGCCTTCTGGAAGGTGTTCCTGATCGAAGTGTTTGCAGCTCCCTCGGCCGCTTCGCATCCACCAAAGGAAAAGTTGAGGATCCCTACGCCGCTGGTCGCGCCCGCGGTCTTGCCGCCGCTTGCCGGGAAGTCCTGGTCGATGATGTATTGCGCGGCGATCCCGGCGTTCTTATCGCGCACGAGCAGGAGGCTGGCGCCCGGAGCGAGGCCGCCAATGATCTCCGTGTCGAGGTAGGCCTCGTCCTCGTTGCCGTCTTTGGTCTCGCCCGGATCCTGGCCGCCATCGGCAACCGGTACCGTAATACTCGCGAACGATTGCCCCTGGTTCACTCCGAATGCCGTCCAGTAGGCGGAGAGCTGTGCGGCGCTGACATCGCTCTCGGCAACGATCGCGACGGTGACACCCTTGCCGTTGATGCTCCTCGCGTAGAGCGGCGTCAGATCATAGAGGTTGGCGGCGTCGCCCGGTCCCACGAAACCCGGAATGGGATATCCGTAGGCCCCGATCGGTCCCTCGTAGATCTCGGGAAGGGGTGCGGCGCTCGCCGTGGGCGGGCTCACCCGCAGCGTCCTGACGCCTGGCGTGGGATGGAAGTCGTTGAGGCCGGCGATGGCCGCGATCACGCCTTTGAAATTCGCCGGAATGCTCGGGTCCGTGACGTTGGAATAGTGCTGCGCGCCTTTGATGTTGAAGGCGTGGATCTGAATGTGCAGGGCGGCCTCGACCTGCTCCTTGGTGCCGCTGAAAGGCAGATAGTCGCGGCCGGCCGGGATCCGGCCGACCTTGAGCCCCTGAGACTCGAGCCAGCTCGACAGTGCGGCGAGGGTCGCCTGGCTCGCGCCGAAGCGGTCACCGAACTCGGCGGGGGTGAGCCAATGGTGGTATTGCGGCGAGCGCGGATTCTGCTGATCGGCGACGAGCTTCTCAAGCGCCTCTTCCTGTGTCGGGGTCCGGGCGAGGACCAGTTGCAGGCCGCTCATTCTCAAAGATGAATCGGCTTCGCCGAGGTCGTACTCGGATCGCGCGAGCGTGCTCACGTGACCCGGCAGCCGCACCAGGGCACCACTGGGCCCGGCCAGCCCCGCGGTGCAGGCAATCAGGGTTCCAAGCAACCATGCGCGTGCGGCGATGCGCCGCCACTCGCGCGCTTCGGTCGTGAGATTGCGCACCGGGGAGACCTCTGCCAGCTTCAGCTGGGTCTGTGGTGCCTCGACTCTAACAACTTTCGGCGGCCGTCGCGCGCCGACCGGACACCAAAACTCTCTGATATTTAAACAGAATCCGGCGAGTCAGCGGGAACGCCGCACGCCATGCCATCATAGCCGCCCGCAAAACCAACGCCCTCGGAGCCCTCCATGAAAAAGCGGCCAATCCTTTCGCTCCTCGCGTGCATCGCCTCCGTGCCGGCCCTCGCCGCGTTGCAGGCCGGGGCGAGTGCGCCGGAATTCACCACGCAGGCATCGCTCGCCGGCAAGCCCTTCACCTTCTCTTTGAAGGAAGCGCTCGCGAAGGGCCCGGTGGTCGTCTACTTCTATCCGTCGGCCTATACCGGCGGCTGTGATCTTCAGGCGCACACCTTTGCGGTCGATAAGGACAAGTTCACCGCCGCCGGGGCTACGATCGTCGGCGTGTCGCTCGACAGCATTCAGCGCCTCAACGATTTCTCGGCCGACCCGCAGTACTGCGCCGGCAAGATCGCCGT
>DATGJB010000191.1:0-37231 GCA_035295425.1 Chloroflexota bacterium | reverse complement strand
CCGCACATGCCACACCCGAGATCCTCAAGTACCTGTACATCCAGGCTCTCCCCAAGATGGCGGAAGGCACAGCGAACAAGCTGTTTGTGGTTCCCTCCGAGCTTCAGGGAATCGCCAGTATGGGGGCAACCTTCTCGGCGGCCGCCCAGAACGGACAGTCAGTACCATCTTCTCACCTGTCGGATCTCCCGGTGAGCGCTGCCACCACTGACTGAGCCATCGGGCGCAGCGCCGCCCGTGATGAGGAATACCCCATGGAATCGGATGCTGTGACAATCCGGAGGGGGCCTGAGACGCGGCCCGGGGACGCGCCAACCTTTGGCCACATCTGGCGGCTGTTTGGCTACACCATACTCGACTCGCACGGCGCCACCGTAGGGCCGGTCAGCAGAAAGGAATCACTCCATGAGCTCGCCAACGTTGTTTGCCGCGTTAGTTCTTGCGACTGCCGCGGTCGTGTTCGGTGCCCAGAACACGCAGGCAGTGACGTTCCACTTCCTGGTGTTCAAGGTGCCGTCTGTTCCTCTGGTACTGCCGCTGTTTGGGGCAGTCCTGTTGGGAGCGCTCCTGGGATGGGTTGTGTCGGTGCCAGGCCGCTTCCGCCGGATGCGTCAGCGGCGAGGACTGCAGAGTGAAGTCGCCGCGCATAAGCGCTCGGACGCGGTGGTGAGCGATGCGTCACAGTCACCGGTGGGCTAACACCAACGGTCTCTGAACTTTCTGCCTACCCCTCTTGGCGATGCAATCGGGCGCGGCAGCGCCACTGGAAAGGATCAGTCAATGAACGGACAGACCTCTGCTCCACAGGGTACCGAGACCTTCGACATTGAGACCGGCATGGCCGTCTATGACCCCGATGGTAAGAAGATTGGGACAGTCATGGAGATTGCCGGTTTCGGCGCCACCAGGATCCCCAGGGCCGGCGATCGGACGATTGCCGAGCTTGTGATCCAGGCGAAGACCGGTAGCGGGTACTTCAACCTGGACCGCAGAGAGGTCCTGGGCACACGGGAGTCGACACCCCTGTGTGTACCCTTCCATGGCATTCGGGATGTCGTACCAGGCCATGGCGTGATCTTGAACGATACCATCATCGACGAGCTGCGCCACCAGCGAGACCCCCGCCCCGCCAAGACCATGATCCCGGTCGGGAAACGATGGAGATGGTGGTCCAGGTGGATGTAGGGGAGCCAGGGAAAGCGACGAAGCGGAGCCGCAATCATCCGAGCCTCCAGCACCTGAATCGCGCCCGGAAAAGGCGCCGAGGGGTGGTAATGGTGAGCGGGGTCACGACAAAGGCGAGTCCATCGAGGAGTAAATGATGAACAAGACGACCGTCCGGCACATGCAACTCCGGAATCTCGCACAACGTGTCGCATCCGCACGCTCGGCGGCGGCACAGCAAACGGTACGGCGAGAGACGGCGATCCGGCGCAACGGTATCGCACATCCGCGATCGATACAAGCGAGCCGGAGATTGACCTGGACGCAGAGCGCATATCGCGATCTGCTCGCCGTCTACCGGTTCCGTTCCGGCGAAGAAGCGCGCGCCAATCGAGCGGCAGGAAGAAGCGGATGAGACCTGACCGGCCGCGTCACGGCGGAACAGCGCGTGCCACCACCCACTTCCGATCGGAGCACGCATCCGGGCGAGTAAGCACATGATGATGTCGACCAGACCGTCGATGGAACGCAAAGATGACACGATTCGTCTCGGTGAACGGGAGATGGGTCTCGAGGCGATCGAGACCTATCTCACCCTGCTGATAAGCGAGCGGCTCCGCAGGCTCGCCGTGGAAGGCTGGGAAGCCGACGGAGCGACCGATGTCGGTTCGCTCCAGCGCCAGGGCCGCCTGGTCTGGCACGAGCACGAGAGTCTCTGGTCAGGCAAGCGCACGTATACGCTGACATCAGTCTCGATCCGCGTCAAGCGCATCTCCACGGCCGGGAGGCGAAGAGAGATCCGGGATGAAGAAGCCGGGATCTCGCGCGTACACGCATAATTTGGATGCATTTTTACCAGAATTCGTGATTGGCTGATACTCAATCAAGAGAATTTGCATAATTTGGGGAAAGGTGCTATAGTAAGGGTAGCAAGTGGACAGTCCTCATGACGGGGAGCATAGTCAAACGGCCCATATTTGAAATAGTCTGGGTACGACTGATGAACCCGATCCGTTGTGGATCGGGTTTTGTTGTGCTTACAGCAATCCGTGCTTTGATCGGTGGACGCTCCAATCTTGCTCAGAATGACCCCTGGAGGTCACCATGTATCAGACCATCCGCGAATACCAGACCAGCCCCCAGAACGTGAATGAGATTCTTGCCAAGGTCGAGAAGAGCTTCGTGCCCTACATCAGCGACGCCTCGGGATTCCGCGAGTACTGGTGTATCGACAGCGGCAACGGCGTGGTAACGACGACCAGTCTCTTCACGAACCGCGCAGACGGCGACAAGTTCAACACGCTGGCAATGAACTGGGTCCACGAGCATCTTGGCTCGCTTCTGCCGACGGCCCCCAAGGTCATCTCCGGCGAAGTTCGGATCCATGCGACGGGGAAGGTCCTCGCGTCGTAATTGACGCAGAGTGCCACCCTGGTGGCACGAGCCGCCGGCACTGTGGTGCCGGCGGCTTCTTCGTGCCAGACAGGCACCGGTATCACAGGCGTTTGCGTTCACTGAGCACAGGTCTCCGTCCAGAGCCCGTGACACCGGCGTATTCAGTTGTCTGTTATGCAGAGCTGCGGCGTAAGATGCCGGGCGACGAGCGCGCCAACCTTCTCCTGCGGCCGGACCGCGGCTCAAGCCTGGGCGGGCTCGGATCCAGCCGTGCTGCGCGGGTACTGCAGGAGATAGACCGATGCGACTGCCGCTTGGTAGGCAGTCTCCACGTGCTCCCTGAGCTCCGTCTCTCCGGTGACGGGGGTGCGGAGTTGCACCCAGCGCAAGGAGCCCGACAGCACATCCAGAGTGTCTCCGGCGGGGAGCGCAGCAGGCACTTGCCGGAACGCTCGCTGCAGATCCCACTGGACGAACATCAGCATGGTGGCAAGGTCTAGGAGCCGGAGCTCATCGAGCGGGCGCGTGTACAGCTTGAGGGCGACTCGATCGCAGAGTTGGGCGAGCTTCAGGGCAGTCACGCATACCCCCGTCCTTTCCAGCCACCACACGGCCGAAGGAGGGGGGGCCGTGCTCTAGCGAATGGATCGCGGAGGCAGATGGCCCAGTGCGGCCGCGACAACGCCTGCCCGGTATACCGTCTGGCGTATACCGCCAGTATGCGCCGCCTCCGTGGAGATAGCAAATCTAATATGCGCGGGGCAGCATGCCTCGTGAGGTGCGCGAGTATCTATTCGGCAGTCTACGCACACGCGCCGGGTGTGTCGGTGGGAGCCCACGAGAAGAGGGACAGCACGAGGCGTTTACGCAACGTCGCTTGCCTCTTCCGCCCGGTGGGTCATGGCTTCCACGAGCTGTGCCCGATGGGCGACCATTCCGACCCAGTGAGCCGTCGCCACGAAGAATTCCTGCTCATCGGGCGAGAACCGGTCCGGCTGGCGTGATTCCGCAGCAAGCACGCCATTGATCGTGCCGTCGACGCGAAGGGGGACGGCACACAGCGATCGCACGCCAAGCGTCTCCACGACGCCGACTGTCACCCCGGGGTCGTGGTCCGCCTGCCCGGTCGAGTATGGAGTCCCGCTCTCGTAGACCTCAACCGTTCGACCCCGATTGGCCAGCGGGAGCCTGTCAAGGCCAGTCTGGTGCTGGAGGCGGCCCATGGGTGTATCGCTGGTACCCAGCGCTACCAGGCTGGTGGATGAAGGTTCGAAGATAAATGCATCGACCTTGTCCGCACCCATCGCATAGGCCATGAGGTCGCTCGCCTCGTTCAGCGCCCCACGAAGGTTGGTTGCCTCGATAGCGAGGAGGCGTTGGAGCGTATACAGCAGCGCGGCGCTGGACACCGCACCTGCCTCGCGGCGACCGTCTACCGGCACACTGCTTGGGTAGCCGGCCACCTCGATTATGGATGCGAGTGGCGCGTCCAGCGCCTCGGCTACCCGAGCCAGAGCAGGGAGAGAGGGCATCCCATATTTGCCGTGCTCCAGGGCAGAGATGCGTTCCTGCACCCACCCGAGTCGGTCCGCAAGCTGCGTCTGGGTCAGGTTCAAGCTCTGACGCCGGCTTCGTATGAAGTGCCCCAGCGCCTCCAGATTCGGGACGGTCGTTGGTCCCATGGTCGTGGCCTTCCGCTAGAACCACCGCTCCCAGTCGGGGGATCGGGAACTGTGTTCACGGACCGCGGCTGCAGATGGCCCAGTACGACCGCGACGACGCCCGTTCGGTGCAGACATACCGCCGTGCGTATACGTAAGTGTACCCCTAATAGATCGGCTTATGCTGCCGCGCCACGCATCCGCCCTACCACGGGAACCGAGCCGCCATGCGCCGTCTCTCCAGAGTTGCCATACTGAGATATGGGACGGTCTATCCGGCGATCATCCGTGCTTCTGGTGGCTCTAGCCGCGATCCTGCTCAGCGGCTGCGGCAGCTCGTCCTCCGCCCCATCCTCGTCGCCCTCCACCACAGGACGGGTGAGCGGGCGTGCCTACAACCGCGCCGACATCTGCAAGACCAGCCAGTATGTGGGCAACCGCAAGTCGCATGTGCTGCACCGGCCGGGCGACCGCAATCTACCGTCGACGAAGAACCAGGTGTGCTTCAGCACGCTGACCGAGGCGCGCGCGGCGGGGTACCACCTCAGCAGGCACTGATCGCGGAAGTGCGCTCCGGCTGCGTTCATCGATTGTCTGCCCTTCCGGGGTGGAGAGCGGCACTGGGCCGAAGCCGGCTACGGTTACAACGCCCGATCGAGGGTAGAGCGTGACGCACGCAGGCTCCATCACGGACACACCCCATGGACTGACCAAGATCGACTGATACGCACCGTCGCCAGGAGGGAGCATGTCCACCGAGCGGACCTATCCGGCCCCACCATTCGACGCCGAGCTCGCGCCCATGCTCGCCGAGCTCACCAGCCAGATTCCCTCGACGCTCTCGCTCGACGATCTCCTTGCCATGCGCGCGCCACCACCGGAGGCTGCGATCGACGAGATGCTTGCAGCCCGCGACATAGTCCGCACGGATCATATCGTTCCCGGCCTGGATGGTGACCCCGGCATTACGGTGAGCGTCTTCATGAAGCGGACGCATGTCCCCGGCGGACCGGGGATCTACACCGTCCACGGTGGCGGCATGGTGCTGGGAAACCGTCTGGCGGGCGCGGTCATGGCACTGGAATGGGTCCAGCTGTTCGACGCGGTG
The DNA here is from genome assembly GCA_035295425.1 of Chloroflexota bacterium. Lineage (GTDB taxonomy): Bacteria > Chloroflexota > UBA5177 > UBA5177 > UBA5177 > DATGJB01. The sequence continues at coordinate 31,903 of DATGJB010000191.1, read as the reverse complement.
GCGATCGGTGTCGAGTACCGGCTAGCGCCCGAGCACCCCGACCCCGCTCCCATCCGCGACTGTTATGCCGGCCTGGTCTGGACTGCCGCCCATGCCGGCGACCTTGGCTTCGATCCCGGCCGGCTCATCATCACCGGTGCGAGCGCCGGGGGCGGTCTCGCCGCGGGAACGGCCCTGATGGCGCGTGACCACGGAGGGCCCGCGCTGGCCGCGCAGATCCTGGTGTGCCCCATGATCGACGATCGGAACGACACCATCTCCAGCCGTCAGTTCGACGGCGTCGGCCTCTGGGACCGCAGCGCCAACAAGGTAGGCTGGGACGCGTTGCTCGGCGACCGCCGCGGGACCGATCAGGTCTCGATCTACGCCGCACCGGCCCGCGCCACCGATCTGTCCGGCTTACCTCCCGCCTACATCGACTGCGGCTCCGCCGAGGTGTTTCGGGACGAGGACGTCGCCTATGCCTCCGCCATCTGGGCGGCGGGAGGCACCGCCGAGCTTCACATCTGGGCAGGCGGCTTCCACTCGTTCGACGGCATGGTGCCGCAGGCTGCAATCTCGGTCGCCGCGCGCGCAACCCGCACGGAATTCGTCGGCCGCATCCTGGGCATGTCGGGCCGGACAATGGATCCGCTAGACGCCGGCTAGAACACGCACTGCGCGGCAGGCTGGAGACTGCAGCCGACACGTGATCGATCTTCCCCGCCCGAAAGGGCGGTGCCCTCTGCCAGGTGACGGTGTGCCGGAGTTGGTCGATCGGAGAGGAATGAGGCTCGACGCGCTGGAAGGCGGGCAGCCGCGCCAGGTTATCGCCTTCCGGTTGGCTCCAGGATGACTACCGGAATCTGCCGGCTGGTCTGGCGCTCGTAGCCGGCAAAGCCCGGATAGTCGCGCTTCTGCTTCTCCCAGATTCGCTCGCGCTCTTCTCCCTCCGCCACGCGGGCACGGACCGGTACCGTCTCTGTTCCAATTTCTACGGTTGTCTCGGGGTTGGCGCGGAGGTTGTAGTACCAATCCGGATTGGTCGGTGCGCCGCCCTTGGAAGCGAACACGGCGTAGCCGCCATCGATCTTCTGGTACATGACCGGATTCACCCGCTCGACGCCGCTCCTGGCGCCATGGTGATGGATGAGCATCATGGGCGCGCCCGCGAAGTTGCCGCCGACGCGGCCTCCGTTTGCCCGGAACTCCTCCACGACCCGCTGATTCCAATCGTCACGATCAACTGCCACCCTTCCACTCCTTCACCGAGCACATGATGCAGGCCGCCCTTTCTCTGGTTCAGAGTACAGGCGCCCCCCCCGGCGTTCCTGCATACTTCGTGCCTCGACTCGCCGGCCGCCGGCTCGAGTGGCCCAGCTCGAATGCTCTGATGTCGTACGATTGCGAAAGATGGAGCGTTCTACCGGCGCTGAATGCCGCCTCGGCGATCAAGAGCAACGGTGCTCGCGGGGACGCCGGCGTTGAAGCCGTACTTCGCGGCGCACCGCCTCGCCGGCGCGCTGTTTGTTGGCACGCTGGCGGTCTGGCTGGCCCTTCAGGCCCGGCAGGCGGTCCACCGCCGGGATGAAGCAACGGTTATGGACCGCGGCAGCCGCCTCGTGCTCGCCGTGTGCTGGATTGCCGGCGTTGCACTCGCCGTACTGGCACGGGCGAAGGTGCCGGCCGCCGCCTTCCCCGCCGATGCCGCCACGTTCGCCGCGGGCCTCGTGCTTCTCTGGACCGGAATCGGACTGCGCTGGTGGTCGATCCGGACATTGGGCCGCTACTTCACCTTCGACGTCATGACGAGCGCCGATCAACCCGTCATCACATCCGGTCCGTACCGCGTCATGCGCCATCCAAGCTATACCGGCCTGTTGCTGATCTTCGGCGGGATCGGCGTCATGTTGGCCAACTGGCTCAGCCTGGCGCTCCTGATCGTCTTCTCGCTTCTGGGTCTCATCTACCGCATCCACGTCGAGGAGGCCGCACTGGAAGAGGCGCTGGGCGACGGCTATCGATCGTACGCCGCGCACCGCAGACGTATCATCCCGTTCGTGTGGTGAAGCGACCCGGCAGCCCCGGTGGCTATGGACCGGGCTGCGGTTCCAGAGGAGTAGCTGGGATGGGTGAAGGAGAACATCGTGGAGGCGCTAGAGATCACCCCGGAGTCGTTCGAGTACACGCCATTCGTGGAGCAGGGCGGCATCGGGAAGGCGTATCAAGTGTTCGGGGAGCGGTTGACGCCGCTGCTAGAAGAGCTGACGGCGTGAGTGGGGCCCTTGCCCGATGACCGTTCTCGTCCATGGCCGGTACCGGCCCGCTCGGGCGGCTGATCATCTCTGGATGTCCTGCACTGCAATTGACAGAACAGAGAGGACCGCAATCGACGTCCATGTGCAATTTCCCGCCGCCCATCTCCAGGTGGTAGGACACCGCGGCGCCAACTACGCCAACTGCTGCAGCGCCTCTCCTGTCCGCTCAATGTCCTTGGTCGCGCCCAGTCGCCGAAAGATGGCCAGCGCTTCCTCCAGCCTTCTCCGGGCCCCCTCGGCATCTCCGCGCCCGATGAGGATCAGTCCCAGGTGGTGCAGGGCGCGTCCCTCTTCGTGCTTCATGCCCGAACGGGCAAGCTCGCGTGCCTCTGTCAACGCCGCCTCCGCCTCGGTCCAGTGGTCTTGGCGGGCAAAGACCAGCCCCTGGACGTGCAATGCCAGCTGCAGATTCCGGATGTCCTGCGCCGTCCGAGCTCGCTCGACCGCCTGCTCGATCAGGTGACCTGCCCGATCGGTTGCGCCCGCCTCCAGATATGCCCAGGCAAGAACATGAGGCTCGGGACGCGCATCGTCCTCCGCCGCCAGGACTTCCAGACGGCGGAGGGCATCCCGCGGCCGCCCCGCCTCGATGTCCAGCTGCGCGAGCCGCGACGCCGTCTCATCCCGCCCAGATCGATAATGGGTCTCCTCGCTGACCGCGAGCGCCCTGGTGAACAGGCTCTCTGCTTCTTCCCACTTCCCCTCGCGAAGCGCAAGTTCGCCCAGGTGATAAAGCGGGGGGGAGGAGGACGCCGTCCGTCTGTCTCCCACGAGCGCCACAGCGCGCTCCAAATAGGGCCTCGCCGCCGACCAGTCACCGATGGTGGTGCGATCTACCCCCAGATTCTGAAGTGAAAAGGCGATCATGTCGGGGTTGCCGACCCGCTCGGCTATGGCCAGGGCGCGCTGGAGGTACGGTCCGACCGCCTCAAACTTTCCCAGCTGGTCGTAGCCGGCCCCCGCGTTGTTCAGCGCTCGCCAGAGCGCATGAAGGTCGCCTCCTGCCTCGGTCAGCGGGATCGATCCCTCGATGGTTCGGAGCCCCTCTTCGGTCCGGCCGAGGAATTTCATCGCCACGCCCCGCCCCTGCTCCGCCTCTCCCAGCAGGCGCATGTCTCCAAGCGCTCGCGCCAGCGTTGCTCCTCGTTCTGCCTGCTCCAGCTGTTCTCGAAAGCGGCCCACCAGAAAGTAGAGACTGGCGAGGACGACGTGCAACGCTGCTCGTGCCGGGGTGGGATCGCTCCCCGCCAGGAGAGTGACCATTGGCTGGGCAAGAGCAATCCCCTCCTCCGGTGTTCCGCGCCAGCGATGGACGAAGCTCATCCGGGCAGTCGCCCGCCCCGCTCCTTCGCGGTCATCCTGCAGCCGGTACAGCTCGACCGCCCGCTCTAGCGCATCCAGCGCTTCGTCATACCGACCGGCAGTTGAGAGGCAGTCCCCTATCTTCTCCGCTATACGGGCGAGTGCCGGATCGGAAGCGGCGGCCTCTCCCCGGCCGGCACGCGTCTCCAGTCGTCTGACCGCCTCTCGCCAGTGAGAGAGTGCGGTGTCAGTGGCGTAGTTGGCGGCCGCTCGATCTCCTGCTCGCTCCAGCCACTCGACTGCCTCCGGATCGTCGCTCCTGGCATAGTGGTAGGCGATGACCTCGATATACTCGTCGACGGGATAAAGGGAGGCGATTGAACGGGCCACGCGGAGATGCAGCGCCCTCCTTCGTTTGCGTACCAGCATGCCGTACGCTACCTCTTGCACGGTCACATGCTTGAAGACGTACTCTAGCTCAACGCTCTGTCGAGGAAATGCCAGCTCGGCTTGCCGGAGCCCTGTCAGCGGTAGCTCCAGTGCAGGCTGCGGTTGCTCCATCACCTGTGCGAGCAGCCGCACTGCGAAGCTGCGCCCGATCACACTGCCCACCTGGGCAACTCCCTTGACCTGGGCGTCCAGCCGATCGAGCCTCGCCATCACCACTTCGGTCAGCGTGAATGGTAGCCGCTCCGCTGCGCCGCTCTTCAGGCGCCATCTCCCGTCCTGCTCCTCCAGACCGTCGGCTTCCTGCAGCGCCCGAACTAGCTCCTCGACAAAGAAGGGATTGCCTCCTGCCCGGTCAGCCAGATGGGCCAGAAGCCCGGATGACGCAGGACGACCCTGAGCAAGAGGAAGACCACCGAGGATGGCTCCCGCCAGCAGGGCGGCATCATCCTCGTCGAGCGGACGAAGGTTGATCGGTTCGCCGCGCCCGCGCGACTCGCTCCAGGGAGCAGCACCCAGAGGGTACGCGCCCTGCCGGTGGGCAGCCAGGACGAGGATCGGTAGTCCGGGCGTCACCCCGATGGCACCTGCCACCACCTCGGCGATCACGTCCTGGCTTGCCTGATCGATCCAGTGCAGGTCTTCGAGCACGAGGATCACCGGGGTATGCTCGGTCAACGCTTTCAGCACCCGGCGCAGGCTGCGGATGAGCGCCGCTCGTCTGATCTGTGGTCCCGCTCGGGCCACAATGGAGCCGCCTGCCGGCAGTCCCAGCACCTCGCCCAGCACATCGATCGCTTCCCGTCGATCCTCGCCGTCACACGCCTGCAGTACCTCGGTCACGGTGGAGGTGACCCGCTTGCGGATGGTGTCGGAGACCTCGTCCTCCTGCAGCCGCACAAGACTGCGCAACAGATCGGCAATCAGCCAGAGAGAGATGCCCTGGCCGTAAGAGAGGCAGCGGCCACGCAGCAGACGGACGGCAGGGGTTGTCTGCTTGATCCGGCTGACGGCCTCGGCCAGCAGCCGGCTCTTGCCCACACCCGGCTCCCCGATCACCGTTATCAGCTGCCCTTCTCCACCCGCCGCCTGCTTCCAGGCGTTCTCAATCTCCGTCAGCTCCCGCTCTCGCCCCACCAGTGGGCTCGTCTGGCGGATGCCTTCCCACCGCTCCTCGATCTGCTCGCGGACCGTGATTGCCCGATAGACCGGCACCTGAGCGGCCTTTCCCGCGAGGGTCAGCCTCAGCTCTTCCCCATACGCGATCCGCCTCCTGGTAAGGCGCATTGTCGCGGCGCCCACCAGTACCGCTCCAGGCTCCGCTGCCGCCTGGATCCGCGCCGCCGTATTGACGGTGTCCCCGGTCACCGCATCCTGTTGCCGTCCCGAGGCAGCCCAACTCCCACTGACCACCTCTCCCGTGTTCACGCCTACCCGGATGGCAAGCTCAGCGCCGTAGCGCTGCCGCACGGCGTCGGCAACCGATTGGATGGCCTCCTGCATGGCCAGGCCACACAGGACCGCTCGCTCGGCGTCATCCTCATGGACCCAGGGCATCCCGAACAGGGCGAGGACCGCGTCTCCGGCATACTTCTCGATGCTGCCGCCGTAGCGGGCGATGTGGGTGCCCATCGCCTCGAAGTAGGCCGCCAGGATATCGCGCATTTCTTCCGCGTCCAGCTGCTCGCCAAGGGGAGTCGAGCCTGCAAGATCGCAGAAGAGGGCTGTCACCAGACGCCACTCTTCCTCCCGAGCGGCAGGAGTGGCTGCTGGTGAGGAGGGAGGATCGGGGTACCCTCCGGGTCCCTGCTGGAGGCGGGCACCGCACTCGGGGCAAAACCTGGCCGCTGCACCGACGAGTTCACCACAGCCCGGGCAGACCTGCGGGAAAGGGGCGCTGCACGCCGAACAGACCTTCGTATCCGGAGGGCTGGGAGCGGCGCACGAAGAGCAGGTGAGGGTGGCCATCCGTAGTGCCCATCATAGCAGCGTGTCCCGTGTGACAATTCTCGCCGAGGTGGCAAAGTGGTACGACGCCCCGGGTGCGAGACGACCGCGACGTGGTCGCCGGCCGGGGCCGAAATGAGGCTCAGAGAGCGCTGCAACCCGTCGTTCAACCGTTCGATCAGGCTGGGCCGGGGGACAAGGTCGGGCCGGGGTCGCGGGACAAAGAGCTTCGCGATTAGAACCGGCGAAGCCACTTCTCGACCGAATCCGGTGTCGAGTGACCATGGGCCTATGAGATGGCGTGCTCTTCCTCTTCAGGCGCAAGGAAGTGCACGTCGAATTCGTTGCTTGAGTCGAGCGATTTCGGGCTATTGACAGTGACAGGCCCACCGGTTCTGGTAGGCCTCACCGCCGTATGTGGCGCTCGAGGCCTCGATCGGGGTGCCAGGACTCGATGACCAGGTGGTCGGGCGGTGTACCGACGTAGGTCAGCACGACCTCGGTCAGCTCCACGCTGAACCGGCCGGATGGCTCGGCGGGGTGCTCGGCGTTGGGCTGCTCAATTGCCTTGCCGGCAAGCTTCGCATCGCCCGGCCAGGTGTTCTGCTCTTCCGGATCCTCTGGTGGGTCGTCGGACGGGCTGTGTAGGGCGAGGCGTGAATCGCGGCGCAGGTCACCTGCTTTGAGCGAGTCCGCCATCATGCCGAGGATGACGTCACCGTCGACAAAACCAACTTCGATGCCGCTGATGCGCGGCGATCCGTCCTTGCGCAGCGTCGCGAGCGTGCTGTGCCGGTGCGTCTCGAATCGCCGGCGCACGCGCGCCGCGAAATCCGGCTCGGCCGCTTCTACCTCAGACCAGCGCGCCATACTGCTTATCTGCTCTCGAGCCGAAACGTAGACACATCTGTCCTGCTGGCACTCTTGCCGCACAGGGTCCGCGGGAAACCTGGCCGGCGCGCCGGGAGGCAGACAGAGTCAGAACTTATCAGTATCACCAGGATACGGCAGCGGAAGGCAGAGGTTTTCGATTTCTGGGTACATGCCGGCTACCTGGAGTAGCGCCTTCACAAGCGTACCGATCGCCCGGCGGGGAATGGTGCGCTCCGAGACCCACCGGATTCCCCGGTGGCTGGTACCCCGCAGGTGGTACACGGCGTCGAGCACCTGAAAGTCATCGCGGTCATAGGTGACGAATATCCGGTTCTGGGTCCCAGCGAAGATCAGCTGTTCTTCGTCGCGGAGACCGAGCCGGCCCAAGTCGTGCACCGAGATGGCGTCACACCCGCGCTCCCTGAGACCAACTGCGACAGCAGGTGGCATGTCCTCGTCCAGGAGGAACTTCATTCAGCACTGTTGCGGGCAATCCGGGCGTCGATCTCCTCGGGAAAGACCTCGTAGTACCGCAGAGCCGTTTCCAGCTTCCAGGGAGGCAGGTGCGGCCAACTCACTCTAAGAATACCTGTGTCGCCACCACTGAGCACGTACGGTTCCAGGACCTGCCACACGTCCGGTCCATCGAGAAACGCCGCGCGGCGACCGCTCGGACCGTCTCGGAAGACGATCTGCGGAAAGAGACGCGTGACGCGGGCCTCCTCCGTGAGAATTCGGACCATTTCGGCCACCGAACGGCGCTCCAGGCTCGCCTGCTGGCGAACCCAGCGGTCGAGCGCCGAGGGAAAGCGCACGCTGACAGGAGAGGGCGGAGAGGCTTTGTCACTCATGTCGCCATTGTAGCTGAATGGCGACGGCAAAATGAGAATCCTGGCTCGTCAGGTACGTCCCAAGCAGGCAACTGGATTACGGAAGTAGACAGGCTTCATGCGGGAGACTACGTCACCGTTCACCGACCCAGCGCTCGATCTGCTCTGCCCGGGCGGTTCGGCCGCGCCGTCGGTTCACCACCAGCTGGAGATCGATCGGCGGGACGCGCAATGTGTGCCCTTCCCACTGCACTTCCTCTAACCGGGATGCGGCAGCGGCCCGAAGTCACTTGGCTCCTCGCCGTCTACATCAGCGTGGACGCCGCCAGCCCACTCCACGCGCACGCCCAGAAAAGCTCGAGTGAAGGAATCGGCAATCCATCCCGGTGAGGCGACAAGCGGCTGGACCAGCCACTGCTGCAGCGCATCCTCGAGGACGCGGGCGCCGTGTATATCTGTAACGAGGTCGATATCCCTCGGTGTTACGGGGATGCCACGAACCGCGAGCGCGCCACTGCCGACCAGATACCAGTGGATGTCGAGCGGCTCGAGCGCCGCCATGGTCCTGCTGAGGGCCGGCTGCCAGGGAAGGCCTCCGGCTCCTGTGAGCTGCCGGAGCATCGCTGGCGCGTACCGCTCAAAATTGGCGTAGGCCCGATCGAGAAAGCGAGTCGTGGCAGGAAATACCACGCCGATGCCGTCACCCACCTCCGACCAGCCAAGCTCCTGGGCCGCGCCGCGCGCCTCTCCCTCCAGACCCAGCACCACGAAGGCTACCTGGGCACCGATCAGCCGCCGCCCGCAGCGCATCCCTCACCTCCGTTCTTCATATCAGGTCCGCGTCCCCGCCTGCAGGGCCGCTCCTTATAATTCCGCGAACAGGGAGAAGACGGGCAATTGTCGGGGAGCTGCTGTGCATCCAGGGAGACTTCACGCGCTGATCGACGGTGTCTTTGCCATCGCCATCACGCTTCTGGTGCTCGACTTGCCCCGGCCGGCGCTTTCCCATCACCTCACACATGACCTGCTGCGGCAGTGGCCCACCTACGTGGCCTACCTGGTGTCGTTTGCCACTGTTGGGCTGCTGTGGATCGAGCATCTGGGCATGATGAGCGCGGTTACCAGGCTCAACCGCCGCTTCCTGGAACGCACGCTGGTCTTCCTGCTCTTCGTGTCGATCATCCCCTGGCCAACCGCGCTTGCCGCCGGCTACGCCGACCAGGGCAGCCAGGCGATTCCAGCCGCCGTGCTGTATGCCGCAACCATGCTGCTGATGGGATTGTCATTCGCGTGGAGCTGGCACTATCTCGCCGGGCATCCCGATCTGGTGGCTGAGCCGGCTCGCGTGGCGCTTCTCGGCGGCTATCGCCGGGCCCTGGCTGGGTGTCTCGTCTACCTTGTTGCCATTGCCGCCGCGTTTGTCAGCCCCGTTGTGTCCTTTGCAATCGACGGCGCCGTGGCCGCGTATTTCGCCGTTTCCAGAAGCAAGGTTCCGGCTTTGCTCGTGCAGGCGGCGTCTCGTCAGGCTCCCGCCGAGGTCGAGTGACCAGAACGCACCGGGTACCGCACAGCGGCTGGAAGGGCAACCGCACGGGATTGCCCATTCACCATTCGCGGAAGACGATTCCTGCTCGGTAGACCGGCGAGCGCTAGAACAGGGTTCCGCTGCTGAAGGTGGCACTGGCCAGCTAGAGGGGCGGGCAGACGTAGGAGAGGCCGCCCATGCCGTTGCTGCACCACCAGTCGCGGCAGAGACGCGGCGTTCCGGCAAGCTCGATGCCCTCGAAGAGCTCGGGCACCGATTGGGTGAGCCGCAGATTCTTGACCGCGGCCGCGATCTCTCCGTTCTCGATCAGAAAGGTGCCGTCACGCGTCGTGCCGGTCATGACGACGCGCTTGGGATCGGGGCCATGCGTGTAGTGGAAGCGGGTGAGGAGCAGCCCTCGCCGGGTCGAGCGGATCATCTCGTCCACGGTCGCATCGCCGCCCGCCATGAAGAGGTTGGAGGGCGCGGGACCGCCCCAGGAGAAGTCAGGGTTGGGGGCGAAGCCGTTGGATCGCTTGCCGGCGCGGTGCGCGGTGTAGCTGTCGTAGGCGACGTTGCGTGCCACGCCCTGCTCGATCAACGGGACCTTTCGCTTGGGCACCCCTTCGTAGTCGCTCGCCACCGCGAGGCCGCGCGGGTCGGTTCCATCGTCCCAGATGGTGACATCTTTCCCCGTGACCCGCTCACCGAGCCGGCCGGAGAGGAAGCTCTGGCCCTCCTCATAGCCGCGGCCGTCGAAGCCGCGCGTCGCCAGGTAGAAGAGCGCCTCGGCAACGCAGAGATCGCTGAAGATGGCCTCGTACTCGCCGGGCGGCACCTCGCGCCGCTCACGGTTCAGCGCACAGATGGCGAGCGCCCGCTCCGCCACATCCGCGGCGTCGAGATCGGCAGCGCGGTGCGAGAGGGCGTCGGCGTAGCCGGTTCCCTCGCCGCTGTCGGGGAGTGCTCGGAGAAATGCCAGCGAGCCCGGCGCGTAGGCGGATACGCCGAGTGAGCTGACCACTGCCAGCTCGCGGCCTTCGGTGAGGTAGGTGCCGGCGGCGGTCCAGCCGCGCTCGGCGGCGCGGCCGGCGATGATGCCGATCGCCTCCGCCCGCCCCGCCGGATCCATCTCAGCAGTGGCTGCGTCATAGCCTGCCACCGATCGTACCGGTTCGGGCTCGGGCAGCGATCGAAAGTCCGGATTCGGCTGCTGGATCCGAGCGGTCGCAGTTGCCTCCTCTACCAGCCGGCGCAGCTCGGCCGGCTCCAGGCTGTTGCCGGCGGCGCGGCCGACTGATTTGCCGACGACGGCTCGTGCCCACACCCGGGTGTCACGCAGCTCGCTGGTCTGGTGGATGGTCGACCCGGCGTAGCGGCTCACGCCCTGCACCAGGTTCTGCGCCACGATCTCCGTCTGGTCGGCGCCGCTGCGCTTGACTGCGTCTTCGAGCAGGGTAAGGAGGCGCTCCTCGCCTGAGGTCACCGCTCGACTCCAACCGTCACCCCGCGGAAGCGTGCCGGAGCGGCGCCGTGGCCGACGTGCAGGCTCTGGAGAGGCTCCCCCTTGGCGCACGAGAGAAAGCCCCAGAGATACCACTCGGCCGGCTCTGCCACGCCGTCGCACCGACCCCAGAACTGCGGCGTGATGCTCTGGATCGTGGCGCCGCGGCACAGCCCGCCGAGCTTCCCGTTCTTGATCTCACGCCCGTACTCCATGCCGAAGTGGAAGTTGAGACGCTTATCGTCCAGACTCCAGCTGGAGGGGGTATCGAGGTACAGTCCGTCTTTCACATCGCCTATCAGGTCTTCCAGCGGCACCTCGCCCGCTTCCAGGCTGACATTGACCATGCGGACAATCGGAATCCGGCCCCAGCCATCGGCCCGCGAGCAGCCGGTACTGTGGTCCCAGCCGATCATCGATGCCGTCTCGCGCGACGATAGATAGCCGCAGAAGATACCGTGCCGTACCAGCGAGAAGTGCTGTGCCGGCACACCATCATCGTCGTAGGCGAACGTGCCGAGCCCTTCAGCCAGCGTCGAATCGGCGATCAGGTTCACGTGCTCCGACCCGTAGCGCAGGGTGCCGAGATCGGCAGGCTGCAGGAAGCTCCCGCCGGCGAAGGCGTCCTCGAAGCCGAGCACACGGTCCAGCTCGGTAGGATGGCCGCAGGTCTCGTGCACCATGAGCGCCAGCTGGTCCGACCCCAGCACGACATCGGTCGGTCCCGGCTCAACGTAGGGTGCGGTGAGCAACCCAGCCGCTTCCTCTCCGACTCTCGCCCCCTGTTGTTCCAGATTCAGCCGCTCGACGAACTCCCAGCCGGCCTGCCCGTAATTGTCGAAACTGCGACGCGCGGGTTTCTCTTCGCCGAGCGCCAGGGCGAACAGGCCGCCGCCGCACTCGATCACATCCTGCTCGATCCGCGCACCATCGCTCGAGCAGAAGAATTTCTCGGTGCGGAAGGCAACCAGGTGCGCGCTGCTCACCTGCACGCTGTGGTGCGCGCGCAGGGTGCGTTCTGCGGCCAGGAGCAACGCCTGCTTCTCCTCGAGCGGTACCGCGAATGGATCACGGTGCAGCGGCGTCCGGTAGGCCGCAACCGCCGGCGGATTGGGCGCCAGCTCCACCGCCCGGCGGTTGACGCGGGCGGTGGCACGCGCTGCCACCACGGCAGATCGCGCCGCACGGTCGCCGGCAGCGCGATCGAGACCGGTCTGGGCGGCGAAGCCCCACGCGCCGTCGACCAGCACGCGCACGCCCAGGCCGTCGTCACGTTCCTCGCCGGCATGCTCGAGCTCGCCGTCTCGGGTCTGCACGGTGTCGCTGCGCCGACGCATGACGCGAACGTCGGCATAGGCAGCGCCGAGCCGTGTTGCCTCGTCGAGAACCGCGAGACCAAGCTCCTCCACCCGTGATTCTATCCACAGGCCCTACGTATACGTATTTCCCGTGCTTGGTAAGGATTTCGTCGTATCAGTCGTAGGGGACGTGGATATGTCGAAAACCGGCGCCGGGCCGCGTGCTGCCTGGGTTCGGCGTGTCGAGAGTTCAATGCGGCCGGGTGACGAGACGATGTCGAAATGAAGAGAGCGCAGACCGGGGATGTTGGCAGCGCGGCGATACAGAGGGTATCGACAGCCATCGGAGTAGGTTTTCGACGTGGTTTTCAACATGGCGTGGTGGACGAGCGCTCCAGGAAGGTGTCGACCGCTTGAAGGACTGTCTCCAGCGGGATCCGTGGCATGCACTCGGGGTCGTCGCAGACGCGGATCTGCGCGGCTGCCGTGGCCCTTCGCCGGCAGTAGCGGATCACACAAACATCGCCGAGTGGCGCCCAGCCGGCCGGATCGGTTGGGCCAAAGAGCGCCAGAGTCGGCACGCCGGCCGCCGCTGCCAGATGGGTGACGCCGGAGTCATTGCCGACGACCAGGCGAGCGGCAGAGAGAACCCGCGCCAGCTCAACCGGTGACGCGGCGGAAACAATCGGCGGCTGCGCCCCAACCTGCTCCAGTACGGCCGCTACCGCTTCACGGTCGGCCGGACCCTCGACCAGCCCGACGTCGACACCGTGCGACGCGAGGTGATCGACCAGGGCGGCGAACCGCTCTGCCGGCCAGCGTTTCCAGGTCGCGCCGGCGCCGGGATGGACGAGCACCGCATCCCCCCTGTTGCCACCTCGGAGTGAGACCGGCAGGGCGGTATCGTTTGGGAGGGTGAGGCCGAGCGTCGCGGTCAACCAGACGGCGGCATGCATCTCCGGGGGTGGATAGGGCGATGCGTGCGTGAATGGGATGCCGGCGGCTGCCAGCGCGGTCGCGGGATCGCGCGTTGTCCAGACGACCGCCCGGTCGAAGGCGGTTAACCACTGGACCAATTGAGACGCCGGCTGCGATGAGAACAGCGTGGCGAAGATCGGATCGTCGATGGAGACGATCTCGTCCACCAGGTTCCCGGCAACCGACCAGAGCTGTGGGTAGCCGACGGCGGTGATATGTGACGACGGCATGTACTGCCGGAGGGCCCGTATGGCGGGAAGAGTAAGGATCGTATCGCCCAGCGCGCCGGCGCGGATGACGAGTAACCGGGCGGAGTGAGCCGTGGGTGATAAAGCGGTCAACGCCTTCAGCGCCGACGCTTCCACGGTCGCTGGCCGCGGAGGCGTCGGCTGCTCAACGGGGTATGTAGCATTTGCCCGTGGCATGCGATGTATCCGGCTTGGCCCGCCGTGGCCACCATGTTCTGAAGCCTCGGTCACGGCGGACCGAGACTTCAGGGTATTGTGACCCTGGCGCCGCAGGGAGACATGGTGTCGTGGCAACCTTGGGCCGAGGCTTCATACCAATCGTTCGTGCACCGCACCGGCATGCCCGTAGCCGTCGAGTCCTTGGACTGGAATGCCACCAGGCCCTGAAGCCCCGGACGGCCCTGTCCGGGCCGGGCCGCAGCCCGGCATGTCGGATCTCACGCGGGCCAGGGGTAAGGCACATGAGACACGCAGCATCCCCGGTTATACACGGGGCGCGAGCTACACCCGCCAACTGTGATCGCGGAAGCGGCGCGTCTTCATTGGAGGCGGTTTGTCCGTGGCATGCGGAAGGTCCGACATGTCGCCCTGCGGGGCGACCCGGACAGGGCCGTCCGGGGCTTCAGTTCGTACGCACACGCCGGCGCAATATATGAAGCCTCTGCCACGGCGGGCCGCGGCTTCGGTGATGCGGGCTGCGGCGGCGGAGGCTTTATCAGGTGCGGATAGCGGTGGGAGCCGTGTGGGCAGGTGATACATGGGGCTTGGTGCGACCCGCGTACGGCGGTTTGGAGAGCCGGACGAAGTATAGTTCACCATGCTCTATCTGGTGCGACATGGCAAAGCGGAGGAGGGCCTGTACGACGACGCTCGGCGGCTGACCGCCGGCGGCCGCAAGGCGGTGCGGCGAGCCGCTGAGCGCCTGGCTGCTGCCGGCGTGACAGTGGACCGCATCGAGCACAGCGGCCTGACGCGGGCGCAGGAGACGGCTGAGATCCTGGCGGACCTGCTGGGTGGCGAGCTGAACGCAGTCTCGGGTTTGCGGCCCGGCGACGATGTTCGGCCAATGGCACAGTGGCTGGCCGCGGAAGCGGACGGGAACGTGATGCTGGTGGGCCATCTCCCATTCATGGAGCGGCTCGTGTCGTACCTGCTTACCGGGGACGCAGACGCGGCGGCGGTGCACTTCCGCACGGCGACGATCGCCGCCCTGGAGCTCCAGGGTGGCAGCTGGGCGCTGGAGTGGCTCCTTCCGCCGCGGCTGCTGTGAGGCGGGTGACCGGTCAGGCGACGCTACACTCTCCGGTGGCGCGGCCGTGGGCCAGGAGCCAGCGCATGCAGTCGTCGGTGGACATCGGCCGGCTCAGGTAGAACCCCTGGGCGAGATCGCAGCCCAGCCGGCCGAGCAAATCCCAGACCTCGCACGTTTCCACCCCCTCCGCCACCGCCTTCAGATCGAGATCGTGCGCCAGGCCGATGGTAGCCCGCACGATACTGCAGGCGTTTTCGTCCGAAACCATATCCATGACGAAGGATCGATCGATCTTGACCTCGGCGGCGGGGAGTCGGCGCAGGTAGGCGAGGGAGGAGTATCCCGTACCGAAGTCGTCGATCGAGAGGCTGACCCCCATGTTGTGGAGAGTTTCCAGCGTGGTAAGGGCACGTGCCGGGTCGGCCATGAAGGCCGTCTCCGTCACCTCGACCTCGAGGCGACAGGGCGCAGTCTCCCAGGTATCGAGTGCCTGAGCGATGGTCTGCACCAGCTGCTCATCGTGGAAGCTGCGCATCGAGAGATTGACGGCCATTCGCACATCCAGACCGGCCTCCACCTCCCAGCGGCGGCGCTGCTTGAGCGCCTCCTGCAAGACCCAGCACGTCAGCGGCTTGATCAGACCGGTCTGCTCGGCAAGGGGGATGAACTCATCCGGTGAGACCAAACCATATTCAGGGTGCTGCCAGCGGGTCAATGCTTCAACGCCGATCACACGCCCCGTCTTGAGGTCGATCTTGGGGTGGAACTGAAGGTACAGCTGGTCCGTCTCGACGGCACGCCGCAGCTCCCGCGCCAGCGCCAGACGTCGCTGGCTGTTTGGATCGCGGTCCGACGCATAGATGAAGTAGCCGGTGTTCTCCTGCTTGGCGGCATACATCGCAACGTCGGCGTGCCGGAGTAACGTGTCGGCGTCGGTGCCGTGCTCCGGGTAGAGAGCCACGCCGATACTCGCATCGATGTCGAGAATCTGACCGTTCACGGTGAAAGGTGTCTCGAGGCTGCGCAGGATTCGCTCCGCGGCGCGGCCCGACGCGCCGGGCGAAATCCCCGGCAGAATCACGGCGAACTCGTCACCGCCGAGACGGGCCACGGTGTCGGCGGCGCGCAGTGATCGTTTGAAGCGCGGACCAAGCTGCTCCAGCAGCTCGTCGCCGAATTGGTGACCAAAGGTGTCGTTGACTTCCTTGAACCGATTCAGGTCCAGGAGGAACAGGGCGACGGTCCTTCCCTGGCGTACCGCCTCACGCAGCGCCTGCTCCAGGCGATCGCGGAGCAGCACGCGATTGGGCAGGCCGGTGAGGGGATCGTGCAGCGCCTGATGGCGGAGCTGATCCTCGTACTCCTTGCGCTCGGTGATGTCCTCGACCATGCCCAGCGAGAGGCGGCCGCCCGAGGCTACCTGACTGTTCTCCGCCTGCACCGAGGGGGGCAGGAGTGAGACGGTTAGCCGCACCCAGATGGGTGATCCATCTTTGCGCACGTACCGCTTCTCGAGCTGGTAGCGGTCGATCCGGCCGGCGAGGAGCTCGTTGAAGCACTGGAGGTCGGCGTCTGCATCCTCGGCAAAGGTGATATCGTCGAACCGTCTGCCGCGGAGCTCCGCGGCGCTGTACCCCGTCATGCGCTCCAGCGCCGGATTGATCTCGATGAACCGTCCCTGGCCGTCCGCCAGCGACATTCCAATCGCGGTGCTCTCGAATACCGTGCGGAAGCGTGCTTCGCCCTGGCGGATGCGCTCCTCAGCGCGCTTGCGGTCGCTGATATCCTCGACAAACGCGATGACGTACTTGTGGGAGCCGTCGCGGTTTCGCACCATCGAGACGGTAAGACCGGCCCAGATCAGAGAACCGTCCTTGCGGATGTAGCGCTTCTCCATGCTGTAGGACGCAATCTCACCGGCCCGCAAGCGCTCGAACTGAATGAGGTCGAGCTCGAGATCGTCGGGATGCGTGATGTCCTGGAAGCGAAGAGTTCGCAGCTCCTCACGCGAGTAGCCGTACAGATCGACCAGGCGCTGGTTGATGAGGAGCCAGTGTCCATCGAGATCGGTATGAGCGATTCCCACCGCCACCTGATCGAAGGTGGCGCGGAAGCGCTCCTCGCTATCTCGCAGCGCTTGCTCGGTGCGCTTCCGCTCGGTAATGTCCATGAGCATGGCGACGAGCCCGATACACTCCCCCGAGCCGTCATAGAGAGGCGCCGCAGAGTAGCTGACATCGACCGGGGTACCGTCCCTGCGGTAGCGCCGCACCTCTCGATCGGTAACCGTCTCTCCGTTTCGCACGCGCTGCATCACATCTTCTACTTCGCGTAGCTGCGGGAGGGGAGCGAGGGGATAGAGCTTTCCCAGCACCTCCGCGGCCGTCCAGCCGAACATCTTCTCAGCGGCGGCGTTCCAGCTGGTGACATTGCCCTGGAAGTCGACCGACACGATCGGCAGCGGTGAGGCACCGACGATGGCGTTGAGGATCGCCGGCGCTGGGAGCGCCTTCCGGGCAGAATGCAGGGTTCCGCTTGGATCTTTGCCGGCCCGCCGTCCAGCGCTCGTCTGTCGCTCTTGCAGAGATTGGCCCATCTCACCACTTCCCGGGGAGCGCACGCGGCGCGCAACATGGCGCGCCTGTTACGAATCCGCGCACCCCCCGACGGTGCTCCGGAGAGAGCATACGCTTCCCGCGACGCTGTCACAATACGGCAGAAGACGTATGTGCTTCTCGCCAGGGAGTACTCCCTGCGAAGCAACTGGTGCGTATCACGACGTCTGGAGGGAAGATGGGTGTGGCTAGAGCGTTGCGCCGAGGATCCAGGGATTGAACTCTTCCTCGCCGATGCCGTGGCGCTCGCTCCTGGTGCGAGTTCCGGACGCCACCTCGATCATCAGCTCGAAGATGTCCTGACCGATCTCGTCAAGCGCTGCGGGGTACCCGCCACCGTTCCCAGTTGCCGCCTGCAGGGCCCGACCGGCATCGATATCCATGTCGTTCCGCATGCGGTCAAACAGATCGGTCGTGGTTGCCACCTTGATCGTCGGCGCCGGTCGGCAGCCGAAGACCGAGCCGCGGCCGGTCGTGAACACCACGAGGTTGCAACCGCCGGCGACCTGGCCGGTGATTGAGACCGGGTCGAAGCCCGGGGTATCCATGTGAACGAAGCCGTGGGTTCGGATCGGCTCCGCGTATTCCACGACGTCCATCAACGGAGTCGAGCCGCTCTTGGCGACTGCACCCAGCGATTTCTCGTAGATTGTCGTCAGTCCCCCCATTTTGTTGCCGGGCGTGGGATTGTTGTCGATCTCGGCGCCGTTCATGGCGGTGTACTGCTCCCACCAGCGGATACGGGCCAGCAGCTTCTCGGCAACCTCAGGCGAGATCGCGCGGTGGGTGAGCAGGTGCTCGGCGCCGTACACCTCCGTGGTCTCGGCCAGGACCGCGGTACCGCCCTGCGCCACCAGGCGATCGACGGCCCGGCCGAGGGCCGGATTGGCGGTGATCCCCGACCACGTGTCGCTGCCGCCACATTGCAGCGCCACCACCAGCTCGGAAAGCGCCGTCGTCTCGCGGCGGCAGGCATCGGCCGCCGGGAGTAGCTCCGTCACCGCCCGCACGCCGGCTTCCACCGTCTCCACCAGCCCGCCTTCCTCCTGAATGACAAGCGACTGGGGCCCTGCGCCCGCGGCGGTGAGCCCCTGCCGCTCGACCAGATCCGGGATCTGGTTGACTTCGCATCCCAGGCCGACCAGCACGTACCCGGCGATGTTGGGATGGCGCGCGAAGCCGGCCAGCGTCCGCTGCAACAGATCGACCTCGGCGCCGCCGTAGTGGGCGCCGCAGCCCCCCTTGTGGGTAAGTGCGATGACGCCGTCGACGTTCGGGTAGCCGGCGAGCGGATCGGTATCGCCGGCGCAGTGCCTCCGGAACCGATCGGCGATGTAGCGGGAGACGCTGGCGCTGCAGTTGACGGAGGAGATGATCGCCAGGAAGTTCCGCGTCCCGACCCGGCCATCGAGCCGGCGGTAACCAAGGAAGCTGCGGCGTTCCCCTTCGGGCACAGGGTCGACGGACTGTACCGCCTCTCCGGATGCCCGGTGGGTGCCGCGTTCCCGCGGACCGTGGCCGAGGCTCAGGTTGTGGCTATGGACATGATCACCCGGCTCGATGGCGGTGGTGGCGAAACCGATTACCTGTCCGTAGCGGAGAACCGGCTCGCCCACGGCATGCCGGCGCAGCGCTACCTTGTGCCCCACCGGTATGGTGTGTCGCACGGTGATGCCGCCGTCCAGAGACAGACCCGCGGCGAGCGGCAGGCGTGCCAGGGCTACGCCGTCGGCGGGATGCAGGTGCAGGACGGCGTTGTCGAGGGACGCGGCGCCGGTAAGGGGGAGAGAGAGATCGATGCGCTGGCTGGTCATGGTGGACCTATTGCCGATCAGATGCTCGCACCATTGTGCACCAACTCTCCAGCCACGCGAGCGAGGTTGCCGGTACCGGGCGCGCACGCTAGGCTGAAGGGTGAGGGGTGGCTCCCGCCGGCGGAGCCGTTCGATGTCCTGTTAGCGAGAGCGCTGTGGGCTGATGGAGCAAGAGACGGGCGGAGAAGAGCGGGCCCGGCGGGAAAGCCGGGTGATGGCCGGCCTCGCCGCCCTGAGCGACGACGAGCACGAGTACGGAGAGCTGGTCGAGACAATCTTGCGGCTGGTGCAGTGCGTCGTCAGCTGTCCGCTGCTGGTTCTCTCGCTCCGTGAGAGCGACACTGCCGGCCACCACCGACTGACCGCCGGCTCGACCGACGGCGCCTGGGAGCGGGAGGCATCGCGCTTCCTCGAGGAGGCATTGACGCGCCATCTGGACACCGGCTCGGCGCCGAACGGCGCCCCGCTGCAGCGCGGCGAGGTGCTTCGGCTGACCGGTCCGGGAGCCTGGTTCCTGGGATTCGCGGCGCGGACGAGGTCCGGCCGGATGGGCGTCCTGACGCTGGGGGCGCCGGAGCCGCTCGCCATCACGGCGGAAGAGGAGCAGCTGATGGTCCGGCTGGCAATCCAATCGCTGCTGATACTCGATCACGCGCTGCTGGCGCAACAGCTCGAGCAGCTCGAGGTCCTGGACCCGCTGACCGGCGTGGCGAATCAGCGAAGGCTGCTCGAGGTGCTGGACTACGAGGTGCAGCGGCACCGGTACACCGGCAGCTGGCTGGCGCTCCTCATCGTGGATGTGGAAGGGCTCAGGGCCATCAATCGTACCTACGGCCGGCGCTACGGCAATCACATTCTCCAGCAGGTCGGCAGGATCATGCGCGAGGCGGTTCGCCCCATCGATCTGGTGGCTCGGTGCGGCCTCGACGAGTTTGCGGTGGTGTTGCCGGAGATGGATGCGGAGGAAGCACAGGCCGTTGCCGAGCGCCTGCGGGAGCGCTTTATCAGCGTCGAGTTCGCGGGCGGTGAGGTGCGGCTGGGAATCGGCGTCACCCACGCCAATCCCTATGAAGCGCTGACCGGCGAGGGACTGCTGCGCCGCGGTGAGGGAGCGCTCTACGAGGCGAAGCGCACGCAGCGCGGCTGGAGCGCCCTGCTCGGCCGGTAGACCAGCCCCGGCTATGCGCCGCCGGCGGCGCGGCCTGACGGTCGATAGACCCGATCACCCGGTTGGATGGTCGCAGCGTTATCCCCGGTGTAGGTGGCATAGAAGCCGCGCATGCCGGCGCGCAAGAAGTCGAGCGCGGCGGTAAAGGCCGGGTCGGCCGGCGCGTCTGGTGGATAGCGCATGGCGTAGCGGGTGAACTCGACGCACGGCTCGGCGACACGCAGGGAGGCCAGCGTTGCCGGGTGCCCGGCACGATCGACGATTACGAGGCCGTCGCGCAGATCGCCAGCGTCCACCATGCGCGAGGCCTCGATCAGAATGTTTTCACCGGCGACGCCGGGGGTGAGATGCGGCCCGAAACGATCGCGCATCACCGCGTAATGCGAGGTGAAGCCAACCGACACGCCGTTGACGTCCTGGTACTTGCCGGCGGGATGGTCGCGGTGATGAACGTCGAGCAGGCTCTCGTCTGCCTCCCAGCCCGTGACGCCGCCTCTCGTGAGCGTGAGGCGGGACACCGCGGTGATGGGAGCCGGCTCGTAGCGGCGCCGGCCGCGCTCACCGACCTTTAGCGGCGCCTGCTGCACCTGAAGCCGCACGACCGTACCGACGAGCTCGTATCCGTTGTCCATGGCCAGTCAATGGTAGCGTGGTGAGCGGCCGGCAGTTAACGGGTCGAAAGGCGGTAGAGCGCTACCGCGGGTGCTCCGACCGGGCAGTTCGCCCCGCACGCCCACCACGCTCCCCATGTGCCGGCGTGTGTCCCAATACCCCAAATGCGGTAGGCCGTCCACCCTCTGTGGCCGGCTTTCGTCACGCATGCCACCCACGTTCCCGACATACCGCGATGTACCGCATGCGAACACCCGCATGCCGCGACTGGCGGGCCGACGGGTACGGAATCCCGGGCGGGGCGCGAGCCGGCCACAGAGGGTGGACGGTCTACCGTAGCGGGGTATGTAGTGGGCACGTTCGCATGAAGCATCACAGACTTCGATCCGGCTGCTTCCGGAAGCTGACGCTCGCCCGTTCCGGGTTATTGTTTGCTACGATCGCGTCCGCCGAATCTGGCGGCCGGACCGTTTCCAGATAGCGCTGTTGGGCCGGGAAATAGCGTGTGAGATACCGCTTCCGGATGCGGTCCGGCGTGCCGAAGAGGTGCCGGTCACGCATCATCGCTCGCGTCAGCGCGACGTCGAAGCTGACGTCGACGAAGACACGATAGTCCCAGGCGTCCGCCAGCTCAGGACGCAGCAGGAAGACGCCGTCGAGAAGCAGGATGGACCCGTCCGATGCGATCTCGAAGGTCGGTTCGAGCGGGACGTCGCGCTCGAAGTCAAACGTGGCTCGTCGGTAGCGCCTGTTGCCTCCGGGTCCGAGCGGGCACAGCAGCGCTGTGCGCAGAGCGGCGTAATCAAAGCAATCCTCGTAGTAGCCGCGGGCCGAGTCAGCGCCCTGTCGGTAGCGATCGGAGCGCGGCCGGTGGAAGCCGTCGAGTGAGGCATGTATGACGGGGAGCCCTCGTTTGCCGAGCACATCCGCGAGCTCGCCCGCCAGAGTTGTCTTTCCCGAGGCATCGATACCGTCGATTGCCACCCGGACCGGATGCGGACGGGCCAGGGTTGCGATGCGATCGGCGAGCTGTCGAGGAACATTCTGACGTGCCATAGTCTGATCTCCTCACCGTATGTCACGCATGGTCCAGATTGCGCGCGGCTGCTGCCTGAAACTGCCGGTGGTGGTGTTTTGGAGCACGCGGGTGGCCGGCCACAGACTGGGAGAGACGCTGTACCGATTCCAATCGGAGGAGATGCCGGGTGCCGACCATCTCATTCATGAGCGCCAACTTCGTGGCGCAGCGCGTGGGCTTCCACATGACCGGAGGCTGGGGCCAGGGCGAGCGGACCACCAACGAGTACTTCCGGCCGATCGAGACGTTTGGGGAGCGGTTCGACGCGCTGCTCAGCGCGGTGCGAGACATGGGCTTCACGGCGATCGACATCTGGACCGCCCATCTCAACTGGAGCTGGGCCACGGACGAGCACGTGGCAACCGCGCGCGACCTGCTGGGACGGTATGAGCTGCCGGTGGTGAGCCTGGCCGGCGGGTTCGGCGGCACCCCCGACGAATTCGAGAAGGCCTGCCGGCTGGCGGCCTCCATCGGCACGGGAGTCCTGGGCGGCTCGACCTCCGTGCTCGACAGCGACCGGCCGGCGGTTCTCTCCTCTCTTGAACGGTACGATCTCAGGCTTGGCCTCGAGAACCACCCGCACCTGCCAACCCCGGAGTCGGTCCTGGCGGCGATCGGCGACGACGGCGAGCGGATCGGCACCACGATTGATACCGGCTGGTACGGCACGGTGGGGCGCGACGCCGCGACCGTGATCCGGCAGCTCGGCGAGCACGTCTTCCATGTCCACCTCAAAGATGTGCGTGCCGCCGGCGCGCACGATACCTGCCGCTACGGCGAGGGGATTGTACCGATCGAGGGCTGCATCCGCGCCCTGCAGGCGATGGACTATCAGGGAGGCATGAGCGTCGAGCACGAGCCGGAGATGTTCGACCCTACCGACGACTGCATCGCCGGACTGAGGATGCTGCGCGGCTGGCTGGGCGAAGGGCAGGAGGCGGCGCCGTGACCAGCCGGCGGCTGGGCGTCGCGATCGCCGGCTGCGGTAACATCGCCGGGCCCTACGGCGAGGAGCTGGCCGCCGCGCCCTCGCTGGCGCTGCAGGGTGTGACCGATCTGGAGCAGGCGAAGGCAGAGTCACTCGCCGTCAGGATCGGCACGCGCGTCTATGCGTCACTCGATGCATTGCTGGCCGATCCCGCCGTCGAGGCGGTCGTGAATCTGACGACGCAACGCGCCCACTTCGAGGTCAGCCGGCGGTGTCTGGAGGCCGGCAAGCATGTCTACAGCGAGAAGCCGCTGGCGCTGTCCCACGCCAAAGCCCAGCAGCTGGTAGAGCTGGCCGCGAAGCTCGGAGTGCGGCTGGCCTGTGCCCCGGCGACCTATCTGGCGGAGGCCCAGGGAACAGCCTGGCAGCTGATGCGTGACGGTCACCTGGGGCGGGTGCGGCTGGTCTACGCCGAGGCCAACTGGGGAAGGATCGAGAGCTGGCACCCGTCGCCGGAAGCGTTCTACGACGTCGGCGTGCTACCGGATGTCGGCATCTATCCCCTGGCGATCTTCACCGCCATCTTCGGTCCGATCCGGCGCGTCCTGGCCCACGGGACGGTGCTCTACCCCGATCGTGTCACCAAGGACGGCCGTCCCTTCCACGTGACGACGCCGGAGCTCGTGATTCTGGTGGCGGAGGCGGCGGACGGCACGATCCTCCGCCTCACCGCCAACTGGTACGTCGGCCAGGACGGGAGCAAGCAGACGGGGATGGAGTTTCATGGCGACGCCGGGTCGCTATACCTGTCGAGCTGGCTGCACGGCGATGCCCGGGTTGAGATCGCCGAGGGCGAAAAGCGGCTGGAGCCGGTTCCCCTGCAGCGGCAGCCGGCGAAGAGCATCGTCTGGTCGCGCGCCGTGACTGACCTGGCCCGGGCCATCGAGGAGGACCGTCCGCACCGCGCTGCCGGCGACCACGCAGCCCATCTCGTCGAGATCATCGACGCGGCGACGCGATCAATGCACGAGCAACGGCCGGTGGAAGTGCGATCGAGCTTCGTAGCGCCTCAGCCGATCGAGTGAGCAGCAGGCGAGCCCTGAGTATGAGCGGCTCGTTCGCGGTCGTCGTGTGACCTGCGTGTCAAGATTGACTATTTGAGTCAAGAAGATGTGCTTGAGTGAAGCATGCGTTCGCCGCCGATGGGTGTAGGCGGCCGGCTACGGGCCGGTAGGGAAGCCGTAAACTCGGCCCCACCATCTGCTCGGTTCGCCGCCAGATCGCCGAAGAGTCGACACCGCTTCCTTGCCGCAATCCCTGTCCTCGTGGCGACCGATTACATTGGTCCGGAACCCCTTTCCCACTCAGGCCATCACCGACCAGCAACTGCGTGGCGACCAATTGCATTGCTCCAGGGGCCGCGCACACCCCGCATCCGGCCGAACATTGCCCGTGACGCGTACGTGACAATGCCGAACCATGTCCACGCCATCCTGGTGATCGAGACAGTGGTGAGCAGGACCGGTGCCTCTCCTGCGCAGCCGGCAGAGCACCGGCGTTCGGCGTGGGAGCAGGTGCCGAGCGAGTGGGTGGTATTCATCCATAGAGACCCTCTCGGTGAGGAAAGGCCGGAGACCAATGCAATTGGACGCTACGCAGTGTCTTGATGGTCAGTCATGCCTAGCCTTAGGAAGGGCTCTTGGACCAATGCAATTCGTCGCCGCAGTAGGGAGGCAGGGCTGGCGCGGCTGCTATAGGGCGCAAGTGCGACAACTTTCGTCCCGGTAGTGCGCTCCCGGGAGCGTGCTCCATCTATTGGGCCGTGGTTGTCAGATCAGCGCGGCGTCCCAGCGATCTCTACTACGTGACGTTCGTGGAAGTGGAATGCCCGAACGTGGTTGGCTCGCTTCGTCATGATCCGTCGGCGGGGCACCTAGCGAACCTTGGGTGCACATATTTGGAACAGTTCTGGCCGACCTGATTGCCCGGAGGCCAGGTTGTAAGCGCGGAGGTCCGTAAGGCCAGGGACGTTGTGACATCTCCAGCCTCCGGTGCGTTATTCATATGCGAGGGAGGTCCCGAATGGTGCTCAAGTCGTTTGTGCTCGTGGCTGCGCTGGTGTGCACAGCCGTTGCCGGAGCGGTCCCTTCTCAACCGGCAGCGGCGCAGCCCGCTCCCCCCGTCTTCGAGTACCCAGCGCTGTATCGGCTCGATCATGGACGATGGGAGCAGTCGCTCCTCTTCCGACTGGGTGACCGCGTCCGCTTCGTGATGCCGTTTCTGTTTCCACACCCAGGCTGGACATTCCCCAGCGGCACCTTCCAGGTGCAGCGAGAACGCGCCCCTTTCTATGCACAGCCGGTGATGTTCCGGCGCCGCATGGACCGAAAACACGGACCGCATGGGTATACCATCTTTTCAGTCGAGTTCCGAACGCAGGGGACGCAGTGGATCGGTCACTGGATCGCCGAAGCCAGTGTTACCAGCCGTGGGGGATTGATCGGGGCGACCCCCGACTTCACGGTTCTCGCACACCTTCCCCAAGTCTTCACTGTGGCTGATGCGATCGCACTATGCCGGTCCAGGCCAAAGCTGCAGCAGACCATTCTCGTTGGCGGCGTGTGGCACGAGGAAGAGCCATTTGGGCTGGATCAAATTGCACGGGGCTGGATCGCCGGAGCATGGACGAGATACTTCTATATCCCGGTCTGGTGGAAACATGGGGTCTTGCGGCTCTCGTTTCCCCGTGGCACCAACCCAGGGTATCCGCCTCCCGACGGCTTTCTTCAAGTCCGGAGCAGATTGGATTGCCGGTCTCATACGCTGACAGCCGTGGCGCGTCCGGTCTCTTGAGCGGAGGCTGCTCCTTGTGAGCAACGATAGCTGAAGACACCGGGCGGGACCCTGTCATCGGCTACTGATATGTCGGCTATATATACCCAGAGCTCACGAGGTGCCGTCCCGTGGAGAATTTACCCACGAGCGGGGACTTGTACCGACAAAGTGCCGCGTAGTACGAACGAGGTACGATCGCGGGCATCGTGAAGAAGCGGTAGTTCCCATGGAGAACCCGATGTCATCAGTTCCTGCGGGCTCCTTTCACCCCTCTGCCAGCACCGCCGAGCGCTACCGCACCTTCTCGCGCGTCGAAGCGCGCGGCTCCTCGCCGCTCTACGTGGCGCTGGCTGCCGGGGTGAGCGATGATCCCGCTGTGCTCGCATTGCTGGAGCAGGTGCCGCGGCCGAAGCGGCAGCCCAATCTGCTGTTTGCCAGCGTGCTGTATCTGGGCGGCATCCAGCCGGATTACCCGAGCTTTCGCCGCTTCGTGCTCGCCCATCGGGATGAGATCCGCACGCTGCTCTTGAGCAAGAGCACCCAGACCAATGAGGTCGGGCGCTGCGCCACGCTTCTGACGCTCCTGGCACGGCTGCCCGGGCCCCTGGCGCTACTGGAGGTCGGGGCGAGCGCCGGCCTCTGCCTCCTGCCCGACCGCTACGCCTACCGCTACAACGAGGGAGAGTTGCTTGGCGACCCCGCATCGCCGGTGCGGCTCTCCTGCCGGACGCGTGGTCTGGTTCCCATTCCCCGCGCTGTTCCCGAGGTGGTCTGGCGTCGCGGCATCGATCTTCACCCGATCGACGTCCGCGACGAGGCCGCAGTGCGGTGGCTGGAATGTTGCGTCTGGCCGGATCAGCCGGAGCGCCTGGCACGTCTGCGCGCCGCAGTCGCGGTTGCCCGGGAGGAGCCACCTATGGTGGTGACGGGCGACCTGCTGGAGTCGGTTGTCGATGTGGCAGCTTCCGCACCGGCCGACGCCACACTGGTCGTCTTCCACTCCGCCGTACTCAACTACCTGACCGCGGAAGATCGCCGGGCCTTTGCCGGGCTGATGAGCGGCCGGCCCTGGGTCTGGATCTCGAACGAGGGCAGGGGCGTGGTCGAGACGCTGCGACTGCCCCGCGAATTGCCGGATCCCAATTGCTTTGTCATGGGGCTGGGCGCGACCGAGGCCGTGGCTTTCACCCATCCGCACGGGCGCTGGGTAGAGTGGGTGGAAGAGCAAGATGGTGAGCCCCAGCCGTCGAGCTCCCGCCCTGACCCAGCCTCCGGCAACCGCGCTGTTTAACCCACCCCCCGAGCCGGACGGCGGGGTGCGGCTGAGGTCGAAAACATGGCATACTGGCAGGCTACGTTCCGTGCGGGCGGGACGCGCAGCACAGCCGGGCGGCACATTTCGGGGGAAGGAATGGCCGAAACCTCTCACGCCATACCAGACGAGGTGGTCTTCGCCCTGTCCACGCGGCGCGAGCAACAGCTTCACGATCTGCGTTTTCTCGAGACGCTGCAGGAGACGCTGACCGGCTGCCGTGATGTGGCGGCGGTGTACAGCTCGGCGGTGCATCGTGTCGCCGCGGCCTTCGACGTCGATGCCTGCGCCGTCGCTGCCTACGAGCCGATTGGCGGCACCCTCGAGATCCTCCATGCCGCGGGGAGCCGGGCAGATTGGGACACGGCGCTGCTGCTCAGGGCCGTCCACGAGCAGCGTACCTTCACTGCCGGCGGCATGCTGGCCGCGCCTATCGTGCCCTCCGCCGCGACGGCGACGCGGGAAGCGGGACGGGTATGGGGTGTGCTCGCCGTGACGCGCACCGACCGAATCGGCCCTGCCTACGCTCCCGCGGAGCGCCACACGCTGCGTGGCGCCGCCGCCCGGATAGCCGTTGAGCTGGAACGGCGGCGTGTCGAGCAGCTGGACGATGTGCTGGACACGCTGCTCCGCAAGACCAAACCGATCGACGTTTACTCTCACGCACTCCGTGAGCTGCGGCGCTTCATTCGGTACGACCACAGCGCGTCGATCATCACGATGCAACGCGGCATGGCGCAGCTGACGGTTCGAGTCGAGAAGATCGTGGCGGAACGGCGCATCGACGCCGATACCCGCCGGGAATCGCTCGAGGACAGCCCGCGTCGCGGCCGGGTGGTGCGTCTCACCATGCCGCAGATGCAGTTCCTGACCGAGCTCAAACAGCCGCTCCATCTCGTGCGCGATAGCGACAGCCCGGAGCACCTCTCCGCCGCGGTCGACGGCGATCCGATCGCCGAGCCGTCGGCGGAGGAGATTGGGCTCTGGCGGGCGTTCTCGCTTGGTACGGCGGATGAAGCGGCCATGCTCTGCTACCCGCTCATCTTCGGCGGCCAGACGCTGGGAATTCTGCGCCTTGCGTCCCGGCGGCCCGCCGCTTTCCAGCCCGTCGAACAGCACGTGCAGCTGCTCGACCGCCTCGCCCGACTCCTGGCGGTGACGCTCTATCGCAGCGAGCTGTACCACCAGAGCGACCGGCAGCTTCAGGCCATCAAGCAGATCGGCCGCTCCATTACCGAGCCGATCCCGGTCGATGAAGTGTGCCGCCAGGTCCTGCAGCTGGCGCTTCGCGTGCTGCATGTCCAGGTGGGGTCGATCGGGCTCCTGTCGGAGGACGGCAGGCTGGAGCTGGCTGCCCAGCAGGGATGCACCCTCGCCGAGCCACCGATTCTTCGCCACGGCGAAGGGATCGCGGGCGCCGCGGTCAAGGCAGGACGGTCACGAGCCGTTCCCGATGTATCGCAGGAGCCGGCATACGTCGTGTTCAACAGCCGCGTCTGCTCCGAGCTGGTCGCGCCCATCATGTACAACCGCGAGGTCATCGGCTTCCTCGACGTCGAGTCGTTCGAGCTGGGGCGGTTCCGCGAGGAGGACGAGGAGGTTATCACCTTCCTGGAGGCGCTGGCTAACCAGGCGGCAATTGCCATCAAGACGGCGCAGCTCCACCGGGAAGCGGTGGAGCGACTGGGGGCGGCGATGGCGATCGACCCGTCGCTCTCGATGGCCGGCCTGCAAGATTTGCTGGTGGAAGAGCTGCGCGACAAGATCGATAAGCTGGCTGCCTCCAACGAACGGCTGGCGGCAGCCAACCAGGCAAAGAGCGACTTCGTGGCGCAGATGAGCCACGACCTCCGCGGTCCGCTCAACGTCATCGTCGGCCTTTCCAGCCTGCTGACCGATCCCACGATCGAGCTCAGCGACGAGAAACGGCGGGAGAGCCTCCAGATCATTCGGTCCAGCGGCGAGCTGCTCGGCTCGTTGATCGGCACCATCCTCGACCTATCGAGGCTGGAGGCCGGAAAAGTTCCGCTGGCAATGAGCACCTTCGAGGCCACCGCTGCCTTCCGCTACCTGCAGTCGTCCGCCCGGACGCTCGCCGCCGAATCCGGCCGGCAGCTCGAGATTGCAGTCTCGCTCGATCCCGCCCTTACAACCATCACTGCCGACGAGGAGAAATTCCTCCGAATTTTCCAGAATTTGCTCTCCAACGCCGTCAAGTTCACGCCTGACGGTGGACGGATCCGCCTCACCGCAACCATCGAGGGAAGCGCTGCCGATGACACGCACCGGATGCTGCTGGACGGAGATCGGATTCTGCACATCGCGGTATCGGATACCGGCATCGGCATCGCTCCCGAGCATCAGGAACGCGTGTTCCAGCCGTTTCAGCAGGTCGGCACGCCGGTGGGAGGTCGCGAGGGAACTGGTCTGGGGCTAGCCGTGGTCCAGCGCCTCGTCGAGTTGCATGGTGGCCATGTCTGGCTGGAGAGTGCGCCGGGTGAGGGCAGCATCTTCCATGTGCTGCTGCCGGGGACGCTCGTGGCCGCGGTGCAGCCTCCCGCGGCCCCGTCGACCGGGAGCGGAGCGGCCGGAACGGGCGAGGTCGTGTCTCCGCCGGACCGGAAGCTCATTCTGGTGGTCGAGGATTCCACAGACCACATGAACCTGATGCGTCTCGCGATCACCTCACGGGGGTACCGGATGCACGGTGTGGCCACCGGGGAAGATGCGCTGGAGTGGCTCGACGGCAATCGCCCGGATGCGGTCGTGCTCGACCTGCAGCTTCCCGGCATCGACGGCTTCGCGGTCGCGGCCGCCATCAAGAACCGAGTCGAGACACAGGATATACCGGTCATCATCGTGACCGCCGACGCGTTGTCGATGAGCGAGGAGCGGGCGCGGGCCAGCGGCTGCGATGCCTACCTCACCAAGCCGATCGACGTCGCGGCGCTGATGACCACCATCGAGACCGTCACACCATGACGCCGCCGGCGTCCATCCTCGTCGTGGAGGATGATGCCGACCAGGCGTACTTCCTTCGCCTGCGTCTGGAAGCCGAAGGATATCGCGTGCTGACGGCGGCCAACGGGTCGGACGCGCTGCAGCTCCTGGTGCTGGAGAGTGTTGACCTCCTTCTGCTGGACGTCAATCTGCCCGATATCAACGGTGTCGAGGTCTGCCGGCGGGTCAGAGCCTGGGAGATCGAGCGCTTCGGTCACTCGCACGTTCTGCCGGTGGCGATGGTTACCGGAAGTAGCGGTCAGGATCGGGTGGTAGCGCTCGACGCCGGCGCCGACGACTTCCTGACCAAGCCGGTGAGCCACGTGGAGCTCCTGGCCCGCGTGCGATCGCTGCTGCGAATCAAACGGCTGCACGACGAGCTGGAGGCGCGCAACCGCCTGCTGTACGACGCCCTTCAGCGTTCGGTTTCGGCTCCGGTGGCGGAGCGGATTCTCGAGGACCCCGAGCGCTATCTCCGTCCCGGCGGCGAGCGGCGCAGGGTGAGCGTCGTGTTCGCCGACCTGCGCAACTACAGTACGATCGCCGAGGAGATGGCGCCCCACCAGGTGATGGAGATACTCAACACGTATCTCACCCACATCATCGAGGTCATTTATCGGTACTGTGGGACAGTGAATCAGCTGCTGGGCGATGGCGTGATGGCCCTGTTCGGTGCGCCAATCTCTTACGGAGACGACGCCTGGCGGGCCGTGCAGGCAGCACTCGACCTGCAGCAGGAAAGCCTGGGGCTGGAGCCGCCCGGCCTGCCGGAGGTACGACTTGCCATGGGCATTGGCATCACAACCGGCGAGGTCGTGGTCGGCCATATCGGGTCGGAGCGCCGGGCGGACTACACGGCGGTGGGCGCCATGGTGAACCTCGCCGAGCGGCTGCAGGCGCACGCCGGCCCAGGCCAGATCCTGATCACCCGGCCGACGTACGATGAGGTGCGCGACCTCGTACTGGTGAACGACGTGGGCACGCAGAGCGTGCGCGGTCACCAGGAATGGATTCAGGCCTATAGCGTGCTCGGGCGGCGCATTCCGGGAGGCAGAGATGAAGCGGACCAGCGACAGGAAGAGCTGTCACACGGGTGAGCATGGGCGCCGGCCCTGGTGGCGCTGGAGCCCGCTGTCGCGATGGTCGATTCTGAGCATCGCCAGCGTGGGGAGCGCCCTGAGCTTCGGAAGCCTGTTCAGCTTCGCCAGCATCCTGAGTATCGGCAGCTCCGGAAGCGTCCTCAGCATCGGCAGTACCGGCAGCATCCTCAGTGTGGGCAGCGCCGGCAGCATCCTGAGTATCGGCAGCGCGGGTAGCATCCTGAGTATCGGCGGCAAGGGAAAGCGCCGACAGTAGATGCGGCCCTTCTTCAGCCGCGCTCTCGGTATCGGCCGGGGCCTCTGGCTGCTGCCGCTGGACTTCGCTTTCAAGACGCTGGGGCTGCGCTATGGCTGGCTCAAGGCACTCTTTGACCACGCGCCGCCGCTCCAGCTGGCGCTTGCGGGCCGGCTGCGAGCCGAACGAGCCGCCTGGCGGGCAGTGCAGGAGGTGCCCGCCTACCGGTCGTTTGCCGGCGCGGCGGGCGTGGACGTGATGTCGCTCGTACCCTGGGGAATCTTGCGCAAACTGCCGGAAACCGACAAACACTCCTACGTCGATCGCTATCCGCCGGCCGAACGCTGTATCGAGGGACGGATACCAATGACCGGTACCACGATCGACGAGTCAAGCGGCTCTACCGGGCGGCCGTATAACTGGATTCGATCGCAGCACGAGAGGGCAATCGCGCAGCGGAACATCAGCTTCTTTGTCCGATACTGCTTCGGCGCCGAGCCGCTGGTCACGATCAATGCCTTCTCGATGGGCGCCTGGGCGACCGGATTCAATATGAGCCTGGCGCTCAACCGCAACGGGATCGTGAAGTCCACCGGACCCGACGTGGAGAAGATCCTCGACACGCTGCGCTTCCTTGGCCCGAGATACCGCTACCTGATCTGCGGCTACCCACCGTTCGTGAAGTATCTCCTCGACGAAGGCGAG
>DATGJB010000190.1:0-12685 GCA_035295425.1 Chloroflexota bacterium | reverse complement strand
CTGTCCGGATCGCCCCGCAGGGCGACATGTCGGACACCACGCATACCATCACCAAATCGACTCCGATGCTGGTGTCCGCAAACGACTCTCCTCGCCGGCGCCAATGCCCCCATCCTCGAAACCACCACCCGCTCGATCTCCGACTCCGCCGCGACCCACCACACTCTTCGATCACTGCGCTGCATCTTATGTCTACTTACTAACCCCACCGGCCCGAAATCTCCACCCGCGCGGCTGGCGTCTTGCACAATGGGGCACCAATCGTCAGAGCCGGTCGCCGTACCGACCGGAACGTATTTCATGAGTGTGGCCCAAGCACTCCCCGACCCCAGACCCGCGGATGGGCCAGAGCCAACTGACGGTGAGGAGGAATGGCATGCCGACCGGCTTGATCGAACGTACAGCGAACGCCTACGCCTATCCGCTTCTCATCAAGCACCTGCTGCATCCAACCGAAACCTACGCGCATAAACAGGAAATCGTCTACCGAGACGTCACGCGCTTCTCGTATGCGACGCTGCGCCGGCGCATCGGACAGCTTGCCGGCGGTCTGGCGAGCCTCGGAGTCAAACCGGGAGACACCGTCGGCGTCATGGATTGGGACAGTCACCGCTACCTGGAGTGCTACTTCGCCGTTCCCATGATGGGCGCGGTTCTGCATACGCTGAACGTCCGGCTGTCGCCTGACCAGATCCGGTACACCATCGAGCATGCCGAAGATGACGTGCTCCTGGTGCACGCCGACTTTCTCCCCATCCTGGAGGCAATGCGGAAGGCGGGGCTGACCAGGGCCAGAACAGTGGTCTTCCTTCGGGACGATCCCTCAGAGCCGGCCGGCTCTGAGGGATTCGCCGCTGAATATGAAGAGCTTGTGCGTTCCGCCGACCCGGGGTACGCATTTCCCGACTTCGACGAGAACACCCGGGCCACAACCTTCTACACGACGGGAACGACCGGTTTGCCCAAGGGCGTCTACTTCAGTCACCGCCAGCTAGTACTGCACACGCTCGCCACCATGGCTGCCCTGGCTGCGCCGGCCGAAGGCCAGCGCTTCCACCGCGGTGATGTCTACATGCCGATCACGCCCATGTTCCATGTCCACGCCTGGGGAATGCCGTACATTGCGACTGCGCTGGGCGTCAAGCAGGTCTATCCCGGCCGGTACGTCCCGGAGCTTCTGCTCGATCTGATCAGAAACGAAGGCGTGACGTTCTCGCACTGCGTCCCGACCATCCTCCACATGCTGCTGACCAACCCCGCAGCTCGCAATGTAGACCTCTCACGCTGGAAGATCGTCATCGGCGGATCCGCCCTGCCGCGGAGCCTGGCAAAGGCTGCCTGCGAGCGCGGCATCGACGTTTTTGGCGGCTATGGCATGTCCGAGACCTGCCCCGTCCTCACAATTGCCTACCTCGACCCCGTGACGCTCGAACGGGATATCGATGTTGAGCTGAGTATCCGGACCCGGGCCGGCCGTCCGACTCCTCTGGTCGACCTGCATGTCGTGGACAGCGAGATGCGTGACGTGCCGCACGACGGCGCTTCGGCCGGTGAGGTAGTGGTGCGAGCGCCCTGGCTGACCCAGGGCTATCTCAACGACCGTGAGGGCTCTCAAGACCTCTGGGCCGGTGGCTATCTGCACACTCGCGACATCGGCACGATTGACGCAGCGGGGTACCTTCGGGTAACCGATCGCATGAAGGATGTCATCAAGACCGGTGGAGAATGGATCTCGTCCCTTGATCTGGAGGACATCATAGGCCGTCATGCGGCGGTCAGCGAGGCGGCGGTGATCGCGGTACCCGATCCGAAATGGGTTGAGCGTCCTCTGGCCATCGTCGTGCTGGACCGGGACCATCCCGAGACGACGGAGGACGAGATCAGGAAACATGTCGCGACCTATGCCGAGCGTGGTGCCATCTCCCGCTTCGCTATTCCCGAACGCATCCTCTTTGTCGAGTCGATCGACAAGACCAGCGTGGGCAAGCTCGACAAGAAGCTCCTCCGGCAGAGATTCGGACGGCCTACCGAGCCGGATCCTGGCGCCGAGGATGCGAAACCTTCCACCGACCGCCAGGATTCCAAATGGCCAGGCTTTTGATCCCTTTACTGCTGGGCGAAGCTCGACACCCTGGTTGGCGCTGCAAGAGACGCAATTGGCACTCGCCGTAACCGTACACGTATGATCGCGTTGCCCGCTCCGTCGGCGGGCCGTTCGCATATGGGAAAGTGAGGCCATGAACCACAAGATCATCGGCACGACCATGCCCGTTCTCGAGATGCAGCTCGAGCCCGGTGAGAGCATCATCTCGGAGGCGGGGGAGCTATCCTGGATGACCGCCTCGATCAACCTGACGACATCGACCACCGCCGGTGGCAGCGGCGGCCTCTTCGGTGCCTTCAAGCGCATGGCGAGCGGCGGCACGCTATTCATGACCGAGTACCGCGCCGAAGGCCAGTCGGGAATGGTGGCGTTTGCAACCAAGGTGCCGGGCGAAATTATGCCGATCGAGGTACGCCCCGGTCAGTTCTACATGATCCATCGGCACGGCTTCCTCTGCGCCACGCCGGGTGTTGAGCTCACCATCGGATTTCAGCAGTCGCTGGGGGCCGGCATCTTCGGCGGTGAGGGTTTCCGGCTACAGAAATTGAGTGGCAGCTGCACTGCCTGGATCGAGCTCGACGGCGAGGTAGTGACGTATGATCTCTCTGCCGGCGAGACGCTTCGGGTCCATCCCGGGCACGTCGGCATGTTCGACTCAACCGTCAGCTTCGAGATCACCCGGATCAAGGGCATCAAAAACATGCTCTTCGGCCAGGACGGCATCTTCCTGGCAGCGCTAACCGGTCCCGGCCGCGTCTGGCTGCAGTCTCTGCCACTCCCGAACCTGGCGCACGCCATCAGCCCCTACATTGCCGTAACGGGTGGTGAGGAGGCAGTCGGCGTGGGTGCCGTTGCCGGAGGTATTCTGCGCGGGCTCTCCAAGTAGCCGTCAATCCAACCAGGGACACGAGGGGCTCCGCCGCGCGATGCGGCGGAGCTCTTTGATACAGGCGAGAATCACGGGGCGGTCCGCGACGCCGTCCCACCGTGGCAGCCCGCCCCTGAAGCGATATGCGAGCAGAAGTCCAGAGACGACTGTACGCGAGATTTGCCCGGCCGGCAAGGGGTAAACGTTGCAATCTGGTTACATTTGCCGACGTCACCACACTGTGCCGCCGAATCGCGACATGCTCCGCCCGTGTCGCCGCCATCTCACCTCGCGCTCAGGGTGCCTTTCCGAACCGCCAGGCAGACGCCGCCGCGACCGGCCCGTTCACCACCTGCAGATCGGTGTCTACGTGCCCGACTTACGCCAGCTTCTACAGCTTCACCCCGAAGTGAGAGCAGGTCACGAGACATTGCGGCGTAAGATAAGGACAGCCGGCCCAGGCTGTCGGCGACGAGGATCGTATGCGTGCACTACTCGCTGGACTCGCGGTGCTTCTGCTCCCGCTCGTCGGTTGCGGCTCGACGGCGACCGCTGCGAGCGGCACCATCGAGTTCGGCCTCTCGCAGTCCCACCACGTCGTGATGCACCCCACTTCCAGCTTCGGACCGGACGACACCTTTGCCTACGTCGCTCGCATCAGGTCGGCACATGCCATCCCCGCGCATAGTGAGATACGGGAGTACTACGTCCGCGTCTCGGGGAACGGATCCGAGCAGCCGGTGATGAACGACTCCTTCCGGCTGAATATTCCGGTGACCCGCTTCGTCACCCTGAGCGGCATCACGGTCGCCATGCTCTATCGCGTCGGGTTCACCGCGCCCGGCACGTACCGCGTACGGTTGGTCCATGGCAACGAGAAGATCGCGGAAGGCACGTTCTCGCTGCACTGATTCCCTGGCCCCGGTCTTGCCGATACGTGGTCGAGCTACCGCGACGCGAGCCGCCGCGGGAATCCTGACTGGAGGCACGACATCATGCTTGAACGGTTGCTGCGCGGCGCGCTGGGCGGACTGCTGGCGACGGCCATCATGTCCGCCGTCATGTTCGGGGCCAGGGCGCTGGGGCTGTTGCACACTCCTCCTCCGAAGGAGATCACAGCACGCGCCGGGCGCAAGGCCGGCGCCGAGCCACGCCGGCAATCGGCTGATACCTTCAATGCGACCTGGCTGGCAGCGCACCTCGGCTTCGGCCTGGGATGCGGGGTGGTTTTCGCGCTGCTTCGCCCGTATGTCCCGGGAGGGAGATCCCTGCCCGGCCTGGTCTACGGTGCTCTGATTTGGGCCACGAGCTAACTCGGCGTGATGCCCGCGCTCGGTCTCTACCCCTGGCCCAGTGAAGACTCGACCTCGCGCACCGCGGTCATGATCGTCGCACACGAGGTATTCGGCGCCTCCCTGGCCGCGACGCAACCGAAGCGCCGTTAGTCCAGACGGCACCACCGTCGGACTGCCCCGGTGCCGGGAAGTTCGTTCCCTGCTCCGCGCCCTTGCGCCCGGGCCCGCCGATTCGCTCCAATCGTTCCGGAAATCACCTCTCGATGGGAACGTCGGCCACGGACTGATTCGAGCTTCTCGGGTCTGGTCGGAACGACGGCACCGGGCGCACAATGAAGCGTGAAGTCCCTCCGGCGAAAGGCGTACTCGGTCTCCTCTCTCGTCACCTTCGAGACCTGTCCTCTTCAGTACTATTACCTTCATGTACTGCATCTTCCACCACCGGTTACGCCGGCGATGCGCGCCGGCGCCAGTATCCATTCGCTGATCGCCAGGGAGCTACGCGGCAAGCGGACGATCCGTCCAGACACGCCGGCCCACTTGCGCGAGATGCTGGAGGGATTTCGCGCCTCGCGCTTCAATACACCCCCGATCGCGAGCGAGCGTCCGTTCCTTCTCTCCCTACCACGTGGGGACGTACGGGGCCGCATCGATCTCGTCCTGCCTCGTGCCGACGGCGGCGTCGAGCTTGTCGACTTCAAGAGCGGACATGTCCAGTCGCGAGAGGATGCGGCGGCGCATCTCCAGCTTCCCCTCTACGCCCTTGCTGTTTCGTCGATGCTCAACCGCCCGCCAGAAGAAGTCAGCTATACCTATTACTACCTGCGCGGTCAGTTAGAACACAGCTTTACGCCCGCGGCTGACACATTTGAAGCACTTCGTGCCCGGGTCGACGGCATCCTCACGACAGTCCAGGCTGGGCGGTATTCCGGTGCACCGGGTTGCACCTGCTTCGCGTGCCGCCGTCTTGCTCGCAACGGGCCAGTTGTAACCAAACCGCAACCCGATCCCGTAGACACTGGCGTGGAACTCTCCTAGAGTAAGGGCCGAAAGACCAGACGGCTCCGGGTCTCCGGCGGCCACGGGTCAGATTCCAAGTCAGCCAGAGTCGAAGGAGCTGCAGGTATGGATGTGCTTGATCAATTTGTGCCCACCGAGACAGAGGTGACCGACGAGCAATCGTCGGGCGACGGCGAATGGGCAGCCGAGTTCCACTCCGAGGAATCGTCGTTCGGGACAGGTGCCTCGGTCACGTCGCCGTTCGACAATCCCACTCCCTCGTTCGGCGCCGCTCCACAAGGCGAC
The DNA here is from genome assembly GCA_035295425.1 of Chloroflexota bacterium. Classification (GTDB taxonomy): domain Bacteria; phylum Chloroflexota; class UBA5177; order UBA5177; family UBA5177; genus DATGJB01. The sequence continues at coordinate 7,113 of DATGJB010000190.1, read as the reverse complement.
TCGATTGCCCGAGCCCGGCAGCTTAGCCAGCAGCTCGCAACCACTCTCACCGAGCTCAGCGTGAGCCTGGATGGAAGTGAGTCTGAACGGCAGTCGATGCTCGCGGAGCGTAGCCAGATGGAAGAGTTCATCGCCGAGCTCCAGACGCACCGCGCCGAAAAGGATCGCTTCACCGAGGCGGTGAAGAACGGCCAGGCGGGTGTAATTTCCGACGACGACCTCACCACGATTCAGGGCATGATGGAGACGCTCACGCAGGACCCGGATCGCCTCACGGTACTCTTCACCGTCGTGCAGCAGGCCGGTAAGCTATCCGCAATCGTCCGCGACTACACCGATCTTCGACACATCGTCGCTGAAAAGTAGACGGGGGCTCACCACGCATGGGAGGCGGTGCCGGCGTCATTGACGAGGAGGCCGTCCTCGACTCCTCTGCGTGGACGGGGCACCGCCTCACCCGACTGTCCCGATTGCTACCGGGGTGGATCCACCGTGAGGCGGGCCCGGTGGTCGAAGCTACTCTGCTAAGGACTGATATTATGAGCAACGATGCGGGGGCGACGCCGATACTGGACTTCGGGCGCCCAGAAAACGGTACTCAGGACTTCGACGGACTGAAAGCAATGAGCGTGATCGCGCCGAACACAATCGTCACCGGCCAGGACGGCAACGACCCAGAGCGAGCCGTCGACATGGCGCGCAAGCTGACCGACGTCGTGCAAGAGCTGGTGCGTCAGCTGGAGGAGCAGGAGGCTCGGAGCCGCCAGCTTCGCGATCGCATCACCGAGCTCGAGGAAAACGCCCGGGCCTTTGAAGGCGTCCGCGTGCGCATGCGCGAGATGATGCCCGATTCGGTCACACGCGAGGATCTGCTCGCCATTCAGAGCACGCTGCGGTCGCTTGCCCAGGACCCCAACCACATCATGGTGCTGGCGTCCGTGGCGCAGCAGGCGAACAAACTCCTGACCGTTATTAACTCCTACGGGCGTCTCTTCGACTCGATGCACACCCACTCCTGAGGGCATGCGCCGGACGGAGCATCACGGGCGTCGAGACGTAATCGTTCCTTCTGCGGCGTCGATGAGCTCCCGCTCCGGGCCATCCCGGTCGAGTGGGAGCCGCACCGTGAACGTCGAGCCGCGTCCGAGCTGGCTGGATGCCTCGATCGTGCCGCCATGCTGCTCGACGATCTGCCTGGCGCCCGCCAGCCCGACTCCGAAGCCGGGTACCTCTCCCGCATTGCCGCCGCGCCGGAACCGCTCGAATACGTAGGGTAGATCATCGGGGGGGATTCCCATACCCCGGTCGATTACCTCGAGCACGGCCCAGCCCCGGCCATCGCGTGTCTCTTGATAGACGCGCACCTCGATGTCGCCGTGATGCGGTCCGTACTTGATCGCATTGGACACTAAATTGTCGACGACACGCTCCATCCGCGAGCCGTCCCAGGACCCAATCAGCTCAGTATCGACGCAGTCGACATGAATGGCCGGCTCGGACGTTCCGTGATCGTAGCGCGCCGCGACGCTCTCGGCCAGTCGAATCAGGTCCACCGGCGTGCGACGGAGCTCGAGCGGCCGGCCCAGCTCGATTGCAGAGCCATCCATCAGATCGTCAATGGCCAGTGCCATCCGCGCCGTCAGTGAGGCGATCTGTCCGAGACCCGGCTCGACCTTCTCCGCCATCACAGGGTCCAGCCGGGCGGCGCGACGCTGCAGGAGCTGGGCGAGGCCCCGAACGGTAGTGAGCGGTGACTTGAGGTCGTGCGCGGCGGTCATGAGAAACGCATCTTTCTGCAGGACAAGCTGTCGAAGCTGCGCCTCGCTCGCCTCGAGAGCGCGTTGCGTACGCCTGGAGAGCACGTTCAGCCGAATGACGAACGACGCCAGGAGTACGAACAGCGCGACCTGCAGTATCGCTGTGGCCGACTCACCAGGGCCATGTCCATGCACGAACCATGCGACCGTTACCGCTCCTGCCAGCGTGGTGAGCATCCCTGGACCGGCGCCGTAATAGCGCGATGCGATGACCACCGCGACCAGAAAGAGCGGAAACGGGCTCGGCTCCAGCCGCGACCTGAAGACCAGCCAGGGCACGAGTGCCACGGCGCACAGCAGTACCGCGACGGCGTAGCCAGCCAGCAAGGAACGGCCGGGGAATGGCAAGGTGTCGAGTTCTCCAGTATCTGCGTCAGAGTGGGTCGCTACCCGCCGCGGGCCACACGAATGGTTCAAAGGATACCACACTTCCACGCGCGTGTCTTGTCGAACCGAGACCGCTTCCCGCCCGGATGCGGTTCCCGGGGGTAGACTGCAGAAACGGGGAAGCGCTCCCAAATCCGCGTCGCGGCAGGGTGAGAGGCTGTCCGAGATGCCACTCAACGACCCACGGATACGCGAATCGACTCAAGGAGGACGGACATGAGCCAGCAACAGGATCCGGGCGAGCAGGGCATGGTCTCGCAGATCGGGCCGCTCATAGTCGACTGGCCGCGCGCCGGCGGCTACTATGGCGCGATCACAGCGGCGGTTATCTATGGCGTCATCGAGTGGCCGGTCGGCCTCTTCATTGCCGCCGTTCCGTTCTTCAGGCTGCTCGAGCGTCCCACTGCCTCCTTCCCCGAACGGACCCTGGGACAGATCCTCGATGGTGCTGCCCTGCCGGTGGGAGGAGATTCACCGTCCGCCATCCGGACGGACGGGACATCGTCTCGATCCGGTGTCCACCTGCCCAATCCCGTCGGCGGGGTATTTCGGATGGTCCGGGCCGAGACGGAGAGCATCTGGAGAGAGGCGCAGGCTCTCCGCTAGCTCGACGTGACCGCCGCCCGAGGGCCGGGCAGCAGCCGCCCAATCGGTACCGGCGATAGGAGACGGTATCCTGCGAACCGGCTGAACGCCACCGCCGCCATAGCGCTACCGCCGATGAGTAGCCACCCCAATGGCGACGGAACCACCAGTCCGAGGAACGATTGCAACGGCGGCAGGGTCAAGCCGGCAAGGAGCAGGCCCGCAGAGCCGGTCACCGCAGCCAGAACGGATCGCGTCAGTGACCCTTCGGCTCGGCCTGCGTCGAGCGTCTGCGCGAGCTGCGTCGAGATGATACTGGCAAAGGCTACCGAGCGTGCCTCCGCGAGACCCGATGTCCCGAGCGAGAACAGGTACGCCGCGAGAGACGGTCCCGCGGTGACGAGGCCGCGCCGCAGGACGTCATTGCGCAGCGGACCACCGAGCGCGGCGGTTCCCTCGCGTGCCAGTGCGGACAGCGTGCGAGTTTCCGGGGGCTGCAGAGCCACCGCGAGCGAGGGCAGGACGTCCGTCACCATATTCACCGCAAGAATCTGACGCGTAATCAGCGGCGGTGCCAGACCCATGACGCTGGCGCCCACCATCAATCCGAGCTCTCCAAGGTTGCCGCCCAGCAGCAGGCCCAGCGCCCGGCGGATGTTCCTCCAGAAGCTCCTTCCCTCCACCAGTGCTTCCACCAGAGTCGAGAAGTTGTCGTCGGCCAGGACGATTCCGGCAGCCTGGCGGGCAACTTCGGTCCCACCGATTCCCATTGCCACGCCCACATCGGCCAGACGCAGCGCCGGGCCATCATTCACGCCGTCACCGGTCATCGCCACAGTATGGCCGCCACGTTGCAAGCTCTCGACGATCCGCAGTTTGTCGAGTGGGGCAACCCGCGCCACCACCACTGTGTCCTCGAGCCGCCGGTCGAGCTCCTCGTTGCTGAGCTCGGCGACCTGGGCGCCGGTCAGGACAATCCCCTTGCCATCCAAAAGGCCCGCCTCACGGGCGATCGTCCTCGCGGTCGCCGGATGATCGCCGGTAAGCATTATGATCCGGATACCCGCCTCCCGGCAGCGCCGTACCGCCTCCGGAACGTCGCGCCGCAACGGGTCGGCGATACCGATGAAACCAAGTGCGGTGAGACTGGCCGGATCATCAATCGCCGGCCCCACGCTTCCCTCCGCGACCAGCAAAACGCGAAGCCCCTGTTCGGCGAGCGCGGTGGCACGCGCCAGCAGATGGGCTCTGCCCTCGACGTCCAGCGTTTGAACTTGCCCCGCGGCGAGTATCCGGTCGCAGCGCGGCTCGAGCTCCTCGACCGCTCCCTTTAGAAACAGCGTGTCTCCGACAATTGCCGCATGGAACGGCCGCGTCGCCTCGAACGACGATTCCTCACTGCGCTCGGCCATCAGGATCGCGTCGAGCCCGGCGGTCATGGCCCCCTCCCTGATTGCCACGTCCGTGGGATGCGAGATCGCATCGACAGCAGATGGGTGAGGCGTCGCATATGCCGCCGCCACCAGCACGCGGCGCGCATCGTCGGCGATCTCGCCGGTTACGGGCACGTCCTCGGCAAGGGTCGCCACCAGGCGCACCGACAGCCGCCCTTCAGTCAGGGTTCCCGTCTTGTCGGCACAGGCCACGTCAACCCGGCCCAACGCTTCAACCGATGAAAGGCGCCGAACCAGCGCTCCGTGGGCAGCGAGACGGCGCGCAACCGCCGCCTCCCCAACCCCTGCCAGGAGCGGGAGGCCCTCAGGTACCGCCGCGATGGCAATCGCCGCGCCGATGGCGAGCTGCGAGAGTGGGGAAGCCCCCCGCAGCAGGCCAGACGCCACGACAATCAGTCCACCCACGGCAGCCAGCGGCAGTACCTGGCGAAGCATCAGGTTGAGGCGGACGCCCAGCGGACTTGCCCGGGTTTCGTCGATCGCCAGGGCCGCTGCCGTGGCGCCGATTCGCGTGCGGCTGCCAACCGCGAAGACGACTGCATGGCCGGTGCCCACCGTTACGTCGGTCCCCGCGAGCACGACACGATCAGCCGCCGTCCCGCCCTCCGCCGTCTTTGACACGGGAAATGACTCGCCGGTGAGCGCTGCCTCGTCAATTTCCAGGTTGGTCGCAGAGATCAGCCGCGCGTCGGCGGCGATACGCGTGCCGGGTGCCAGGACCAGCACATCACCCGAGACGATCTCCTCCGTCGGCACGTGCACCACACGACCGTCGCGCAGCACGGCGCTCGAGCTGCTGCCGATGCGCTGAAGTGCTGCAACCGCCTGGCCCGCCTGGCGTTCCTGCCAGGCGCCCACCAGCGCATTCGCGCCGATAGTCGCGGCGATCATGATGGCGTCGATCGTCGATCCAAGCGCTACCGAAATTGCTCCGCCCGCGGCGAGGACGCCGGTAAGAGGAGAGCGAAGCTGCTGTAGGATCGCCTGCGCCATACCACTTCGCGCGGCCGGTGGGCGCTCGGCATGCCTCCGCTCGAGCGCCTGTGCACTTGTCAAGCCGTCGCGGGTGGTGCGCAGCGCCCGAAGCACGTCGGCCACATTGCGCCGCCCCCAACGCTCGGGACGGGGGTCCACCAGCCGCGTGATCGATGCCACCGGGCGCTCTCCACCACGGAGCCGCACCCAGCCGGCCGCGAGCGCCGCCAGCGACGTGAGATAGACCACCTGCGAGGCGCGGGCGAGACCGGGCCGGCCCCGAATTCCCCAGACCGCGCCTGCAACGTTTCCCACCGCCGATAACAGCACCGAGTCTCGAACCGCCAGGTCCCGTCGCCTCCCCGCCTCGAGAATCGCGGCAACGCCGGCCAGATCTGGGGCCAGCAGATCGGCACGCGCCGGGAAACGGCTGCTGCGGCCCGACGACAGCCCGATCGCCAGATCGCAGGCCTCGAACGCTTCCGCCGCGTCCGAGCTGTCCGATAGATAGGCGACGACAGCACCGGTGGCTTGTTGACTTTGAATCGCCGCGACCGGACCGATACGGCTGATCACGGAAATGCCTGTCCGTTCCGCCAGTGACTGGATCGAGGGCGTCTCTTCATCGCAGACCATGAAGATCTCCGTCCGATGACGCCGGGCTTCCTCCACCAGATCCTGGGCTGCGGCAGCGAGGCGCGGCCGCAGCACCAGAAACCCTGCCGGCTCGCCGCCGCGCTTCAACGCCAGTATGCGCTCGCTCCGGTGCTGGTGCTGCAGCGCGGCGGGTACGAGGTCTAGGTCGCACGGTCCCAGCGAGTACTGCGCGCCGTCGATCTCGGCTCGAGCCACGTGGCCGTCGAAGGAACCATTGGCGGCCGGTTTCGCACCCGGCCAGGCGAGAGCACCCCCCCACGGTGACCCGGCTGCCGCCGCGACGCCGGCCGCCACGTCGAGGAGCTCGGTAGCATCCGTGCCGCCGGCAGTCGTGGCAGTGGTAATCTCGAATCCATCCGTCAGCGGGCGGGGATGATCGATGAACAGAACGTCGGGACGTCGTATCACGCGGTTGGCGCGCGTGCCGACCACGATGACGCCCGCCCGCAGCACGCGTGCCGAGGCGCCGATATCCGCGCTGTCGAGACCGACCATCGCGGTACGTGGACTGACCAGCAGCATCCCCGCCACAGTGGGCGCGAACGAGCGAAAGAGGAGCGAAGTTACCGTGGAATAGGCGAGCGATAGCCGGCTCACAACACTGGCGTATCGTTCGAAAACTGTCGGCGCCGGCGGAGCCGGACGCTCAGCCGGCGCAAACGGGCGCGGCGCCTGAAGCTGGAGGACGAACGGCCCCCCGTACAGGCGGGTACCGGCAGGGAGGTACGCGCCAGGAACCACGGCGATTGGCAGCCCATGCCGCCCGACGCCGGTACCCGTACCTTCCACGACGTCGGCGCCGTGTGGTGTCCGCTCTCCCGACTCGATACGAATGATTGCGCCGGGGAGCGCCGAGGCGACGCCCTCGATGCGCTCCTCGTACCGCTGCCAGGCGTGTCGCCGGCTGATCACCTCGGTAAGGAGCCGCAGCGACTCGCTGCCGACCACCAGAAGCCCGAGCACATTGCCGGAAAGAGTGAGACTGAGGATGCCAGGGACATGAAGAATGAGGTCGGCGACGTTTCTGCCAAGCAGACGCCGCAGCCCATAGCGCACGAACGGGAACCCCTGAGCGATCCCGATCGCCGCGTTAACGCGGGCGGCGTTGCCCCGGACACCCGGAGATACGTGCCTTCCGGTGAACTGTCCCGCGCCGAGCACGCCGAGTCCGATGCCGGTTTCGACGGCGCGGGCTGCGCTCTGGATGAGCGGGCCGGCTTCAAGCGGGTGTGATGGAC
>DATGJB010000189.1:0-2459 GCA_035295425.1 Chloroflexota bacterium | reverse complement strand
CCCGATCAATCGCGACGCCGCGTCCCTCGAGCAAGATTCCCGTCTGTCCGGTCGCGACGAATGCCGCCGAGAAGCCGCGCGCTCGCGCTGCCTGAGTCACCTCGAGGGCAGCTGTCATCTTTCCGACGGCGCAGTCGCTTCCGACGAAAGTCACAACCTGGCTCCCCGCCCGGCGCGGACGCAACGAAGCGACGGCGATATCATCCGGCGGTTGCCGTACATCGACCAGTTTTACGCCGTGATTGCGCGCAGCAGACGCAAACTCCCGATCCTCACTGAGCATGAAGTGAAGGCCACTCACAACATCTAGGTCGTGCTCGATCGCGAATAGGATTTGTGCCCGCCACGCATCGGGAAGGCCTCCGCCGCGTGGTGCAATGCCGATCAGCAGAGTGTCCGGCCCGTATGGCATCGCCGCCTCTACGTCCCGGCAGATGGGCGTGGCCCCTGCCAGGCCGAGGAGAGTCCCGGTCGTTTCACCGTCGTGCGTGCTGTCGATTACGGCGACTACATCGTCGGGGCGGTAGCGGAGGAGGCTCGTCGCCGTTTTTCCGTGATGGAAGTCGAGGGTGTCTTCGGCCAGAATAGCCAGCCGCCGACCCGTCACCCGGTTCTGCTCTGCTTGCTGCTCGATACCGACCGCGGCAGTGCGTCGGGGCGCTCATGAGTTCGCACCCACACGTGGCGCAGGCGCTGGAGGACGGTCACATGCGTCAAGAAGGCCAGCACGCTCAAGGCGGCGATGGTGGTCCAGGGATTGATCAGGAGACCGACACCCAGAATCAAGACACGCTCCGGGCGGGGGGCAATGCCAACCTTGCAGTCGATTCCGAGGCCCTCCGCCCGGGCGCGCGCATAGCTGCTGAGAATCGAGCCGACTGCTACCGCGTACACCAGAAGTACGGCAGCAGTGTTCCCCCGCACCGTGAAGACGTAGACAAGGGCCAGCAGAATCGCTGCTTCCGAGTAGCGATCAAGCAGCGAGTCAAGAAATGCGCCGAATGTGCTCTGCGCCGAGGCAATGCGGGCGAGCGCTCCATCGAGCATGTCGAACAGGCCCGAAAGGAAAAGCAGCGCGCCTCCAATGGTGAGGTGCCCGGAGGCCAGCACACCGGCCGTCACGACGTTCAGCAGAAAGCCGACGACCGTGATGGTATTCGGAGACACGCCGCGCCCCGCGAGCGGCCGCACAACATTTTCCGCCATCCGGCGGGCCCAGGCCTGAAACGCTCGGGGGAACACGCTCAGCTCACCAATCCACTCGGAGCGAAAAGCGCCGGTACGGGTGGCAGAGCACGATTCCCGGTCTTCACGTAGAAGTCGACGATCTGTTCGGCAATGGGCCCCCAGTCGTAGAGAGCCGCCGTTTCTCGTCCGGCAGCGCCAAGTGAAGCAGCGAGAGAGCGGTCCTCCAGTACACGACAGATCGCGTCGGCAAGCTGCACCTCGTTGCGCGGGGGCACCAGCAGGCCCTCGCGTCCCTCCGTGACGAGGTCCCGATACCCTTCGATGTCGCTCGCGACGATCGGAAGGCCGGCCGCCATGGCTTCGAGGAGGACTATGCCGAAGCTCTCTCCACTCACGGCGGGAGCGCAAAAGACATGAGCGCTTCGGTGGTAGCGTGGCAGCTCCTCGTCCGGCACCCTGCCCACCACGAGAATGTCCTTCAGCCCCTGTCGCTCGATGTACAGACGATACGGCGAATTATCCCAGTCGCCGGCGCCGACGATGATGAAGCGAACATCCGGGAATGCCTCTTTCACCTGCGCGTAGGCACGGATGAGGTAGCCGACACCTTTCCGTTTCTCCGGTCTGCCCACGAACAGAACATTCGGCCGTCCGTCAGCCAGTTCAGGGATCGGATCAGTCCGTTGCGGATCAAAGCGCCGCGTCTCCACACCGTTGGGAATGATGCGGTAGGGCGCCATGAAGTACTGACGGACGTACCGCTTGGCGGCCCGGGAAACGGCGATGCGTCCGTCGAGATTGCTGAAGACGCGTCGCAGGACGGGACGGCCGTAGAAGTACCCGTAGTACGAGCCGCGGTAGGCATGAAAGGTGCCGATATTGACCGAGTTGGAGTACCGCAGGACGGTGGGAGGCAGAAACGGCATGAGCGGTTCGTGCGCATGGATAACGTCGAACTGTTCTGATGCGAGCACTTCGCGAACGCGTCTCGCCAGCCGGAAAGAGAGTGTTATCCTCGCTATGGAGCCGTTTGCGGGGATCCGCCTGACGTTACCGATGCGATACACATCGTCTTCTTCGCGTTCGAGGTTGCGGTTCGATGACGGCGCCATGATGCGCACCTCGTGTCCGAGGCCGGTGAGCTCGCGGTACAGGTGGCGCACGTGATTGGTCACGCCCCCGGGGTAGGGGTAGTCGTAGGGCGAGACGAGCGCCACTTTCATCGGCTCGGCGCGTTCCTCGCGGCCCGGTTCGCGTCCGAGAAACGTTCG
>DATGJB010000188.1:0-28234 GCA_035295425.1 Chloroflexota bacterium | reverse complement strand
CGCTGCGATCAAGGGCGCGGCCTTCGCCAATCGCGACCGGGGGCGCCACATCGTCACCACCGCGATCGAGCACCACGCGGTACTTCATCCGGTGGAGGAACTGGTCGAGCGGTTCGGCTTCGAGACGACGATCGTGCCGGTCGACCGCCGCGGTATCGTGGATCCCGACGATATCGGCCAGGCGATTCGTCCCGACACCACGCTACTGTCGGTGATGTGGGCGAACAACGAGATCGGTACCGTTCAGCCGGTGGAAGAGATCGCGGCGATCGCCCGGCGCCGGGGCGTCCTGGTGCATGTCGACGCCGTGCAGGCGGCGCCATTCCTGGGGATCGATCTGGCGACCGTACCGATCGACCTGCTGAGCGTGTCGGCGCACAAGCTCTACGGCCCCAAGGGAGTCGGTGCGCTGGTGGTGCGCCGTGGCACGCCGTGGTGGCCGCTTCTTACCGGTGGGGGCCAGGAGCGCAACCGGCGAGCGGGAACCGAGAACGTTGCCGGAATCGTCGGTTTCAGTCGGGCGCTCGAGCTGGTCGTTGCCGAGCGCCAGAGTGCGGCGGCGCGCTTGCGCGGTTTGCGAGATGTGCTGATCGATGGGGTGCTCGGACGCATCGCGGGGAGCTTCCTGAACGGCGACCGCGAGACCCGACTGCCAAACAATGCAAACTTCTCGTTTGACGGGGTGCACGGTGAATCGTTGCTGGTCGGGCTCGATATGGCGGGAGTCATGGCGTCGAGTGGCTCGGCCTGCACTTCGGGATCGCTCGAGCCATCGCACGTGCTGCGCGCCATCGGGCTGCCCGATGCGGCCGCGCAGTCGTCGCTTCGCCTCACGCTCGGGAGGGGAACGACTGAGGCGGAGATACAACGGACGCTCGAAACACTGGTCGGTTTGATCGAGCGCCAGCGGACCGTCGCAGCCGGTTGGCGAACCCCGTAATGGCATTCTCGGAGACGCTGGTCGAGCATTTTCAGGCGCCGCGCAACCGCTGTGCGATGGAAGGCTCTGATGCCGAAGCGGAGGAGGAGAATCCGGTCTGTGGCGACCGGTTGCATCTCTGGCTGCGGGTGCGTGATGGACGGATCGTCGCAGCGAGCTGGGAAGGGGAAGGCTGCGCGCCGGCCATCGCCGCCGCGAGCGTGCTCACCGAGCTGGTTACCGGAATGGATCTCGGGGAGGCGCGGGACTTCGGGCCCGACACCCTGAGCCAGGCACTGGGGGGACTGCCGCCGCGCAAGGGGCACGCTGCCACGCTGGCGATCGACACCCTGCAACAGGCGTTGCAGGCGTACCAGGACCGTGGTGGGCGGAATACCTAGCGACTGATGCCGGGTGGTATCCCCGACTATTCGAGGCCGCCCGGCCGCGGGCCCCACGGGCGTGGGTGCTGGACCGGGATTTCGGGTGGTGAACGGCTTCGATCTAGCCTGGTAGGGAGAAAGGGGTGTCGGTGAGCGAGCCGCGAAGCATGGGTATCCGGCCGGTGACGCTGATCGTGATGGACGGCTACGGGTGCAATCCACGTGAAGAGGGAAACGCCATCGCGCTTGCCCGCCGCCCGGTGCTGAGCCGGCTCTGGGATACGTGTCCGCGTACGATGTTGCGCGCCTCCGGCCTGGCGGTCGGCCTGCCTGAAGGGCAGATGGGTAACTCCGAGGTCGGTCATCTCAACCTGGGAGCCGGCAAGGTCGTGTATCAAGACTTCACCCGCATCTCGCGGGCAATTGAGGACGGCACTTTCCTTCAGAACGAGGCGCTGCTCGCGGCGGCGCGGCACGTGAAGCAGCATGGGTCGGCTCTTCACATCATGGGGATGATCGGTGTCGGCGGCGTACACGCCCACCAGAGCCACCTCTACGCGGTGCTGGAGCTTGCGCGCCGGCAGGGGATCGAACGCATCTTCATTCACGTGTTTACGGACGGGCGGGACACGAAACCGACCGACGGCATCGAGGCGGTACGGCAGCTCCACGGCGAGTTGGAGCGGCTCGGCGTGGGCGAGATCGCGACGGTCTCCGGACGGTACTACGCAATGGACCGTGACCGGCGCTGGGACCGCACGAAGAAGGCCTACGACGCGATCGTTCACGGTCAGGGCGCGACGGCACGCAGTGCCGAAGAGGCAGTGCAGGCGTCGTACGACGCCGGTGTAACGGACGAGTTCATCGTGCCGGCGGTCATCCTGGGTCCCGGCGGCTCGCCCGTTGCCCGACTGCAGGACCGCGACGCCGCCGTCTTTTTCAATTTCCGCACCGACCGGCCGCGGCAGCTGGTGCGTGCCATCACCCAGGAAGACTTTGCCGAGTTCGACCGCGGCCCCCGGCTGCAGGATCTGTACTTCGTTACGATGACCGAGTACGAGAAGGCCCTGCCGGTGCACATCGCATTTCGGACCGACGATGTTTCCATGCCGCTGGCCCGGATTCTCGCCGAGAGCGGACTCTCGCAGCTGCATGCCGCCGAAACCGAGAAGTACGCACACGTCACCTTCTTTTTCAACGGCGGGCGCGAGGCGCCGTTCAAGGACGAGGAACGCATCCTCATCCCATCACCACGTGAGGTGGGAACGTACGACAAGAAGCCGGAGATGAGCGGTCCGCAGGTGGCGGAGGCGACTTCCGACGCCATCGACAGCGGACGCTTCGACTTTATCCTGGTCAACTTTGCCAACGCCGACATGGTGGGCCACACCGGCGTTATGGACGCGGCAATCAAGGCGGTCGAAACCGTCGATCGGTGCGTTGGACAGGTGGTCGACGCCACCCGGCGGCGAGGTGGCGTGACGCTCATAACCGCCGATCACGGGAATGCGGAGCAGATGATCGACTACGCCACGGGTGGACCGTACACAGCGCACACCATCGAGTTCCCGGTGCCGTTCGTTCTCGTGCCGGGTGAGCACAGTGAGCTTGCCCGGGTCGAGCTTCGCGGTGATGGCGTGCTGGCCGATGTCGCGCCCACGGTTCTCGCTCTGCTGGGCATCCCGCAGCCCGTCGACATGGAAGGCAGCAATCTGATTCTGAATGGGACGGAGAACGCTAGATGAGCGCGATTGAGGTAGTTCAGGCGCGAGAGATTCTCGACTCGCGCGGCAATCCGACGGTCGAGGTCGAGGTCATTCTGCAGACGGGCGAGACGGGTGTCGCCGCGGTTCCTTCCGGCGCTTCGACCGGCGCACACGAGGCGGTCGAGCTACGAGACGGCGACAAGACGCGCTTCGGTGGAAAGGGCGTTCTGCAGGCAGTCGAGAACGTCAATACCACGATCGCCGACGCCGTCGAGGGACTGGACGCAACGGAGCAGGTCGCGATCGACCGGCTCATGATCGATCTGGACGGTAGCGAGAACAAGAAGAACCTCGGCGCCAATGCCATCCTCGGCGTCTCGCTGGCGGTGGCGCGGGCCGCCGCCGCAGAGCTCGGACTGCCGCTCTACCGGTATCTGGGGGGTCCGTTCTCGGACCTGCTTCCCATACCGATGCTCAACATCCTGAACGGTGGCAAGCACACCGAATGGCAGTCCACCGATCTGCAAGAGTTCATGGTGATGCCGGTCGGGGCGGAGTCCGTGCAGGAAGCGGTACGGATGGGCGCCGAGATCTACCATGCCCTGGCGAAGGTGCTGGCTGGACGCGGCCTCTCGACGAGCGTGGGAGACGAGGGTGGCTTCGCCCCTGCGCTGCGATCGAACCGTGACGCGCTCGAGGTGGTCACCGAGGCAATCCGTCAGGCCGGCTACGAGCCGGGCGAGCAGGTGGCCCTGGCGCTCGACCCGGCAGCCACCGAGCTGTTCGAGGCGGGAAGCTACCGGCTGCGCAAGGAGGGTCGCACCCTCTCGCCTTCGGAGATGGTTACCTTCTACGCCGAACTGGTCGAGGAGTTTCCGATCGTATCGATCGAGGACGGGCTGGCCGAGGACGACTGGGACGGATGGCGGGAGCTGACCGAGCGCCTGGGCGACCGCGTACAGTTGGTCGGCGATGATCTGTTCGTGACGAACACGAACCGGCTGGCGCGGGGCATTCGCGAGGGCATCAGCAACTCGATTCTGATCAAGCTCAATCAGATCGGTACGGTTACCGAGACGGTCGAGGCGATCGAGCTAGCACGGCGGCACAACTACACCGCGGTCGTCTCGCACCGTTCAGGCGAGACCGAGGACACGAGCATCGCCGATCTGGTCGTGGCGCTCAACACCGGCCAGATCAAGACCGGTGCGCCGGCACGGAGCGAGCGAACAGCGAAGTACAACCGTCTGACCGCTATCGAGGAGGAGCTGGGCGACACCGCCCGCTACCCCGGATGGGCAGCGTTCTACAACGTGCCCGCGTTGCAGGGGCGGGCACCGGGTGCGGCGCCGGCGCAGGCACTGACCTGAGCCGCCTCTGCAGCACGAATTGATGCGGTGTCGCGAGGTCGGGCACGAGCTCGCGATGCCTGTGAGTTCGGTGCGAGGCCACGGAGCGGATCGGCCGGATCGGCGGGATGAGGATCGTGGACACGAGGCGCGTGGTTGCCTCTAGCGACATCGTTCCCGGGTGGTGGGCGTTGCTATGCGGCGCGAAGCGTGGAATCCGTGCGTGGAGCACGCGTGGCCCCACACATCGGGGTCCTGGACGGACCCCTCGTGCTCATCCGCCTGCTGCCGCCGGGCGGGAGCGCACCGAGGCGCTCCCCTACGGGTGTTCATGCGACGCAGAAGGGCGCTCCATCGCAGATGCATAGAGGGTGTATGCACTTTCCGGGCATGCACTTTGTGGAACGCGCCTTTCTCTCGGGGCGTGCGGCATCGTATAATTAACTCCGAGTAATATAGTCGGAATTGGTGCGATGATTCGCTTTTCAACGCGTGGCGAGTACGGCCTGCGCATGATGATGGATCTGGCGCGGCACTACGGGCAGGGCCCGCAGCCGCTGTCGGAGATCGCGCGGCACGAGGCGTTGCCGGTGAGCTACCTCGAGCAGCTGGTGGGGAAGGTCCGCAAGGCGGGCCTGCTGGCCAGCAGCCATGGCGCCCATGGTGGCTACGAGTTGACCAGGCCGCCGGCCGAGATCACGGTGGGCGAGGTGCTGCGCGTGTTGGAGGGACCAATCTCTCCAATGGTGTGCGCGACCGAGGGCGAGAGCGAGATGCTCTGCGAGCGGCAGGTCTTCTGCAGTGCCAACCTGGTCTGGGAGCGGGTGCGCGACAGCGTGGCCCAGGCGCTGGACTCGCTGACACTGGCGGATCTGGTACCGCCCAAAGCGCCCGTCCCCGGTTGGGACCCGGCACATACGATTACCCTCACACCGATTCAAGAGCCGAAACAGGCGCACAGGAGGAGTGCTGCAACGCTATGACGGATCAGAACAGAGCGCTGGAAATCAAAAATCTCCACGCCAGGGTGGAAAACCGGGAAATCCTGAAGGGCGTCAGCCTGACGGTGCGGCCGGGTGAGGTTCATGCCATCATGGGGCCGAACGGCTCGGGCAAGAGCACGCTGGCCTACTCCCTGATGGGCCACCCCGGCTATGAGGTCACCCAGGGGCAGATCCTCGTCAACGGGGTGGATGTCGTCGAGATGGACCCGAACGACCGGGCGAAGCTCGGACTGTTTCTGGCGTTCCAGTACCCTCATTCGATTCCAGGCGTGACGATGGCCAACTTTCTGCGAACCGCCGTCAACTCCGTCAAGGAGTCGCCGATGCCGCCGCGGGAATTTCGCCAGATGCTGCGCGAAAAGATGAAGCTGCTCAAGATGAACGATGAGTTTGCCGGCCGCTACGTCAACGAGGGTTTCTCGGGTGGTGAGAAGAAGCGGGCCGAGATCCTGCAGATGGCTATGTTGCAGCCGGCATACGCCGTGCTCGACGAGACCGACTCCGGGCTCGACATCGACGCGCTGCGCATCGTGGCCGACGGCGTCAACGCCCTGCTAGGTCCGGAAATGGGAGTGCTGGTCATCACGCACTACCAGCGGCTCCTGAACTACATCAGGCCGGACTTCGTGCACGTGCTGGTCAACGGCAAGATCGTGGCCGAGGGAGGACCGGAGCTTGCACTCGAATTGGAAAAGGCGGGCTACGAGCAGTATGAGCCGCAGCCTGCCGGCGTTTAACGGAGGAACCCTATGGCGGTAGATCAGCAAACGCAACTGGAGAACCTGGACCAGTACAAGTTCGGGTTCAGCATGCCCGAAAACTATGCATTCAAGTCGCGCCGCGGTCTCGACCGCGAGATCGTGGAAGAAATCTCGTGGATGAAGGGCGAGCCGCAGTGGATGCGCGACTTCCGGCTCCGCTCCCTGCAGCGCTTCGAGCGCCGGCCGCTGCCGATGTGGGGCGGTAATCTCGCCGAGATCGACTTTCAGAACATCTTCTACTACATCAAGCCCATGGAGAATCAGGGCCGGACCTGGGACGACGTGCCGGAGGACATCAAGACGACGTTCGACCGGCTCGGGATTCCGGAGGCCGAGCGCAAATTCCTGGCCGGGGTCGGTGCCCAGTACGAGTCCGAGGTCGTCTACCACAGTCTGCGCGAGGACCTTCAAAAGCAGGGCGTGATCTTCCTCGACATGGACAGTGGGCTGCGCGAGCATCCCGACATCGTCAAGGAGTACTTCGGGACGGTCATACCGCCGAACGACAACAAGCTGGCGGCGCTGAACAGCGCGGTCTGGAGCGGCGGCAGCTTCGTCTACGTGCCGGCGGGCGTGCATGTCGAGATTCCGCTGCAGGCTTACTTCCGCATCAACGCCGAGAATGCCGGCCAGTTCGAGCGGACGCTGATTATCGCCGAGCCGGGAAGCTACGTCCACTACGTGGAGGGCTGCACCGCGCCCACCTACAGCAGCGACTCGCTGCACAGCGCGGTGGTCGAGATCATCGTGAAGCGCGGCGCGCGAGTCCGCTACACCACGATTCAGAACTGGTCCAAGAACGTCTACAACCTGGTGACCAAGCGATCGTCGGTGTACGGCGAGGGCACGATGGAATGGGTAGACGGCAACCTGGGCAGCAAGCTGACGATGAAGTATCCGAGCTGCTACCTGCAGGAGCCGGGAGCCAAGGGCGAGATCCTCTCGGTGGCATTTGCCAGCGATGGGCAGCACCAGGATGCCGGCGGCAAGATCGTCCACGCCGCGCCGCATACCACCGGCACGATCAGTTCGAAGTCGATCAGCAAGGGAAGCGGCCGCACCAGCTATCGCGGTCTGGTGAAGATCTACCCGGGCATGAACGGCTGCAAGACGCACGTCAACTGCGACGCGCTTCTCCTCAATGAGGAGTCCCGCTCCGACACCTATCCGTACATGGAGATCGAGGAAGACGACGTGGCGGTGACGCACGAGGCGACGGTCAGCAAGATCGGCGAGGAGCAGCTGTTCTATCTGATGAGCCGGGGCATCAATGAGGTTGAGGCGCGTGCGATGATCGTGCGTGGCTTCATCGAGCCGATTGCCAAGGAGCTGCCGATGGAGTACGCCATCGAGCTCAACCGCCTGATCGAGCTGGAGATGGAAGGCTCGGTCGGCTAGCGACGAGACGTGTGACGCGGTAACTACCGCGTGGCGGGAAGTTCCGCGCCGGAAGGAGGCCGGACCTCCCGATGTGATGAACGCTGTGGAGTGAGAATGGTTGTCGTGGATACACCGGCCGGGATGACGCGCGAGGCTGTCGAGCGTCTCTCGACCTCGAAAGACGAGCCGGACTGGATGCTGGAGCGGCGCTTGCGCGCATTCCAGCTGTTCGAGTCAACCCCGATGCCGACCCGGCAGGACGAGGAGTGGCGGCGGACCGATATCGGAAAGCTGAAGCTGGGATCGCTGACGCCGCTGCCACCGGCATCCGGGTCGGTGGTCGATTCGCCCCTCAAACTGAACGGCAACAGCAGTGGACTCCTGGTCCACGACAATGCTTCGACAGTCGAGCGATCGCTTCGCGACGACCTGGCGCAGCAGGGCGTGATTTTTACCGATCTGGAAACGGCGGTCCAGCACCACCCTGAGCTGGTGCGGAAGTACTTCATGACCGAGGCGGTGAACGCCGACTACGACACGTTTACCGCGCTCAATGGTGCTTTCTGGAGCGGTGGTACGTTCCTCTATGTACCGAAAAAGGCCGACATCGCGCTGCCGCTGCGAGCCCTCTATGCCCTCACCGCGCCCGGCGCCGGCCTCTTCACGCATACCCTGGTGGTGGTGGAGGAGG
This sequence comes from Chloroflexota bacterium, assembly GCA_035295425.1. Lineage (GTDB taxonomy): Bacteria > Chloroflexota > UBA5177 > UBA5177 > UBA5177 > DATGJB01. The sequence goes on along the minus strand of DATGJB010000188.1, from coordinate 20,041 downwards.
GCGCGAGGGTCAGTTACCTCGAGGAGTACGCGTCGCAGGGAATCGATCGGCAGTCACTCAATGCCGGCGTGGTCGAGCTCTTCGTTGGGCCGCGCGCTCATGTGACGTTCATCACGCTGCAAGAGTGGATGGGCGAGGTTTTCGATGTGTCGACGCAGCGCGCCCTCCTCGAGCGGGACAGCAAGCTGGAGTGGCTGGTGATCGGCGTCGGAAACGGCACGACGAAGGCGAACATCGAAGCTTCGCTGCGTGGAGTCGGCGCCTCGGCCGAGATGCTCGGAATTCTCTGGGGCTACGGACAGCAGCACACTGACTACCGCACGCTGCAGGACCACGTGGCACCGCACACTACCAGCGATCTGCTCTATAAGGCGGCGCTGAGCGACGAGTCGACTTCCATCTTCTCGGGCCGGATTCGCGTCGAGCGGGGAGCGCAGGGAACCGATGCATATCAGACGAATCGCAGCCTGCTGCTGAGCGAGCACGCCTCGGCCTTTCCCAGTCCGAATCTGGAGATCGAGGCCAACGAGGTGCGGTGTTCGCATGGAGCGTCGGTGGGCCGGGTCGATCAGGACCAGCTGTTCTATCTGATGGCACGCGGCATCCCCCGCGAGCAGGCGACGCGGATGATCGTCGAGGGGTTCTTTACCGACGTGCTGGCACGGGAGCCGGTCGACGCGATCCGCGACAACCTGGCCGATCTGATTGCTCGAAAGCTGGACGAGCGTGCCTGAGTCGGCGGTGAGCGAGTGGGTCAGGGTGGCGGCGGCTGCCGAGATTGGGCCAGGTGAGGTCCTGCGTGTCGACATCGACGACGTGCCGGTTGCAATATGGAATGTCGAGGGCGCCCTCTATGCCACCGACGACACGTGCACGCACGAAGAGGCCTCGCTCTCGGAAGGCGACCTGTGGGGCGAGATCATTGAGTGCCCGCTCCATGGCGCGCAGTTCGACGTGCGCACCGGGGCGGTCGTCAGCTTGCCGGCGATCTTCCCGATCGCGACGTACCCGGTGAAGGTCGAGGGCGATGCCGTGTATGTTGGGTGGAGAGACGGCGCACGCTAGCCGGGTGACATGAGGAGAAATCATGGCCGTTGAGATGAGCACCGAGGAGATGGTCCGCGAGGCGCTGCGGGAGAACGTCATCGATCCGGAGATCGGCGTCAACGTCGTCGATCTGGGACTGGTCTACGACATCGCCGTCAAGGACGCGACGGCCGAGATCACGATGACGCTGACGACGCCGATGTGTCCGCTCGGCCCGTACCTCGACCAGGAGGTGCGCACTGCCACGCAGGAGGTGCCGGGCGTCGAGAACATCGCGGTAAATCTGGTCTGGACGCCGCCCTGGGACCCCTCGATGATGTCCGAAGACGCCAAGCTCGAGCTGGGGTTCTGGTAGCCGGTTGTCAGGGAGAGGCCGGGGCGCAGTGGTGCTCGTGTGCCTCCATCTCCTCCTCCGGCGTGTCCATCATGGCCAGCATTTCCGGTCCGCCGCTGCGCACGAAGCGGACGACGAGCGCGGCGGCGATTGCTAGAAATATGACGTTGAGCGCACTGGTGTAGGCCGGGGAGGGCCCTTGACTGATCACGCCGACGGCGCGATGTGACGGGATGATGCCGGCGGCTCCAGACAACAGCTCAACCAGGTAGCCGGCCGCCGCCATGGTGAGGTAGAGCGTGCCCAGCAGGTAGAGCGCTACCCGACTGCCGTAGTAGCGGCGGTAGATGTCGAGCAAGGGCAGAATCAATCAGGTCGCCAAAGATGAAGCTGACCACTCCGCCAAACGAGATTCCTCCGCGCCAGAGCACGGACGCACCGTGCATCCTACTATACCCCGCCGGGGTATAACGGCAATCCGGAGTCAGGGCACAAGACGGGTCGGTGCACGGTTGGGCGGCGGAAGCGCGGTTTGATCCGGCGTTCCGGGATAGTGTGTTCCCGTGATTCCGCCCTTGCGGGCGTGCACCGTGGAGGGAGAGGCCCGGAGGACGCCTGTGTGGGGGCATCCTCCGGGCGAGAGTCGATGCGATGGGTACCAGCGTGGGGAGGGCAGGAGACTACAGGAAGGGCAGGCGCTCGAAGGAGCCGCCGAGCACCTGACTCGAGCTGCCGCCGAGCCAGCCGTCGATCACCGTGCCGTAGACGGAGCGGAAATCGATGTCGTAAACCAGATCGCCGTTGGAGTCGAGTTGACTGAGCACGGGATCGCCTCCGTACATACCCCCCTTGACCCTGTCGCCGATGACGAAGAGTGGAGCGGCGGTGCCGTGATCGGTACCGCGGCCCGCGTTCTCCTTGACACGGCGTCCGAACTCGCTGAAGGTCATCATCAGAACGTTGTCGGCTTTGCCGTGATTGGTGAGGTCCTGGTGGAAGGCGGCGACGCTGTCGCCCAGCGCCTTGAGGAGCGCGGCATGCGTGAACACTTCGGCGGCGTGGTCGTCGAAGCCGTTGAGCGTGACGTGGAAGATGCGGGTGCCGAGGTTGGCGACGATGAGCTGCGCCACGAACTGAAGCTCTGCGCCCAGCGGGTTCTTCGGGTAGGCCACCGAAGGGGTGTAGTGGGTGTTGATCCCCTGTAGGTCCTGCACCCCCTGCGTCGCGTCGCTCCCGGCGGCCCGCACGATGCCCATGTACGGGGGGAGCTTCTCGCTGGTGATGCCGTACATACGTTCGTAGGCCTGAAGGATCATTCCTTCATTGGTGCGACTCACCAGGAAACGGAAGGTATTGACACTCTCGATCGCCGTGACCTGAGCGCGGGCCGATTGCAGCGTCATCGGCAGCATGGGGCCGATAGCGATCGCCGAGAGGGGATTGGAGTTTCCGTTCAGTTCGGCGTCGAGAAAGCGCCCGAGCCAGCCGGTGGCCGTGGTCAGAGTCGGATCGGCGGTCTCCCAGATCTGGGTGCCCTGGAAGTGTGAGCGGTTTGGATTGGTGTAGCCGACGCCCTGCATGACGGCGACTTTGCCCTGCGCGTAGAGTGACTTGAGGCCGGCGAGGTTCGGGTTGAAGCCGACCGTGTTGTCGATGGGCAGGACGGACTTGGCAGGCACGGCAATGGTGGGCCGGTCATGGTAGTAGAGCGGGCTGCCGTAGGGGACGATTGTGTTCAGGCCGTCGTTTCCGCCCTGGAGCTGGATAACTACCAGGATCGGTCCGGGGCTCGCCGGGGCGGCTGATACTCGCTCGGCAAGGCGCGAGCTGAGCAACATGTGGGGGGCGATCGGCGCGGCGGCCAGGGCTCCGACCGTCGCCGTCAGAAAGCTGCGGCGGCTGTGCCGGCGCTCCGCCCACAGTCTCCGGATGTAGTCGTCGAATTCGTCGCAGCAGCGATGCGTGGTACCGTTCTCGCCGGTCATGATGCTTCCCTTCCTCACGCGATCTGGTATTCGGGCGAGACGAGGGTCAGGTGAATCAGCCCTCGAATTTTCGTCGGTCCGTCGATGCTGTCGATCAGCCGGTTGCCGTGGGGCGCCCCGAGAGATGCGTAGCGCAGCAGGGCGGAGAGCGTGTCCGAGCTCAACCTGACGCCCAGCAATGAGGTGACGTAATAGACCAGCTGGTCGATCGTCTCGGTGCCGCTGGCGTCGAGCAGCGCCGGACCGTCGATGAGCGGCATCGAGCCCGGAGCGTTGCCGGTGAGGCGCGACGCATAGTTGAAGCGCGTCAGCATGGTGGAGGCATTGATCCATGCCGGACCGCCCGCCCAGCCGCCGACGGTCGGTGGGTCGAAAAGCTGCTGACCGAGCTGGGCCAGCAGAAACGGGTAGGACGTGAGGTCCACTCCCACCAGTCCAAGCTGCTTGAGCGTGGTGACGATGAACTCGACCGGGCTCTTGATGTGTCCGGTCTTGGTCGTGCTGCTGTAGAACTCGGCGTCACTGAACATGACCCGAACCATGCTCTTGATGGAGTGCTCGTTCTCGTAGTAGGCGCGTGCCATGCGATTGATCGTGGCGGCCGGCGCCGTGTCGGAGGCAAAAAACCGCCACAGTTTGGTGGCGAGGAAGGGGCCGGTTGCCGGGTGGGCGCATAGAATGCGCACCGCGTCCTCGCCGTTCCAGTTGCCGGTGTGGCCGAGCAGCGTCTTCGGTCCTGCGTCGTGGAGGCGCGGCACGAACACGGCACTCCCGGCGGTGTCGACGATCCAGCCGGTGAAGGCACGGGCATTGGCGTGCACGTCGTCTTCGGTGTAATTGGGCGCCGACTCGGGGCCATGCCCCAGCGTGAACAGTTCCATGACCTCGCGGCCGAAGTTCTCATTGGGCGCGAAGCGGTTGTTGCGATTGCCGTCCAGCCAGATCAGCATGGCCGGGTCCTTGTAGACGGCGCTGAGCAGATCGTCGAAGCGGCCGAGTGCCTGCTGTCGGAAGATCTGGTTCTGCCGGTACATAAATGCCGGCGAGCGCACCTTGTAGTTCGCCGTCGCGAAATGGCCGTGCCAGAAGAGCGTCATCTTCTCCTGGAGGGGCCGCGTGGTGGTGAGCATGCGCCCCAGCCACCAGGTCGTCAGCGGATCGATCAGGCCGGTGCGGTCGGCGACGCTCCCGATATCGGGCGGACTGAAGTCATCCGGAACGCTGTCGTAATTGAGCAGGCGATCGACGGTGGCCTGGCGGCCCTGCCGGGCGGCGTGCAAGATCTCGGCGGGTGTGGCGCCGAAACCGGCCCGGCGGAATAGGTGGCCGACGTCGTCCGCGGTGCGCTCGAGGCGAACAGGGCGCGTGGCTTTCCTGGTCGGCTTCTTCGACATGCAGGACTCCTCAGGGGTTGCTTCGCTTCCTCTACGGTGTCCATGCTACCGACAAGTTCTTACGCGGGCCTTACCGGGGAGTTAACGTGCGGCTAAGAGTTTCTTTCCCACGCTCCGCCGCCTGGGAGAAAAGACCAAATGGCCCACCGGCGCGGCTTGCGCGCAGGTGGGCCTGAATTCGCACAATCGGATGATCAGGCGCTACGGCGCCCGGTCTGCCCCTTGCGCTCGTTGTACTCACGCGACAGTTCGGTGATGCGTTCCGACGCATCGGCCGACGTCATCGTGTCTTCCGGGTTCTCCGGTTCACCGAGAAGACGTGAAAGCTTGGCGATCGTCGCCAGCTGGTTCGCGGTCGCAGGTTTGAAGGGAGAAGCCTTCGGCGGATCAGAACGATAGTGCTCGCCGTTCTCGGCCACGGCGCTACGTGCCGAAGCAGTGCGGGGAGCGGCAACCGACTCCTCGAGCTCACCCAGCTCTTCAAGGGCGGTCACGCCGATGTTCACGGCATCGCGCAGGGCGCGAGCCTTGGCGCGAGTCTCGGCCATTCTGATGAGGTGCGGGACGATCATCCTTCCGACGTTGCCGGGCGAGGCGTCGCCCAAACCGCTGAAGGTGCCCTTGGCAGTCTCGACCTCGGCGGCAACGATCGCGACGTTGCCGTTGTCCTGATGCGGGACCTGGATAAGCGTCGTCGAGATGCGACTCAGTCCCTGCTGGTGGGCCTCGTCGAGCAGTCCCTCGTACTTGACGAAATCGCTGCCCTGCCAGTTGATGATGTAGTCCTTCTTCACCTTCAAGTCCTCTCTGTGCGTCTCCGGTGCGTTGAACATCTGTTCTAGAATAGCGCACCAGGTCCCCGGAAAGCAAATTTCAGACGCGATGAAAACGGCCAATGCAAGCCAAAAACCGGCGCTAAGCGCAGATGGAAAGCCTTTCGCCTGCCGCAGGGCCCGACTCCTCACCGGCCGCCGGCAGAAGGGGGGAAACCCGGAGTCGAGGCACGCTGCGATACGCCGGTTGGCCCGAGGATTCCGTCTACCGGCCCTCGTAGTGGTTGATCTAGGGGGCGAGCCCGGGGGCTGATTCCGGGTCGGTCCGGCCGGCACCGGGCGCGTCCGGAGCAGCTCTCGAGGACGCGGACGAGGCGGCGACGGAACCACGCAGATTGATGGCCGAATAGACGGCTGCAGCCAGGACGAGGATGCCAATGACGCTGAAGATAGTGTCGACCGGCCCGAAGCGCATGCCGAAGACCGCGGCGTGGAGGTGGCGCAGGAGGGTGCTCACCAGCAGGCCGGAAACCGCGATCGAAATGATCGACGCCAGGCTGATAAGCGGATTCAGCACCGCCGCCACTCTTCCCACCAGCTCACGAGGCGTCTCGTTCAGGAGAAGGGGAGTGACGACCACGTTCACCGCGGCCGACGGTATGCCGATGAGCAGGAGGACGACGACGGCGGGTGCGAAGCTGGTGAGCCGGGAGTACACGAGGAGGCACGCAGCAGCGGCGAAGAGCGAGAGCCAGAAGACCCGAGCGGGATGCAGGCGGCGGGCGAAGAGTGTGCTGAGAATGGCGCCCATGACGGCTCCAACGCCAAAGGCGGCGTTGAGCCAGCCGTAGAGCGAGGGAGAGGTGTGCAGGTTTCCGGTGACGAAGAAGATGTCGAGTGCGTTGAGAGCGCCCACCCCCAGCATGATGATGATGCAGGCAATCAGCACGGTTCGCAGGACCTGGTTCCGGCTAAAAAAGCGCAATCCGTCGACAAATTCTCGCCGGAAGCGGCCCGTCTGGCCCGGCACGATGCTGCGCGCGGCGGGCGGTGCGTGAACCAGCAGTATCGCCACAAAGGAGACCAGGAAGGAGGCGGCGTTGACGAAGAGCGCCCACTGGACCCCGACGTTGAAGACCAGCGGAGCGGCGATCGGTGGCCCGAGGATCATGGCAAGACTCATCGTCACCTGACCAAGCCCGCTGGCCCGCTCGCGCAGCTCGGGAGCGACGATGTCGCCGATCATGGCGACCCGCGACGGTCCGAAGAATTGCTGGGCGGTGGTAGCGAGCAGCACCACCGCGTAGATCATGACCAGCTGTCCAGCGACCGGCAGCCTGCCCCCGTCGAGAATCGGCAGCGGGATTGCGCCGCTGGTGAGGACAAGAATGCCGATAAGCGCGGCCCGTGCCGCGTCTGCGACGAGCATGGTGTGACGCTTATCCCAGCGATCGACGAAGACCCCTGAAATCGGACCTATCAGCAGAGTTGGCGCGGCGACAGCTACCAGCACGCCACTGACTGCAATCGGCGCCCAGGACTGACCGACGGCGATCTGTGCCGCGATCCAGAGGATGAGCGTTGTATCGAAGACAAAGTCGCCGACGAATGAGATCGCCTGGCCGGCCCAGAGGAGCGCGAAATTCCGGTTGATCCACAAGGGGACGCGAGTCAGAGGCGCAGCGTCGATCTCCATCGAATTCTCCGGTCGAACTGCATCTGCTGGACAGTCTCAGGCCTTGCGTTTCGCCGCCTTCTCTTCGAGTACGGCCCGTACCTCCGGGGACGCGGCAAGCTTGCCGCGATGTCGCAGCCGGGAGACCACTCGATCAACCAGCTCGGGCGGCACATCGTCCTTGACCGTCAGCAGACCAAGTACGGTGACGTCGAGGGTCTCGCCGCGGGCGTCGTAGCGTTCGAGCTCGTCTCGGCCCAGCATCATGGCGCCGACCCAGACGGCGTGATTGATCTTGAACCGGTATCCGAGCTCCGGGGTCCTCGCCGGGACCGGTTCTTCCTCTGCCGCGGGCTCCGCGTCCCGGGTGTCGTACATCAACTGGACGAACGTACGCTCGCGCTCGGCGCCAACTCCACGGGGTTGTTGGTACGGCTGGAGCGCTTCCTCCACCGCGTTCATCACGTGGCCGAACTCGTCGTCGGTGAGCCAGAGATGGATGCGCGAGAGGCCGGCGGTGCGGTGGGCCCGCTCCTCGCTCTGGCCGGCGCGCCGCAGAGCGCGCTCAAAGTTGCGGGCGATCTCCCGGATCCACCCACTGGCAGTAGCCACGCTCTCATCTGGCGGAAGGTTGTGGAGCAGCTCCGCCGGCACCGCAAAGTTGATTGCGACCGCCCGGTAATACTTTTCCAGGATGCCCCGGTTCTCGCGCGTGGACACGCGCCTGACGAGCCGGACGCGCTCCAGCTCTTTGACGTGGTAATGGATTCTGGCGGCCGCGATGCCGAGCTCCTCGCCTACCTGCGTTACGGTCCGGGCCTGCTCGGACAGGATCCGCAGGATGCGCTGCCGCAGCTCGTCGGCAACGGCCCGCAGCTGCTCGACGGTCTGCAAATCGTAACTGTCGGGGATATCATCCATGGGATTTGCACGATCAAAAAAAGTTACGCGTGCAAATCCTACCATGGTGCGGTTCCGGTGTCAACGGGCAATCTTTCGGTTCCCGAGGCGGGAAGGCACCGAGATGAAGAAGACGAGTGGCTACCGCGCTTCGGGCAACGATCCCTGCGGAATCGCCTCACGCAGCTCGCGGCTGGGGTGGAAGACCGGCTTCCGGCCGGCCGCAATCATGATTCGCTCGCCGGTGCGCGGATTCGTGCCCACCCGCGCCCGAGTCGCCACCACTTTGAAGGTGCCGAAGTGCCGGAGGCGTACCTCCTCACCGGCGGCCAGGGCGTCACGAACACCGTGAAACAGAATGTCGATCACCTGGCCGGCAGTGGCGGCATCGGTTCCCGTCGCAACCATCACGGCATCCATCAGGTCTTCCCGGGAGGCAGCGGTCTCGACCGGCTCCCGGCGCGCCGTCCGGGACGGGTGTGCGAGGACGGGGGTGGGCGTCGCGCTCCCGGGCGCCCGGACCACGATCTCGACGGCAAGCCCTTCCTCGGGCGCCACCGCCGGAGTCGCCGGCGTGCCGGCCGGTGATTCGGCGCGCGGCACCACTTCGCGGGCCGGCGGCATGAGATCGGAGACAAAGGCTTCAGTGCGCGACCTGACGCTCTCTTGATAGAGCAGGAAGGCGCGCTGCAGACGGAGCGACGATTCGAGCTGACGAGATTGCGCCTCGTTCACCGCCCGGATGCCCTGACCGAGCAGAATGAGCCCGGCACGCTGCTGCGCGTGCGCCAGGTCCAGGTAACTCGCCGCCATCTCGGCAACGAGCTCGTTCATGCGTCGTAGGGTTGGCGTGATAGTGCTGTCGGTCATAGCTGGTGCCTCCTGTCATGGGGTCATGGCAGAGCCGGCCGCGCCGGGAAGCGGAGCCCGGCCACCGCCGGAGACATAGGGTTATCCAACTCGAGCGTACCGGGCGGCGAGCGCAACGGCTATCGGGTGGTCAGCCGATTTGGCGGCGGATTCTGCCTGAGACCTGCCCCAACGGGGGCTCTCCCAGACGTGCCCGGCGACGGCGGGCAGCGCGGTGAACCACGCCACTCGCGCAGCGGCAGCGGCCGTTCTGGCGGCTCCCGGCGTCACACGACGGCGCGCGCCTGCTCCTTGAGAACGCGACGGAGGATCTTGCCGGATGGGGTGCGCGGGATGGTGGCGACGATCTCCAGTGCCCGGATCTGCTTGTAGCCCGCCACCCGCTCGGCGACAAAGGCGCGCAGCTCGTCAGACGTTGCCTCCTGATCGGGCCGGAGGACGACATAGGCACGGGGAACCTCGCCCGCCTCGGCGTCCGGCTGCGCGATTACGGCGCAGTCGAGTACCGCCGGGTGCTCGAGCAAGATCCCCTCCAGCTCTGCCGGCGCGATACTGAAGGCTTTGAATTTGATCATTTCTTTCTTGCGGTCGACGATAAAGAGGTTGCCGTCCTCGTCCTCCATGCCGATGTCGCCGGAATAGAGCCAGCCGTCTCGGAGCGCGTTGGCTGTCTCCTCCGGAGCGTTCCAGTAGCCTTGCATCACCTGAGGTCCGCGAATGACAACCTCCCCGACCTCGCCAGGCGGCAAATTTCTCGTGCCGGTTTCGATTTCGACGATCCGGCTTTGCGTATCGGCGGCGACCCGGCCGACGCTGCCGACGGGGAAGGCGGCTTCCTCCAGCGGCACGATGTGGGTCATGGGAGATGCCTCGGTCATGCCGTAGGCCTGGATGACCCGCACCTGCAGGCGCTCGGCGACGCGCCGGGCGACGTCCGGCGCGAGCGGTGCGGCGGCGCACTGGATGTAGCGCAGCGACGCAAACCGGGCAGGCTCGAGATCGGGAGCGTTGGCCAGGGCCAGCATCACCGGTGGGACCACGTAGAGCTGCGTGACGTGCTCCTCCGTGATGAGACGGACCATCTCGGCGAGTTCAAAACGCTCCATGAGGATCTGGACGGCCCCCGACGTGACGGCGACCGCCATGAGGGCCACGCCGTAGATATGGTAGAGGGGCAGGAAGATGAGAATCACATCATCCGGCGTGCTCTGAATGGCATCAACGTACTGCGTCGCGTTGCAGACCAGATTGCGCCCGGTGAGCATCACGCCCTTGGACGTGCCCGTCGTGCCGCTTGAGAAGGGCAGAGCAGAAAGCTCGTCCGGCCGCACCGTAATCCGCGGGGGTGTCGGGGACTGGCCGGCGATCATCTCCTCCAGGGAAACGGCATCGCCGGCCGGCTCGCCGATGACGACCACGTGGCGCAATGCCGGTACGTCATCCCGGACTGTCTCGATTACCGGGAGGAGCGACTCGTGGACGACAATTGCGGCGGCTCCGGCCTCGTTGAGCTGGTACCGGACCTCGCGCTCCTTGTACGACGGATTGAGCGGTGAGGGCACGAGCGCGGCGCGCGTGCTTCCAAAGAAACCAATCTCGTACTCAGGACAGTTCGGCGAGTAAAGCGCAACGCGCTCTCCGCGCTCCAGTCCCAGTGCGACCCAGGCGCGAGCCAGTTGGTTGGCGGCCGCGTCGAGGCCGGCGAACGTGATCTGCCGGTCGCGGAACACGATGGCGCGGGAGTCAGCCCAGCGTTCGGCGGCCCGCGCGAGCAGCTCGTGAAATGGAACGTCGGGATAGTCGAGGTGCCGTTCCGGCATACTGACCTCCCTGTGACCGCCGTGACCGTGTCCTCATTCTAGAGCCAGGCCCATCTGTGCGTCTGATGTACAATGCACGCGATCAAGCGCGATCTGAGGCGACGATGGAGTCGGAACGATCCACCGAACTGGCGACCCCTGACGTCGCTACCGAGCTGAAAGCGGCACTCGCGGCGCGGCGGGAGCTCTCTCCTGAGATGGAGGAGCACGTACTCGAAGCGTTCCTGACCCGGCTCGAGAACCGAATTGACTCTCGCGTACGGGAGCAGGTGAGCCGGACGAAGGGTGGAAAGGGGACCATGAAGGGCGACGGCGTGAACGTGGGCGTCATCGCGGCGAGCTTCGCCCTATCGATTCCGCTCATGGGGATCGCCGGTGGCATTGCCGAGGGTGTAGGCGTCGTCGCGGTCGTAGTGGGCCTCGTGTTGGTGAACCTGCTGTACTTCATCGACCGCTGGGTGCGAATGGGCTGACAGTCTTTCGGAAGAGCGCTGCCAGGCACGGACTCACGTCACGCGAGCTCATCGCCCTGGTGCCGGCTGACTACCGGAATCCCGGACTTGCCTCCCGCCGACCGGAAGGCGTGATGGGCAGCTGCTCCATCACTTCGATGCACTCGGTCATCGGGAGATACCGCACTACGTCATCGCGGTCTAGGAACGGAACGGCCCCGGCTGACCTCACCGTCCATTCTTCCATGGTGAGCAGGTGATGAAACGTCCGGGAGAAGTTGTAGCGCTTCTCGCCGCAGCGCGAAGATGAAATGTCCAGAGTACTTCCCACGGAAGCAATTTGGGTATACACTTCCCGGTATGTGGTTGTCCAGCGGTTCGGACGACGGTGGAAGGGCGGAATGATCAGACTTCTCGGGGAGCTCTGGCTGGTCGGTGGGCAGCTGCTCACTCATCCGTGGGATGCCAGCTCGTACCTCATCAAGGGTGATGAGCCGACGTTTATCGACTTCGGCAGTACCGAGGGCTACCCTGCGATCAAGCGCAGTCTCGGTGCCTTCGGCTACCAACCATCCGACATCAAACGCGTGCTGGCGACACATGGCCACTGGGACCACCTGTCGGGAGTGGCCAGTCTTCGTGCGGAGAGCGACACAGAGCTGTGGATCCACGAGGCCGACCGGGCACAGGTCGAGTGTGGAGACTTCGATATGACGTCGGCGTTCCTGTATGACCGGCCATTTCCACCGCTCCGGGTCGACGGCACGCTGCAGCACGGGCAGATCATCGAAGTTGGGGACGTGCAGCTTCACGTCATCCACACCCCCGGACACACCGCGGGCAGCGTATGCTTCTGGACCGAGATGCACGGGATGAGGCTGCTGATCGCCGGAGATACGATCTCGGGTGGATACCACCCTCGCATCGGTTCAGACCTCGCTGCATGGACGCGATCGCTGGACCGGCTGCTGGAGCTCGAGTTCGACGTCATGACGATCGGTCACTATCCGCCGCGATTGATCTTCGACGCGAGGCACCGAGTGGCGCAGCTACGCGAACGATTCGCTGCCTATTTCGATCCGTGGTTCGTGCTGGCCGACGCGGGCTGACCGGCGGGATGGGGGACACGAGGGCCGGCGACGGGATAAGAGGGGTCAACCGGTCGGCGGGGCCGAAGTCGACAACGCTCGACATGATCGGCAATGCCCACCTGGATCCGGTGTGGCTGTGGCAATGGCAGGAAGGGTTCCAGGCGGCGAAAGCGACGTTTCGGTCGGTGCTCACCCTGATGGACGAGTACGACGACTTCGTGTTTACCTCGAGCTCCGCCGCGCTCTACGAGTGGATCGAGCAGAACGACCCCGATATGTTCGCCGCGATCAAGCGCCGCGTTATCGAAGGGCGCTGGGAGATCGTGGGGGGCTGGTGGATGCAGCCCGACTGCAATCTGCCGGGTGGTGAATCGTTCGTCCGCCACGGTCTGTACGGACAGCGTTACTTCTCCGAGAAGCTGGGCGTGACGGCGACGGTCGGCTACAATGTCGATAGCTTCGGGCATGCCGGCTCGCTTCCGCAGATCCTGCGCAAGAGCGGCATGCGGGCCTACGTGTTCATGCGGCCACACCCGCACGAGCAGCGCCTCCCTTCGCGGCTGTTCTGGTGGGAATCGGATGATGGGTCGCGTGTCCTGACCTACCGCATCCCGTACGAGTACTGCACGTGGGGAAAGAGGCTGCAACAGCAGGTCGAACGGACCGCGTCCGAGCTCAAGGGATCAACCGACCGGCTGATGTGCTTCTATGGTGTCGGCAACCACGGCGGGGGCCCCACGCGAGAAAACATTGACAGTATCCGGGAAATGAACGCCGATCCGGACTACCCGACGCTGCTCTTTAGCTCACCGTCTCGGTTCTTCAAGGCAGAAGCAAGAAAGGAGCGGGAGCTACCGGTGGTGCACGATGAGCTGCAGCACCATGCAAGTGGCTGCTACTCGGCACACTCGGCGGTCAAACGCTGGAATCGTCTTGCGGAGAACCGCCTGATCGTCGCCGAGAAGCTATCGGCCCTGGCAATGCAGGTCACCGGGCATCCGTACGGCTCTGACTTCGGCCGCGCCTGGAAGGACGTTCTGTTCAACCAGTTCCACGACATCCTGGCCGGTACCAGCATCGAGCCGGCCTACGAAGATGCGCGCAATCTCTACGGTGAAGCCCTCGCCATCGCGGGGAGGAACCTGAACGACGCGGTGCAGGCGATCTCCTGGCGTATCGACCTGGCAGAGGAGCCAGATTCAACCCCGATCGTCGTGTTCAACCCTCACTCCTGGGGGACAACGGCGATGGTCGAGCTGGAATACGGACGTCTCGACGGGGACGAGGTGCTGCTGGATGTCGACGGCAATCCGGTCGCGTGGCAGCGCGTGCGCTCGCTCGCGACGGTCTCGTCAGGATCGCGAAATCGGATCTGCTTTCAGGCGCGGTTGCCGGCGTACGGGTACACCGTGTACCGGCTGCGGCGAGGCAGCGGAGAGACAAGCTTCCCGGTCGTGCCGGCTGGCGACACGTGGATGGAGAACGCCCGGCTGCGCCTCGAGGTCGACCCCGTGACCGGCTACCTGCGCAGCCTGTACGACAAACAGCTCGGGTTCGAGTTCGTGCGCGATGCGGCGGCGCGGCCCCTGGTGATGGATGACCGGAGCGATACCTGGAGCCACGGCGTGCTGCGCTACGCCGATCGAGCCGGAGAGTTCCGGGCGTCGTCGGTGCGCCTCATCGAGCAGGGACCGGTCAGGTCGACGATTCGGGTGGAGAGTGCGTTCGAGGCCTCGAAGCTGACGCAGGACCTCACGCTCCAGGCGGAAGGAGGCCGAGTCGACGTGGCGGTCACGGTCGACTGGCACGAGCGTTTCAAAGTGTTGAAGCTCAACTTCCCGATCAACATCTTCTTCTCGAACGCGACATACGAGACTCCCTACGGCTTCATCCACCGTCCTGCCAACGGCGAGGAAGAGCCCGGTCAGAGCTGGGTCGATCTCACGGGCGTCGGGCGAAACGACGGGCGGTTGCTCGGGATGAGCCTGCTGAACGACGGCAAGTACAGCTTCGACCTCACCGAGAAAGAGATCAACCTGACCGTCCTGCGCAGTCCGATTTACGCCCACCACACCCCATACGAGCCGGCCGATAGGGAGGAGTACACATTCCTCGACCAGGGAATGCAGCGCTTCACCTACTCACTGCTGCCGCATGCGGGCGGCTGGGAGGATGCGGGCACGATTCAAGCCGCGCTGGAGCTCAACCAGCCGCCGATCGCCATCGTCGAGTCCATCCACCATGGACCGCTGCCACTGCGCGCGTCGTATCTGGACGTTGACCAGGAGAACGTGATCGTCACGGCCGTCAAGCGGGCCGAGGACGGCGATGACCTGGTGGTGCGCTGTTTCGAAACGACCGGCATGGAATGCGAGGCGACGCTGGCCTTCCCGTACTGGAACCGGCAGATCGAAGCGGAGTTCCGACCGAGCGAGCTGAAGACATTCCGGCTACCCGTTGATCCAAATCGGCCAGTCACGGAGTCGAACTTGATCGAGTGGGAGGACGATTAGCCCTTGAGGCCGGTCAGCGTCACACCCTCGATGAAGTACTTCTGGCCGATGAAGAAGGCGACGAGAACCGGGATCATCACGACGAGACCCGCCGCCATGATGAGATTCCAGAGTGGCGAGCCGCCGCCGGCGGCCGTTTCGAAGGCTTTGAGACCGAGCTGAAGCGTCCAGTTGTTGGGATCGCCGCCGACGTAGATCAAGGGGCCAAAGTAGTCTTCCCAGGCGCCCGTGAAGGCAAAGATACCCACGGCGGCGAGAGCCGGGCGGGCCAGCGGCATGACGATCTGCCACCAGATGCGGAACTCGCCCGCGCCGTCGATCCGTGCTGCCTCGGCCAGCTCCTGCGGGATGCCGCGATAGAACTGGCGGAGCAGGAAGATGTAGAAGGCGTTGCCGAACCAGGTGGGGACGATCAGCGGCAGGAAGGTATCGACCCAGCCGATCTTCGAAAAGATGATGAACTGTGGGATGAAGGTGACGATGCCCGGCAGCAGCATGGTGGCCAGCACGAGCACGAAGAAGAAATCGCGCCCCGGCCAGCGCAGGCGGGCGAACGAATATGCGACGAGTGATGAGGAGAGGACCGAGCCGGCTACCGAGAACACGGTGACGATCAGCGTGTTCTTGAAGTAGGTGCCGAACGGCACCAGCGTCATCGCGTCGCTGAAGTTACTGAAATACTGCGGGTGCGGGATAGGAACCGGCCAGCCCTGGGAGGTCATCGGGGGGAGCCAGCTGTTGTCGAAGACGGTCTGGATCGGCTTGAGGGAGGAGATCACCATCCAGATGACGGGGACGATGAAGGCGAGGGCGAGGATCGAGAGAATGGCCAGTGTCGCGACACGTTGCAACAGCTCCGCGCCTGACTGGGTGCGATACCAGGAGACGGTTTGTGGGGCGTCGGGTGCAGCAGCGGTCACTGTCTACCCTCCCTCGTAATAGACCCAGCGGCGGCTCAGGTAAAGCTGGGTAGCGGTGATGGCAAGGACGACGATGAAGAGGATCCAGGCGAGGGCACTGGCGTAGCCCATCTGCGAGAGGCCGAAGTACTTGTAGAGGTAGACCTCGTAGAACAGCAGTGACTTCTCCGGGTCACCCGGCTGGGCGCCGGCGCCGCCGGCGGTGGTGCTGATGACGTAGGCGGAGTTGAACACCTGGAAAGCGCCGATCACGTTGGTCAGGATGATGAAGAACAGGGTCGGCGATAGCATCGGCAGCGTGATGTTCCAGAAGCGCCGCAGGATGCCGGCCCCGTCGATCATCGCGGCCTCGTAGAGGTGTCGCGGGATGCTGTTCAGGCCGGCTAGCAGGATGAGCATGGGTGCGCCGATGTACCAGGTACCCATGATGATCATGCCGGTCTTCGCGTACTGCGGATTGAGGAACCATTCCTGCTGCGGCAGGTGGAGCGCGCCCAGGATGTTGTTCACCAGGCCGAAGGGGCTGAGCAGCCATACCCAGAGGAAGATTGCGGCGACTCCGGTGATGACCGTGGGCATGTAGAAGATGGTGCGGTAATACTTGATTCCCGGCACCTTCTGATTCATCAGAATGGCAAGGAAGAGGGAGGTGACGATCACGACCGGGGTCTTGAACGTCACGTACCAGAGCGTGTTGCCCAGTGCCTTGGTGAAGTCGCTGTCGTGCTGAAAGATGAACTGGTAGTTCTGGAGTCCAATCCAGTGCGGGGGATTCGCGATGTCGTAGCTGGTGAAGCTCACGTACAGCGAGAACAGCATGGGCCCGAGAGTGAGGGCCAGGAAACCGAAGAGCCAGGGTGACGCGAACAGGTATCCGGTGAGCGCTTCTCGGCGCCGCTGGTTGAGGAACGGCCGCTTCCGCACGGCCTCCGTCTTGGGAACGGCTAGCTCCGCCACGGTCTACCCTCCTGCCCGGTTGGTGAGACGTAGGGGCGGGCCGCCGCCCGCCCCTACACCCGATCCCGATCTACTGTCCCGGCTTGGACTCCAGCGTGAGAGCGTTCTGCTGCATTGCGTTGAGCGTGTCCTTCACGCTCTTGTCGCCGCGCCACATGGCGTTCACAACATCCGAGCTGGCGACATCGGACTCAAGGCTTGGGTCGTTGGTGTGGTAGTTCGGCTTGCCCCAGGGCATCGCCTTGAGAAAAGTCGAGTAGTTGGGGAACGATTTCAGGATCGAGTTGGTCTGGGCCATGCGTTGAACGCTGGGAATGGCCAGCACCTGCTGCGCAAAATACTGTTGGCCGACCAGGCTCATAAACTTCATGAACTCCCAGGTGGCGTTCCGCTGTGCCGCGCTCTCCTTCTTGCGCGGCATCGAGAGATCGAAGCCGCCTGTCAGGTTGTACGGCTTTCCGCCGGTATTGACCGGCAGCAGGGCAGCAGAGTAGAAGGGATTGATTCGCTTCCCGTCCTTCGTGTAGAAGCGCAGATCGTAAAACAGCCACACCGCCTCATTGGTCGGCGTGTCTACCCAGAAGATGGTGTTCTTGGTAGTCATGGGGTTGCTGGCCTGCGAACCCTGCGAGTGGGCGCTGATCGACTGATCTGTGCTGAAGCCGCCGTAGCGGTCGAGCCATCCCTTGACCCAGTTTGCAGTGTCGATCTCCCTCGCCGAGTTGAACTGCGGCTTGCCCTTGGGCGAGATGGCGTCTCCCTTGTTGGTCCACGACCAGCTAATGTAGTCGTACCCCTGGATCGGGTCAAAGGTGACAACCTTGCCGCCGTACGTGTTGTAGCCGTTCAGGCTGCTGCCCTTGCCGTCGAGCTGGTCGGCGAGTCTTTTGAGATCGTTCCAGGTCTTCGGGCTCACGTCCGGTTTCAGTCCGGCGTCGATGAAGGTTGCCCGGAGGTGGTACAGAGTGCGACAGTCGGTTTCCCAGCCCAGGCCGTAAATCTTCTTGTTGATGATTGAGTCCCGCTGCACGAACGGCCAGAAGGCGCTCATTTTGAGTCCGTCGCGCTTCACCAGATCGCTCACATCCTGGTAGAAGTGGTGTCGGGCGCCGTCGTAGTAGAGTTTCGGACGGTCAGAGACCACCACGTCAGGGATGCCGCTGCCGGCGGCGATGCGGGTCTTCATCTCGGTCCAATCGGCGGCGAACCCGAATCCCACGTCGGAGACCGACACGCCCTTGTAGATCTTCTTGAAGAGATTGATCGCCTGAATGATGCCGTTGTGGCGTATAGGCGAGCCGTAATGGTGCCACAGGACGACGTGTCCCTTGACGCTGGTGTTGGCCCTGTAGGGGAGATTGGTTTTCAGGTAGCTCTTCAGCAATCCCTCGGCGTCGACCTTCGTGAAAATCAGCGGCCCCGCTGCCGCGGCGCCCAGCAATGCGCCGCCGGTCGCCAATGCCCGGCGGCGCGATACTCGACGCCCGCCTAGCCCGATGAACTCCTCGGACGGGTCGAAAGCGTAGTCGCCCTGCCGATCCCGCTCCGGGTGACTGCCCCGATACTCGCTGTGGTCGCTCATCTGCTCCTCCGTATCCTCCAGAATCCGGTCGACCGTCAAGAAAGCCCCGACGTCCAGCTCCGGTCGAGACTAATGCACCGGCCGAAGTCTGTCAATAACAACGAACGTGAATTCGACTGCGCAACAAGTCCGCTCGCACCCTCCTTTCACCTGTCTCCCACAGCGACAGGCGCACGGCAACATCCGCCTCGGAGTGTGATCCCCATTTCCTTTGTACACCCAGCCGGGGTTGTCTTCAAGGCGCCCCGCTGGGCGGCCGGTCGGGACCGCGGAACACCGCCCGGAGGGCGCCTGCAGCGGGCTTCGGCCTCCCCTGGAAGTCGACGATGGCGGTATTCGCGGTGCAGGGGAAACAGTCGTGTCCCATCCAGACGATGATGCCGCCGCAACCAGGAAAGCGACGCCTGCAGGCGCTCGCGGCGATGGCAAGAGCCCGGGCCTGCCGCTCCTGGCTCCAGTCGACGTACTCCGCGAGCTCGTGTGGCTCTCGGCCCAGCTCGGCCACGAACTCGGGCCACTCGATCCACCACCCGGTCCGGCGCCACAGCGGGTTGGCGGCAGTTCCGGGAACCGCCGGGAGGTCGCCACGGTACTCCTCGATTAGCTCGGCCGGGCTGGCGCCGGGAGCGCCGACCTCGGACCTGAAGAGCGCATCGTCGTTCTCCCAGTACTGACTCCATTCCCCTTCGAGCGGCCCGCGTGCGTTCCAGGGGCCGTGCACGTCCCAGTGGATCCCTTTCCCGAACTCAGCCGCGTCCGCGCCGAACCTCGGACCGCTCGGCGAGGTGGGGAGAAAACGGTGGTGTGGGTCGAGACCGCGGAAGCCGTCTTCCAGGCGGCCGATCATTGGATGCGAGCGGTCGATGGGCGGACCGTTCTGGAGCTCGTTGCCGCCGCACCAGAGGAGCAGCGAGACGTGATGGCGGCGGCGCTCGACGTACGAGGCGGCGATCGCAACCATCTCTTCGATCGAAGCGTTGTCGTCCGGCGGCCGGTTGTCGAGGCCGGAGGAGGACAGCGGGAGCTCTTGCCAGACGAGCAAGCCGAGTCGGTCGCAGAGGTCGTAGAAGATGCGCTTTTCGAGGAACGCGCCGCCCCAGAATCGCACCACGTTGCAGCCGAGGTCACGGTAGGTCTCGAGCAGCCGCCGATACTGGCTGTCCGTCGCATCGGCGAAATTGGGCAATATCGGGGTCCAGTTGACCCCCTGCAGGAAGGTCGGGCGGTCGTTGATCGCGCAGATCCACGGATCGGCGCCGGCGGGAGCGCCCTCGCATTGCCGCCAGTCTATCGACTTGAAACCGATGGTGCGGGTCTCCTCGTCGACGAGGTAGCCCCAGGCGTCGTAGGCGCGGGCGCGTAGCCTGTAGAGTGGTTGCTCGCCCTGGCCGTTTGGCCACCAGGGCTCGACTGGCAGCCCGTCCCACACGAGGCCGGTTGCATACTCTGCCGCCGACACCTGACGGCCGGCGACCCGACCGCCGTCTCGCTCCAGTGAGAGCTCGACGCGCACGATCGTATCTCCCGCGAGCGCTCCACGTACTGCCAGGCCGGCATCACCGGTGGCGTGGTCGTGGTGGGCCTGGGGGTCGAACGCGGTGATTGCCTGACCGTCCGAGATCTCCAGCCACAGGTCGTCCCAGACCCCGATCTGAACCAGCCGCGGCGTCCAGTCCCAGAAGTAGTTAAAGCGCGGCTTCCAGTCGCGCATCTGTGAGGTGTAGCCGA
>DATGJB010000187.1:0-6661 GCA_035295425.1 Chloroflexota bacterium | reverse complement strand
AGCAGGTAGATCGGGAGAAAGTACAGCGCCGGATACTTCGTCCACACCGCGAGACCCAGCAGCACCCCGGCCGTGGCGCCAGCCAGCACGGAAGGCTGACGAAGCAGTAGGAGAAGGCCGCCGAATCCGACAATCGTGATGAGCGGATCCTGACCGACTCGTGTCGCCGATACCAGGGTAAGGGGCATCGCCGAATACAGAAGGCCCGATGCCAGGGCGGCTCGACGATCCCAGATGGTCGCTCCGGCCATCCAGACAAAGACTGCCGTTACGCTGTCAGCCAGCGCAAGAAGCACCCGCCCGGCGGGCCACCACCACGATGTGAGCGGCTCGAGAGCGCGCAGCAATAAGAGCGCACCGGGTGGGTGAAAGAACATGAAGTCGTGATACGGCAGGGCGCCGCCAGCCACCTCACGAGCCAGTTGGAGGAGCACGAACTCGTCGTAGTCGTAGGTGTTCGCTGAAAACGCCATAAAGACGAGGCGGAGGACGAGGGCTACGGCGCCGACGACTAACGCGTCCCACATTGCCAGTCCGGCCGGAGCCCGAAGTGGACGAGAGGAGCTCATTCTTCCGTACCTCCACGTCGGCTCGCTTGCCGGGAACCCTGTAGAATAGCCGTGCTCCAGTGCCGCCCTGTGAGGCGCCGGCACGCAATCGGGGGCCTGGAAAGTGAGCGCTCTTGAGTTTCGCTCAGCGATACCGGCGGATGGCGCCCGCCGTTCTCGGTGTGTACGTCGCCCTGGTCGCGGCCGTCATGCTGTATTTCAACATGCGACTCACGATCGAGTGGGTGGCGCTTATCCTCTTCGTGGCGGCGCTGCTTTCCGGGCGCGCGATTCTCTTCATTCGAGACTGGGGCGCCTTCATTCTGGTGCTCCTCGCCTGGCAAGTGGCATCAACTCTGGCAACCAGATTTGCGTTCCCCTGGCACCTTCACGAGTTGATCGATGCCGACAAGCTCCTCTTCTTCGGGCACGTGCCGACTGTCTGGCTGCAGCAGCACCTCTACCAGCCTGGCAGCCTGCGCCCGTGGGATGTCCTCGCAGCCACCATGTATATGTTGCACTTCCTCGCACCGCTGCTCGCCGGATTCGCCCTCTGGCTTGCCGATCGCGCCATGTTTCGCAAATTCGCACTGGCATTTGTCCTTGTGGCAATCGCCGGTTTCGCCACCTACATTCTCTATCCGTCGGTGCCGCCCTGGATGGCCGCCCAGGCATTGGTACGGGTAGGAAATGAGTATGTGCCCTGGTGGCAGATCGGCGGAACCAAGCAGGCGCAATACATTGCCTGGGAACACTCCCACGTGTACCTTCCCGGGGTACAAAATCTCTTCAACGTGTTCGCGTCGAGCTGGTACAACCCCTACCACGGCAACATATCACTGACCTCGCACCTCCACCTCAAATACGACACCGTTGGCGCCATCCCGTCAGAGCACGCGATGTACCCGATGCTTTTCTTCCTGTTTCTGCGCAAACAGTTTGGTGCCTGGGGCTATCTGGTGCTGATCTACCTGGCGGCTATCGTATTCAGCATCGTGTACCTCGGCCAGCACTACGTGATCGATGCGCTAATCGGTTTCGTGTATGCGTGGGTCGGGTACGGGATCGTGATGCACGCGGCGCCCGCATTTCGGAGCTGGCTGGCCCGCTCGGGAGTCCCCGCGGTCAGGGTTTGGTCAGGTCCACGAAACCGATCTATAGCCGCCGAACCGGAAGACGTCTAGCCGATGGCGCCGGCCTCGGCAGTGCGGGGCGCCACCCTGGCGCGCGTCTTCCTCCTCGCCTTCGTGGTCTTTGGCTACTTCATGCCGAGGTGGGCGGACTGGAACATCGACTCTCGGTTCGACCTCTCCCGTGCGCTAATCGACAAGCACTCGGTGCGCATCGACGCCTATCACTTCAATACCTGGGACAAGGCCGTTTACAAGGGCCACTACTACAGTGACAAGGCACCCGGCACCGCGTTGCTCGGCGCGGCTGCGTACGGAGTGTTTGCTCTGGCCCGGAGCGCGCCTCTAACCGGATCAGTGATTCGGCATCTCGAAGCGAGCTCCGCGTGGAACCCGGTTATCCAGCTCGGCAAGCTGGACACTCAGTCCCAGCCCGCTGCACCGGGTCGAAATCTCGGCGGGTGTCAGCGCACCGGAGTTGCCGGCAACGCCATGTTCATTCCGTGGGGAAACCGCCTGGTACCACCGTTCCAGGACTGGGCGCTGTCCAAGTATGTCGTCACCGTCGCCACGGTGGGGTTGCTCTCCGCGCTTTTCGTCGCCTTCTTCTTCTGGTTCCTGGGCTTCTTTCTGGTGTCCGCGGCGCTCCGCTGGCTCCTTACCGGACTGCTGGCGGTGGCCACTGTCGGGTTTCCGTACTCGACGGTGTTCTACTCACACGAGCTCTCGGCGGCTTTCCTCTTTGTGGCGTTCGCACTGCTCCTGCTGGTGCAGCGGGGCAGTGGGCGCCCCTGGATGGCGTATGCGTCGGGATTCTTGCTCGGAATGGCCCTCCTGACCGAGTACACGGTGGCCCCGATCATAGCTGTAATCGGGCTCTACGCTTTGTGGGTGTATCGGCGCCGGCTTAGTCGGGTCGGCTGGCTGGCGGCAGCAGCAGCGGTTCCGGTCGCCGCGTTGCTGATCTACAACTATGCGTGCTTCGGCAGCCCATTCGACACGGGCTATTCTCACGACTTCTGTTGGTCGGCGGCGCAGGGCGCGGGCTTCGCGGGGTTCACAGCGCCGAAGCTTCAGCCCCTCTGGGATCTAACATTCGGATCGTACCGCGGCCTCTTCTATATGTCCCCGTTTCTGCTCCTTGCCCTTCCCGGTCTCGTTCTCATGGTGCGTAGCGGGTACCGATTCGAGGCGGCGTTGTGCTTCGTCGTCGCAGCGGGCTTTATCCTTCTGATCAGCAGCTACTGGGGCTGGAACGGCGGCCAGGTCGACGGTCCGCGCTACCTCGTGCCGGTTGTCCCGTTCCTGGCCTTTCCCGTCGCCTTTCTGTTTCATTCACTCCGATCCGGCCTCGGCTGGCTGGTGGTGGCGCTGGCGTCCCTCTGGTCGCTCTTCGCGACCTGGGTCCAGTTCCTGGGTGGGGAGCTGTTTCCCAGTTCGTGGCTGCGCGATCCGATTTTCGACTACTCGTTGCCCAACCTCAGCGGCAACCACATTCCGCCGAATGCGGGCTTCTTTCTCGGATTGGCTGGCTGGGAGTCACTCCTTCCGCTCGTCGTGCTGCTCGGCATCATTTCAGCCTGGCAAGGGGGCGCAGGATTCCTTCGTCTGCGTCGCCGCCTCCTGGTACCGCGTCCTGCGAGCCGGTAACCGGTTGACACCTGCCACTCGACGTACCTTCAGCCTCTAATCGGCCGGCTCGAGGCCAGACCGACCCGGCGGGGGTAGCCCGGAGGCGTGTTCGTCAGCTTCTCGTACACCACGATTCGCTTGCGAACACCGAGCCCCAGCTCGGGGGGCACGACCACGACGTCCAGCAGCTTCACGTGGAGCGCTACAGCCGCGGCGCCGGCTTGCGCGATTTCCTCCTCAAGCGGGGCGCTCTTCGGAAGTACGAGCCGACCGCCCGGCTTGATGAAAGGCGCGCAGAGCTCGATGAGGGTTGGCAGAGCCGCTACGGCGCGAGCCGTGCAGACGTCAGCCGAATCCCGGTAGTGTCCGCCGGCGCTCGCCCTCTCTTCCGCTCGCCCGGTCACGACGTCCAGGTTCGCCAACTCCAGCTCGCCGGCAAGATTGCGCAGGAAGCGCGTCTTCTTGGCGACCGAGTCGATCAAGACTAACCTCATTCCCGGCCGCAAGATCTTCAGCGGCACCCCAGGAATTCCCGCTCCGGTGCCCACGTCTACCAGCATCAGGCCCTCGCTTGCGCCCGCGTCGCGCATTTCGGGGATGGCGAGTGATAGCGAGAGTGAGTCGAGAAAGAGACCGGTCATCATCTGTTCCGGTTCGCGCAGGGCCGTGAGGTTCATTCCGGCATTCGCCTGCTGCAGCAAGAGACAGTAGCGGACGAACCGGTCCTGCTGGACCGAATTGAGCCGCAGGCCTAGCGAGGTAGCACCACCCACGAGAAGCTCTCGCGCCCCGGCGCATCTGGAGCTCTCCCGGCGCTCCACGCGCTACGAGGAAACCGGCCGGACGGGTGGATTGTTGCGTCCGGCGAAGACCCCCAGGACCGCGGCAACAAGCGCGAGCAGGGGAACCAGGTACACCGTCTCGGTGACCCCGATGTGGTCGGAGAGCGCAGCGAGTCCGGACGAGATGACGCCTGAGAGACCGAAACCGAGCCCCATCGTCAGGCCGGACGCGATCCCGGTGCTGTGTGGCAGCAGCTCCTGACCCTGAACAACCGTGACCGAGTTCGACGCCAGCAGCGTGGCGCCGGCGAGACTGAGGAGTGGCCAGACGATGAATCCGCTGCTCAGTAAGGCGGCAAACAAGAGTGGGGTGGCTGTCACGAGAGACAGCACCACGACCAACCTCCGGCCATATCGGTCCGACAGCGATCCTCCCAGCAGGCCACCTACTGCGCCGGACAGTGACAGGACAAACGCATAGTACGAGCCAAGCTCGGCCGGGAATCCGCGGTTGTGATAGTAGAGGGGCAGGAAGAGGATGAGCGCGTATTGCACTGCGCTGCGCGTCGCAATCACCCCAACCACCAGCGACAGAGGCCGCCATGCCTGGCGGAACAACGGCATAACTTTGAGCTGCATTTTCGCCCCGGCTGAAGACCCGATTTCCGGCGCCCGTCTGGCCAGTACCGCCGCCAGCAACGCGGCGGGCAGGATGATAATCGGGCTCCAGTGCAGGCCGGCCATAGCGACGGTTGCCGCGAGCACCGGGGCGAGGGCGAAGCCCAGATTCCCGCCCGTGGAAAAGATCGACATCGTCCACCCACGGTGTCGCGGGCTGAGTGCTGCCACCATGGATGCGGCCTGCGGATGGAACGCGGCGGTGCCGACTCCCCCCAGGGCGGCAAGGAGAAACAGCTCGAGGTCGTTGCCGGCCCATCCCACGAGCCCCGCCGCCACGCCGATCCAAAGCGGTCCGGCGATGGCGAACACTCGCGTTCCACTGCGGTCTGAATGCAGCCCGAAAAACGGCTGCAAGACGGATGAGCCCACCAGATACACCAGGAGGACGAGCCCGGCCAGCGTCGCGCTGATCCTACCCTGAATCACCAGGTACGGCATCAACGCGGTAATCGTGTTGCCGTACATGTCGTTCATGAGGTGACCCAGGCTCAGGAATCCGACCCGCACATAGTCGATAGATTGCTCCGCCCGAGCGCGAGCGGAAGCCGCCATGGCGGTCATCGCTTCCCCATGTCCCTTAGATTGTCGATTCTACCAACGTATGCTCGCGTCGCAGGGCGTAGGGCGTAACGGCGTCCAACTCGACTGCGTCTAGATGGCAGAACGCACGAGATTGGGCTTTCCTGGACGCTCGGCGCTCGTCATAATGAGTCAGGAGTCGCCGGAGGTAGGAAGTGACTCGCAGCACAATTGTCAAGATTGCAGCGGCCGCGATCATTGCCCTGCTGCTGAGTTTGTCGACCGCCCGCGCCCATCAGGTATGGGACGAGGCGCAAGCGCATGCCCAGCTGGAGTCGGCGCGAAGCGCGGCCGGGCTGGCGCTGACCGATGCGGCGGCGGCCGGCGTCCGGACCGCCAGGTTGCAACCCTTTGTCCGCCAGCTGACCCATCTCAACGCCGCAGCGGCGCCGGCGACCTCCGTCATCTGGGGATCCAGGCAGGGCTTCTACCGCGCGCAGACCGACGGGTATCGAAGGTTGACCGTCGCCGTCGACCGTTTTCTGGCGCACGTCACTCTCCGCACCCGCCAGCAGGCCGTCGAGGCGCTGCTGGCACTGCGCCACGATATGCATCGCGCGGGCGCGCTCGATCTGGCCACCGGCGTCCCATGGCGTGCATACGGCCGAGCGGCCCGGCAGACTCGGGCAGCCAGGATACCGCGCGCCTATCGCGCGGCCACGGCGATCGCGCGGAGGGCGGATCAGCAGCTTCGCACGGCGATCGATGCCCGGGCACGAGCGGCAAGCGGACTCGTGGCTCAGGCTCAAGGTTCGCTGGCGGGCGTGCAACAAGTGGCGCAAGCCGATATGTCGGCAGTAGCTAGCCAGATTTCACTTCTCGGCCTCTTCGCGCCGAAGTCCCACCTCCCGGCGTCGCTGCGTGCGGCGGCAGCCGCAGTCAGCTCACAACGTACTGCTTTCACCGCGGCCGTCAAAGAGCTGGTCCTGCGCTCCCTTATCCAGCAGTCGTCCGGCGTGTTTCGGCGGGATGTCCCCGGCAAGCTGATTCTGGTCAGCACCGAGGACCAGATGGCCTACATCTATGATGGCGGATCGCAGGTCTACTCAACCCCGGTGACCACCGGCGGCCCTGAGCTGCCCACTGATCACGGCATCTTCCACATCTACGAGAAGATCAGCCCATTCGTATTTCACTCTCCCTGGCCGCCGGGCTCGCCGTTCTACTACCCGCCCACCCCTGTTGAATTCTGGATGCCGTTTGACGGCGCCGAAGGTCTGCACGATGCATCGTGGCGATCGAACTTTGGCCCCGGATCGAATCTCGCGCCGACCAACTTGGGCGACGGCAATGTGATACTGGGCACTCA
>DATGJB010000186.1:0-8413 GCA_035295425.1 Chloroflexota bacterium | reverse complement strand
GAGCAGGATCGAAACCTGACCCTGCGTCGCGGCAAGGAAAACGGGCAGAAACGACGCCGAGGCGACCCAGAACAGTACGGCGGCACGCCCCGAGATACTGACGAGGCGCTGCAAGGCCCGAAGCGTTATCCCGAGGAGGGCGCAGTTCACGGCGAGCCAGGCGGCGAACGCGGAGGAGTAGGGGAGCCTCGCCAGCGGCGAAAGCGCGATTGCGAAGTACGGCGGATAGAGGTACGGCAGGCCGCCGTCCTTGAGACGGAGCCGCCCAAGCATCAGCCTTTCTGCCGAGCTCACGGCCGGCAGACTGTAGATCTGCGTGCTTCCGTGCAGCAACAGCTTGCCGGCGGCATAGTAAGCGAGAAAATCGGATTGCTGGATACTCAGCGCACCGGAAGCGAGCAAGGAGACGTAGCTGACGATGAGTCCAATCAGGACCGCGGCCGCCACCGCGATTGCGGCATCGGTTCGCACAGCGACAAGGCGCGATCGGCGGGCACCGGACACGAACACGCGAGGCGCCTCCGTCATACCCGTGTGAACACCACGGCATCGCGATCGCGGTACCTAAGCCGCCACGACCTGTCCATGCCGAGCAGTTGCGCGAGCGGAGCTCGAGCCTCCACCAGGACCGTGCCGACCTGATACTGCCGCAACACCGCACGCCAATCGGGAGCACCGGCGTAAGCGTCGAGATAGGCGTGCAACATGCGGGCGGTGAACAGCGTGTCGGCACGCGAGTCCATGAAGTCGCGGTACTCGGGGAAGGCGCGCCACAGGAGATACCCGCCCCAGCCGTACGACACGTACACGTGACGAGGGAGCCGGTGGTTCATCATGTATGTGACCGCGCCGACCGGGTATGTGCTCTCGACACGCCGTAGAGTGCTGGCGTTGACATAATTTGCCGCCTCGAGCGCGTATGCTGCCGCGACCAGAATCAGCATGGTGACGTTGAGGACGGCTGCCACGCGGGGGCGCACCGGGCGGGACTGTCGCTCGGCGATAGGCAGGATGCGCCAAAGCTCGGGTAGCGCCCAGTGCAGGTAGACCGCCACGATCGGTCCGATGACCACGGCCCAGACTGCAACGTTGCGGACCTGCGCGAGCGCCAGGTGGGTGAACGCGATTATCAGGAGGAGATCGGTCCAGCTCGCCTTCTTCCGGGCGAGGAAGGCGGACGCGATCAGCGCGAGAAGAAGAGCCTCGAAAAGCATCATCACGGGCATGTGGAAGTTCGGTGAGGCCGACTCCTCGATCAAATTGGTGAACGGGTTCGGGAGTACGAAGGTCAGCGGGTAGATCAGCTGACGAAGGCCGTTGGGGTTGCAGACGGTCACCCCCGCGGTGACGCCGAACGCGATAGCCAGGTGTTTGAGGTCCGCGGGCGCCCAGTGCCCTTCTCTGGAGGTGCGCTGGTTGAGCCATTCGCCTGCCAGAGTGATAGCGATCACGACGAGCCCCAGGACGAAGCCACCGTGCAGATTGGCCCAGAGAATCATGAGCACCGGGAAGAGCGCCAGGAGGCGGCGGTCGCGGCACGCCGAGTACTGCTCGAGAACGAGCATGAACGCCGACAGGAAGAGAAGGGTGAGCATTTGAATCCGCGGTCCCCAGCTCGCGCTGGAGGCGACGAACGACGCGGCGAGGACGAAGAGTGCCACCACCTGGCCGGCACCGCGCCTTCGCATGCGGGCATAAACGAGCGCGAAGGCGGTGCATATGACGAAGGCGAAGAAGCAGATCGGCCCCCAGAATCCCGCCAAACGGTACAGTGCCCACATGGTTAGCTCGGACAGCCACTCGTGGTCGGTCCAGGCATGACCGGCGAAGGTGTAGGTCATGAAGTCGTGGGACGGCACGGCGTGGCGAGCGGCGATGTACTGGCCCACTTTGAGATGCCACCAAAAGTCCGTGTCGAGCCGGGGCGCCAGCGCAACGATCAGAATTGCGCCGAGCATTGCGAGCAGAGAAACTTGATAGAGCGAGGGCGCCGCGATGGATATTCCACGGGTGTGAGCGGGTCGGCTACGCGAGCGGGCATTCAGCATGCAATTTCCTCGAGCGGTGTCGTCATGGACATTGGTTGCGTTCCCGGTGGCGTCGAGCGCCGAGCCGGATGACGAGCAAGGTAAAGCGCGAACACGATCATGGCCACTACCGTCGCCTGGATAGGCAGAAATGCCACGACCACGAGTCCCGCCGGCACCGACACATAGAGGAATGCGAGCGCTCCTACAAGCCGGACTTCCAGTGGAAGTGCCCGAAGCGCAAGACAGGCGGGCAGCAAGAGCAACACGAGGTCGTGCGCCAGCACATGGGGGCTGATCAGGAGTCCGGCGATCACCGCCGCAGCGTAAGCGAGGCTCCAGTCGTGTGCCCGGAGCGTGAATACGGCGAGCGCGATCAACGTTCCGGCCACCGCCGCGGCGGTCACAGCCCCGGAGACGCCGACCGGCAGCGCGAGCTGCGCCCAACCCGCCATACTGTCATTCCACTTCGGTTCGAAGCCGCCGATCTGTGTTGTCCAGCTCCCGGCCTGACGTAGCGTCCCCGCAAACCCCCGGATCGCGCTCCAACCGGTAAACGGCACGCCGGAGAGCATGAGCGCCGCGGCGCCGGCGGCGCAGCCCACGATCGTCCGCCAGCGCCCGTGCAGAACGAGGACGAGCAGTATCGGCACCAGATAGGCGGGCTTGATAATAAGCAAGGAGAGCAGGGCACCCGCGAGTCCATTCCGGCTCTGTTGCAGCCATCTATAGGTCCCGGTAATCACCCCGAGCAGCAGAATCGACACCTGGCCTTGAGCGAGACCAAGGAGCACTGGAAAGAAGGAGATGGCGGCCGCCCAATAGAGCGCCGACGAGTGGCGATCGATGCGAATGACACGTCGGAGGGCCAGCAGAGTGCCCGCCAGCACGGCGCAATTGAGAACGAACCACAGCAGGAAGGCAACCGGGAGAGGAAGGCCGGCCAGTGGAGCGAGGGCCACGGCAAAGAACGGAGGATAAAGGTAGGGCATTACCCCGTGAGGAATGTGAAAAGGACGCACGGCGGCGCGCTCCGCGCTGCCGACCACCGAGAAGTTGTACAGCTGCCCTCCGTGGCCGGCGAACACCAAACTCGCTGCTCCGTAGTACGGCACGAAGTCGGACTTCCTGGGACCCGCGTCGCCCGAGCTCACCAGTGAGGCGTAGGAAAGGACCATGGCAACCAGGACGGCAAGGCAGAGCGCAGTCACCGCTCGCCGCCAGCGAGCAAGCTGTCGGGCCGGCTCACGAGAATCCAGGCGGGAGCGAGGCTGAGCCGAAGCAACGACACCCGCGAACTTGCCAGCCAGACGCATGTCGAGAGCGTATCGGTCCCCGCCACGAGACGTCATCGGGCGAAAGACGAATATTGGACCGGAATTAGAAGTGGCGGGGCGGGGTAGAAAGGAGTACTCAGGGTATTTACTATGCCTCGTTTCGGCGGTAGAATATCGTCAAATTCGGCCGTAAAGGGGAGGGAATCATGGGTCGAGTGGCTACTACCACGCTCCGACAAGCATCACCGGACGAGCTCGCCCTGCGAGATAAGCGCTGGAAGTTCTTCCGCATCGTCTTCAGCGCGGTGTACGCCGGGATTGTGCTGGACGTGATCACGACCGCCATGGGGTACGCGAAGGCGGGCGCGAAGTACGAGCAGAATCCCTTCGGTGTCAGCCTGATCGGTCACCTGGGTTGGATCGGCA
This sequence comes from Chloroflexota bacterium, assembly GCA_035295425.1. Classification (GTDB taxonomy): domain Bacteria; phylum Chloroflexota; class UBA5177; order UBA5177; family UBA5177; genus DATGJB01. The sequence continues at coordinate 4,683 of DATGJB010000186.1, read as the reverse complement.
TGCTGCTCCTGCTCACGGCGCTGTGCCTCGTCTGCTACCACTCGGTCCGCGTCGTTTACCGGAGGATGTCTGTCCGCTGGAGCCGTCTCATCAACGGTTTGATGGTGGCACTCGCCGCGTTCCGCTGGCTGGCGGTGGTTACGGCGGTTCTCTATCTGCTCCAGCCCGGCAAGTAACATCACCGGCGGTCCAGTCGCCGCAAGACTGGACCGGTGGCGAGATGCGCCTGAACGTGGCTCCGCACCGGATGACCGCGGACGTCCGCAGCTGGGCGCCGAGAGTGGCCGGGAGGGGATGCCCGGTCAGGAGCGGGACTTCGGACCTTTGATGGTGGCAAACGGTCCGCGGCGGCGATACACTCATCGCTAGCTGGGTTGGCCGGGACATGCCGGCGACCGGCGGGTCTCACTCATATCAGAGGTGAACATGAACAGTCGCGTGCTCTGCAGCGTTGTCCTTTCCGCCTGTGCCGTCGCCGTGCTCGCCGGGTGCGGCAGCAATCCGGCCGCCACCGGCCCGGTAGGTGTACTTGCCGGTTCTCACCCGCATGCCACCGCCGTCCCGGCGGGAGTCGCCGCCTACGCCTCCGTGCTCGTTCCAACGCTTCACGAGTCTGTGTCGGAGGGGCAGGCGATGCTTGCCGCGATGCTCGGCAGTAAGTGGTCGTCGCTCGCCCGCGACTGTGTCAATGCGGCAGGCCCATTGGCATCGCAATACAGCGCGTTCACAAGCGTGCCGGCGCCTTCGCAAGCACATGCGGTCACAAGCGAGGCGGTTACGGGCTACAAGCTCGCGCTGAGCGCTCTGGATGAGTGTGGAATGGCGGCCGATGCCCAGTCGAAGTCGGAGATGGCGACGGCGGCCCGCGACCTGTGGAGCGGGCTGCGCGGAATCAACGCCGCCTACGCGACGATCGTGAAGTGGTCGACGTGAGAAGCCGCTGAAGGCGGCCTCGTAGGGAGGGCCCCACGGGATTTAGAACGTCACAGTCCTTCCGCCCGCGTGTCACCGCGCGATGCCGAGACCAGGCGAGTAAGTATCTCCCGGCACGTTGCCTCTGGCGTCCTGTCACTGGTGTACACAGTGATCGTGGCGAGCTCATGGTTCGAGGGGTGTCGGACAAATCGCGCGTTCATCTGAACGATTTCCGGATGCGGGTTGCCCTGCCGGGCGTTCAGGATTCGGATCGATTTCCCGAGGTCAGGGGAAGGCAGTAGCAGGACCACGTTAGGGTGCGGGGCCAGGGCAGCCTTGACGCGAGCAAGGTCAGTCGGGTCATCGTACACGGTGTGCCCTGCTCCCAATTCGATGACGCTCCGCGAATATTCTTCCACGATGCGCTCAACCGCAGAAGGATAGAACTGGACGATGTAGTCGAGTGCACCCGCTTGACCGCCCCGTTCGAAGTGCTCGCGAGCGACTTCCTCCTCGTAGCCGGCCTCCTGCAAGTACCCCCAGGACAGGTCGTCCAGGCTGACGTGGTCGACACCAAGTGCTTCGGCCAGAAGCGGCGCGAGCGTGCTCTTCCCCGCGTTGACCGGCCCAATCAAGATCACGGGCAGCTGTACGGTGCTCGCTTGCACACTAACCTCGAGGACTCCGCATTCGCCCGAAAGGTTGCGCCTTCGTCCGAGTCCTTGCACGGCGCGATGCTGCGACACTCTCTACATCGTAGTCACAGGTCGGCACGCCCGCACAGGCACAACGAGCGGCTGCCCGGAATCGAAGGGGTGATTCTCTCAGCGACTGTGAGCCGCCTCCGACTCAAGAGACCGGCGTACTGATGACCTATTCAGTCGCCCTCCGGAGCTCCAGCGTCACAGCATGGGGGCGGTCTCCATCGGGTCGTGGACGGCGCAAGCACTCTCTGCATATCCTATCGCTGTGAGTATCGTTCGTGGCCGGTGCGAGCGTGATCGAGGTTGGGGCCCGACGCGCCGGCCCGACCGGCAGACTCGCCATTCCCGTAAAGCTCGCCCACAGTTGATGCGAGCGGCCGGATGACGCGGTTCGTCGTGGATGCCGGCGCCGTCCTCCACCTCGCCAGGATGAGAATAGACGTGCCACGGACTCATCAGCTTCTGGCGCCGACGCTCCTGCGTTCCCAGACGCTTTCGTTCCTCCACGAGGCCGTCCAGCGGGGTGAGCTTCCAGCCGATGTCGCCCGCGATCACCTGGCCCACATCGGACGAATGCCCATCAGGCTCCTCGGGGACGCCGTGCTGCGCCGCCGCGCCTGGCTCTTGGCGGACCAGCTGGGATGGGCGTCGACCTACAACGCGGAATATATCGCCCTGACACAGCTGCAGGCCGACGCGTTTGTCACCCTGGATATGGACCTGGCTCGCCGTGTGCAGGGGATCGTGGCGACGGCATCTATCGACGAGCTGCGCCCCGTACAGACCGGTGAGTAGTCGACGTCACGGCTGCCGTCGGCCCGCGTAGCCGAGGGTGCAAATCAGTCAGGACTGCGCGCTGTCCGAGGGCGGGCCAAAGTGCCCACAACGTTCTTTTGGACGCGTTCGGAAAGCGGGTGTCGGTGGCATCCGTCGACGGTTGCCCGAGGCCCGTTACCGGGCCACGAGACTCAAGGGATCGAGTACGAACATGACCGGCGCGAGCGCCAGCCAGAAGGGCACGCTCGTCCAGAACCACCGGCGGGAACGGAGAACTCGGTCCGTGACCGGGATGCAGAGTATCGCGGAGAGCACCACACCCGTCGTCACTCGCAGCGACCCGAAGAGATCGCCGAAGGATGTGGCATGCAGCATGTACACGAACAGAACGCAGTTGAGTCCGAGCAGTACCATCTCCGTCGTGCAATGGCGGTGCCGGGCAATGGCGATGAGGGCTCCCGTGCAGATCAGCGTCGGAATGACGATGCTGACGACTGCCTCAACCTGCGCCCCCTTCCATGGCCACCACGTAAATATCCCCTGCAACGGAATGAGGACCGGTAAGTCCTCCGACGGAATGCCTGCGGATCCCAACGATACCGTGAGGAAGAGCTTGTATGCGAGGAGCGGGAGTACTCCGACCCCGACCAGTAGAACTGCCCGCGTCGCACCTCGCCACCCATGCAGGAGTGCCGCTGCCGCGTACCCGACTGGAAAGACGCATGTCGACTCACGGGTAAATGCCGCCAGCCCGAATGCCAGCGCCGCCCAGACTACACTTCGGTCGAGCAGCGCGATTGCCACGGCGACGAGACCGAAGGCTAGCGGGTCCGCCACGTCGCGGGCCACCGCCGTGAACAGCCCGGGGAATAGCCCATAGACGAGCGCAATCGAGGGCGAGAGCCCACGTCTTTGCAGCCACACTGCAACCGCGAGCGTCCCGCCGGCTACCGCGAGAATGTTTACCACCACGAGTGTGTACGGAATGAGGTCAGCCCGCCCAAGGGCGGCCACACGCGCAAGCAGAGGATAGAGAATGCGTAAGTAGCGGTATGCCGGCTTGTCCAGGAGTGACGCCGCGTGCAGCGGATCGATCGCTAGACGGTAGTACCACTGGCCGTCGTACCCGGTGCCCGACACCGCGTGTGGAAACCGGGGTTCGAACCGCCGACCTACAAGGACGAGTCCCCAGATACTATGGCCCGAGCCCAGGTAGCTCGCTAGCCATACCGCGTACGACGTTAGCGTCATCGCGGCAATGGTCAAGGGCGCCCGAGCGGCATGCCGCACGTCAACGGGAGCAGCCAGGCGAACCGGAAGAGGAGACGGCTTGGGCAGTTGCATCGCTACTACACTAGCGCGCTCGTAGGCCAGATGCCCATGGGCTGAACGTAGCCAGATAGCGGAAAAGTGAGTACTCCTTTTACCCACCAGCTCATCGCCGGAAAGGTCTACTCTCAGCGCGTGCATGCGAACAGAATTCGGCATTTTCGGACCATAGCGGAAATCGCTCAACGCTGGTAGGCTGCTCACTGCGAGGCGCTTCCCCGGTGAGGCGCGGCTTGCGCCCGATGATCTAGCGAGAGGTGCCAGACCCATGATGGGATTCCGTGATCGGTTCGATCGCAGCAAGCGCAAGCCGAGTACGCGCCGCCAGCGGGTCGGTTTCGCCTACTTCTGGCTCCTGGTGTTGTCGTACGCGTACGTCACGTCGTCCTCGCCGAACTTCAACACGGAGAGCCATCTGTACCCAGCCTTCAGCATCGTCGACCATGGTACGGTCAACATCGATGCATATCACACGCGTCTCGGGGACGAGTCGTACTACCGCGGCCACTACTACAGCGACAAAGCTCCGGGCCTGTCCTTCTTGGCCGTTCCGCTGTATGCGGGACTTCGACTCGTGTTCCCAGGTCGGCGCGCCACAGGGTACCAGGCGTTCAGCCACTTTCGTTACGCGGTGGGGCGCAACACCGTGTACATGCGCTACGCAATTACCTACTTTCTCGTAATCCTGCCATCGGCACTTTTTGCCGTTCTCCTATGGCTCTTCCTCAGCAGACTCTTGGGAAGCGAGCGTTGGGCGCTTGCACTCAGCGCTACATACGCTCTGGGCACCATTGCGTATCCCTATTCGACCTGGTTCTTCAGTCATCAGGTCGCCGCGATTCTCCTCTTTGGCGCCTTCCTTATTCTCTTTGCTCGGGTACGCCATCGAGCGGCGAGTCGAGAAGTGCTCCTCGCGTGCGGCACAGCCGGCTTGCTGGCCGGATATGCTGTCATCTGC